>JASBZD010000031.1 GCA_029983595.1 Peptoniphilaceae bacterium
ACACGAAAATCCAGAGCTAAGCTATGAAGAAGAAAATAGCGCAAAGACCATAGTTAGAGAATTAGAAAAATTAGACTTAGACGAAATAAGAACTAATATAGGCGGACATGGAGTGGTTGGACTTTTAAAAGGAGAAAAACCAGGCAAAACAGTTTTACTTAGAGCAGATTTTGACGCACTGCCTATAAATGAATGTACAGAACTTCCATTTTCATCAAAAACCCCCGGCAAAATGCACGCTTGTGGACATGATATGCACGCGTCTATCCTGCTAGGAGCTTGTAAATATTTTTGTAAAAATAAAGATAAAATAAATGGAAATATTTTATTTGTATTTCAACCAGCAGAAGAAACTCCACCAGATGGGGGAGCAAAACTTATGATACGAGATGGGGTTTTAGAAAATCCAAAAGTAGACGCCGCAGTAGCTCTTCACGTATGGGATGAAGAAGTGGGAAAAGTAGCTTTTAGAGATGGAGCTATGATGGCACAGTCAGATAGAATATTTATAAAAGTAAATGGAAAAGCAGCTCATGCATCACAGCCAGAAAATGGACATGACGCTATTGTAGCTGCTGCGTCAATAATTAATAATATTCAGACAATAGTCTCAAGAAATGTAAGTCCCTTTACTCCATTAGTTATAACTTTAGGAAAAATCGAAGGCGGTTCTAGATATAATGTAATCCCAGCTGAAGTGAAAATCGAGGGAACAATTAGATATTATGATCCAGATTTAGCAGAAAAAATGCCAGAAAAATTAAATAATCTAATTAAACCTATAGCAGAAGGATTAGGTTGTAGCACTGAAGTAGATCTAGTAAGAGGATATGGAGCTACAATAAATGACAGTAATTTATATAAAATAGCTTATAGCGCTCTAACAACACAACTGGGCGAAGAAAATGTAGTTATTCCAGAATATCCAGCGACTGGTGGAGAAGATTTTTCTGCATTTACTAGAGAAGTCCCTTCTTTATATATTTGGCTAGGTATAAAGTCTGATAAAAATATCGGCAAAACAACTATCCACAATGAACTATTTAGCCCTGATGAAGATGCAATAGCTACTGGAATAGAGACAATAGCTACTGTAGCTTATGAAATTTTAAATAGTTAAAATAAAATTATTAATTTAGGAGGGGTTTTATGAAAGAGCAAAACAAAAATAAGGCTGGTGGATTTTTAGGTGCTGTAGAAAGAATTGGTAATAAAATACCACATCCATTCTATTTATTCTTAGTTCTTTTAGTAGTCGTAGGAATTTTTTCTATGATTTTTAGAGGAGTAAGTGTAATAAATCCTTCAACAGGTGAAGTAGCAGAGGTTAAAGGACTATTTACTGGTGAAGGTCTAACTTATATTTTTAAAAATATGGTAGCAAACTTTATAAACTTTGCTCCACTAGGCCTAATTCTTACTATGACATTAGGACTAGGAGTAGCTGAAGAAACTGGATTTATGGGTGCTTTAATGAGAAGATCTATGTTATCAGTACCTACTGGCGCAGTAACTTTTTTAGTATTTTTAATTGGTATATGCGGTAATATCGCATCAGATGCGGCGACTATAATTATTCCGCCACTTGCAGCGATGATTTTCTTATATGTGGGCAAAAATCCAATAGCAGGTATAGCAGTAGGATATGCATCTACAACTGCTGGATTTAGCGCAAACCTTATTGTGGCTGGAACTGATGCTTTATTAGCAGGTATTACTAACGAGGCTACAGCAATAATAAATGGACCAACTATAGATATTACAGCTAACTGGTATTTTATGGCTGTTTCTACTTTTTTCCTATCAATAGTAGGTGCTGTAGTTACAAGTAGAATAATAGAACCTAGACTAGGTAAATATGAATTAAAAAATGAAATAGATTTAAAAAGTTCAGATATCACTGACATAGAGAAAAAAGGACTTAAAAATGCTGGTCTAGCTACATTAATTTTTATATTAGTTATATCTATTGCATCATTTCCACAAAATTCATTCTTCAGAAATCCTGAAACTGGATCATTATTAGTTAGATCAACTCTTATGTCTTCTATCGTTCCATTACTATTCTTAATGTTTTTGATGCAAGGTATAGTTTATGGAAAAACTGTAGGGACTATAAAACATTCTGATGATGTTCCAGCTTTAATGGCTAACGCTATGAAAGGTATGTCTGGATTTATAGTTCTAGCTTTCGTAATTGGTCAATTTGTGGCCTGGTTTAACTGGTCTAACTTAGGGCTAGTTTTATCAATTAATTTATCAGAAAGTATCCAAGAAGCTGGTTTCGTAGGAATTCCATTATTTATAGTATATATGCTTATTTGTACTTTAATTAACTTATTTATAGGATCTGGATCTACAAAATGGTCTATTCTAGCCCCTATATTCATTCCAATGTTTAGTCTATTAGGATATCATCCAGCTTGGACTCAACTACTATATAGAATTGGAGATTCGTCTACTAATATAATTTCCCCACTTTATACGTATATGCCTATAATTTTAGCGTATATGAATGAATATGATGAAGATTCTGGAATAGGTACTTTATTATCTCTAATGATTCCTTATTCAGTAGCTTTCCTTGTGTTCTGGGCAATTCTAGCGATAGTATGGTATCTAATCGGTCTTCCATTAGGTCCAGGTGCACCAATAATGCTATAACTAATAATTTTAGATGGCGTGGATAATTTCCCGCCATTTTTTATTTTTTTAAAAAACAAAAAAGATGATCTAAAACCCAGATTTTGGTTCTAAATCATCTTTCTAATTTTATTTATCTTTTTCAAACCCGATTATTACGCCTCTATAATGTACATAAGTTGATACTATCATATGCATTGGCACAGTATAAATTTCTTTAAAATCGTGGTCTTTTTTTATTCTTTCCATAATCAATTCCGCTTTATCTGGAGCGTGATTATGAGATATAACTAATATCTTATCGCTTGTAGAGTCAGTATGATTTTTTATTATTTCACTTATTCCCTTTACTAGACTTTTATTACCTCTAGTAATTTTTTCAACTATTATATTTCCATCTTCATCTAGCGTGATAACTGGCATAATATTTATTGTCTGTGCAAAGTTGGCGGCAATTTTATTCATTCTGCCACTTTTTATAAATTGACTAAAATCTTCTGTAGAACATAAGGCTTGAGTTTTTTTTATAGTTTTTTCCATCTCTTTAATTATATCTTCAAACTCTAATTCAGAGTTTATTAGCTCAACTAGTTTTAGATATAATATTGTGATTCCGGAGCTTGCAGATATCGTATCAAATACGTATACTTTTTTATCAGGATTTTCTGCTAAAAACATATCTACCGCAGTTTTAGCAGAGTTAAAACTTCCTGATAGTCCTTTAGATAATGTAAGTATAAAAATCTCATCTGAGTCTTTTTTTTCTTCTATAGCTTCTAAAAACTCACCAGGACTAGGGCATGAAGTAGTCGCGATAGACTCTGTCTCATGCATAAAATCCATTAACTCTTTAGTATCCCCATCTTGTGTGTCTATAAATTTTCTATCTGGAAAATCAATTTTAAATGGTATAAAGCTTACATCTGATAATCCTTTTAGTTCTTCACTTAAATCTAAAGCTGAATCTGAAATTATTGATCTTTTTTTCATTTTAATATCCTTTTTAAACTTTCTAATCTCTTATAAATCCTACGATTATTCCTCTATAACTCACATAAGAGGTGCATATCATACTAGTTGGCACTACATGTATTTCTTTAAAGTTAAAATTTTCTCTTACCTTTTCTAATAAAAGATTAACTTTATCCTCTGCAAAATTATGGGATATAACAAGTATTTTATCTGACTGGTCTGAAGTATATTTAGCAATAGCATCTATCATGCCTTTTGCCATCCCCTTTAGACCACGAGTTATCTTTTCAGTAGTTATCTCGCCTTCTGAATTATCTCTCATAATCGGCTGAAGATTTATAGCATGAGCTACAGTACCTGTAATCTTTAACATTCTGCCATTTTTTACTAGCTGAGAAAAATCCTCAGAGTTAAAAAGTGTCCTAACTTTTGGTCTAACCTTCTCAATTTTTTCTACTATTTCAGAAAACTCTAGTCCATCATTTATAAATTCATATAATTTTAGAAAAAGCGCTGTACTCCCAGCTCCTGCAACCGATGAATCAATTACATGCACATTCTTTTCTGGATTATTTTCTAAAAACATATCTTTTGCTACCATAGCAGAGTTAAAACTTCCTGAAAGACGTCCAGAAATAGTCTGAATAAATATTGAATCAGCATCTTTATTTTTTTCTAAAGCCTCTAGATAATCTCCAGGACTAGGGCATGAAGAAGTAATGACTTCACTAGTCTCTTTCATAAACTCCATTAGCTCTTTTGTGTCGGCATTTTCATTATCTACAAACTCTCTACTTGGAAAGCTAATCGTAAATGGTACTAGAGTAACCGGATATTTGTCTCTAAGATTATCATCTAAATCGGCAGATGAATCAGATATTACGGCAAATTTTCTCATTTACTTTCTCCTAACTTAATTCTTTCTCTATCAGCTTAGCTAAATTCTCAGCTATTTTAGTAATCTCTCCCTGATCCTTACCTTCTATCATGACTCTTACTAATGGCTCTGTGCCTGAAGGTCTAATATTTACACGTCCAGAGTTTTTAAAGTCTTCTTCTATTTTTTCTACTTCGCATTTTATAGTTTCATTTTCCATAAAAGAATATTTTTTATCGTTAGAAACTTTAGCATTAACTAAAACTTGAGGGAAATTCTTAACCATCTTATTTAAAACCGAAGGCTTTTCACCTATTTCTAAAATCGCATTTAGAAGATGGATTCCAGAAGCTAGCCCATCACCAGTAGTATTATAATCAAGCATTATAATATGACCAGACTGTTCTCCGCCTATATTATATCCCTCTTTTAGCATTTCTTCTAATACATATCTATCTCCTACATTTGTGCGGACCACTCTAGCACCAATAGAATCTAGATATTCATCAAGCCCCATGTTAGACATGACAGTTCCTACTACCACATCATTTTTTAAATTACCATTATTTTTCATATTTCTAGCTAGAATCGCCATCATATGATCACCATCAATGATCTCACCAGTTTCGTCAACCGCAATAATTCTATCAGCATCTCCATCAAAAGAGAACCCAATATCAGCACAAGTTTCTTTAACTAGATCACATATCATATCAGGGTTAGTAGAGCCGCACTTATCATTTATATTTTTCCCATCTGGCTCGTCATTTATTATAACCACTTCTGCACCAGTTTTTTCTAATACTTCTCCTGCATAACCTGATAATGCACCATTTCCTAAATCTAAAGCTATTTTTAGACCAGTATAATCTTTTGCTATATCTAATAAATAATTTTCATATTGACCTAAAAGTGAATCATCTTCTAAAACTCTACCAATTTTTTCATGAGTAAGTCTCTCCTCTGGTATACCCGTATCAATTTTAGCCTCAATCTCATCTTCTTGTTCATCAGTAAGTTTAAAACCATTTTCATTAAATAATTTTATCCCATTATATTCATAAGGGTTATGAGATGCACTAATTACAGCTCCACCAGTAAAATCATTTTCTTTTACTAGATACGCAAGACCTGGTGTAGAAATTACCCCCACATCTATAACATCTATTCCAGACGCCATAAAACCAGAAGCTAGAGAATAATATAAAAGATCTCCTGAGTATCTTGTATCTCTACCTATTATCACCGGTTTATGACAAGTCTTTCCAAGTACTTCTCCAGCATAAAATCCAATATTAAACGCAAGCTCTGGAGTAAGTTCAATGTTCGCTACTCCACGCACTCCATCTGTCCCAAATAATCTACTCATTTTTCCTCCAATTTTTAGAAGCGAAATCTAAAAGTATATCTCGCTCATTTTCTATTTTTTCATCTATAACAAGTTCTACTAAATAATCCAAGATATCACCTATCTCCTGACCTTCCTTATATCCAGCATTAATTAAATCTCCGCCTTTTATAGCAAGACCAGTACGATCGACAGGTTGATTATTTTCTAGGATTTTTTTAGTTTCTTCCACTCTTTCATAAAGATAAGTAGCATCTCTATCATCGCGTGTGCATAACATATCAGAAATCATCAGATTATATAAATCAAAAATAAGATCTTCTCCAACGCGTGATATAAGTCTCTTTATACCCTTTTTACCCATTCCTGGGTCAGCTTTCATATGTCTATCAATTAAAATTTCTACTTTTTTTATAGTTTCATTATCATATTTTAAGATTTTTAGCCTAGCACGCGCTTTTTTAGCACCTAGCTTATCATGGCCAAAAAAATGTCCTACGCCATTTTCATCTATGGAAAGCGTATCTACCTTTGCTATATCATGAAATAAAGCAGCAAGTCTAAGATATAACTTTGGCTCTACCCTATCTACAACGCATAAAATATGCTTAAATAAATCCTTATGATGATATGGGCTCATCTGGTCATATCCTACGGTCGGCATAAGCTCCGGAAAAATTTCTGCTAAAAGATTAGATTCTAATAAAAGATTTAACGCATTAGAAGGCGTATCAGATAAGAGCATTTTATTAATCTCATCTCGCACCCTCTCTGCAGATACCATATGTATTTTAGGCGCATTTTTCTTAATCGCATCCATAGTATCTTTTTCTATCTTAAAATTAAATCTATTAGCAAATCTAATCGCACGAAGCATCCTCAATTTATCTTCTTCAAATCTCTTATATGGATCTCCGACAGTTTTTATAATCCCATTTTTTAAATCCTCTCTGCCGCCAAATATATCTATTATATTATTATTTAGATCCATCGCCATAGCATTTATAGTAAAATCACGTCTAGATAAATCTTCCTCAATAGTTTTAGAAAAAGAAATATCACTAGGATCAGGGTGTCTGCCGTCAGAATATTTACCCTCACTTCTAAAAGTCGTAGTCTCAACTAGCTCTTTATTATAAACTATACCTATAGTTCCATAATTTCTTCCTAGAGTAATAAGATGTCTATCACTAAAAATCTCCTCCATCTCATCGGGAGTAGCGTCAGTAGTAATATCAAAATCAGAGGGTTCCTTCCCCATTAAAAAGTCGCGTACTGAACCCCCTACTATATATCCTTGTTTATTATTATTTTTTAATCTTTTAAGAACATACTCTGCTCCATCTGAAATTTTAAATCTTTCCATAGATATATTATAACATTTTTTAACTATCGATAAACAAAAAAAGGACACCGCGTTATAGCGATGCCCAAAATAATATTTAAATTATTTCCAGTAGTCTACTTTATTAGGATCAATTCCAATATCAGCAGCTCTAAATACTGGGTCTTTACCAGCTTTTATTTGTTCTCTGTAGTCATTTAAGCAGTCTATAGCTTGTTTACCTAAAATTAGGATAACTGGAACGTTTACGATAGCCATGATACCCATAAATAAGTCTGATAAGTTCCAGATCATTGACATCTTAGCAGAAGCTCCAACAAATACTACAATAGAAGCTATAATTCTGTAGATAGTCATAAATCCTTGGCTAGGTTTAGAACCTTTTAGATATGTTAAGTTAGAATCAACATAGTAAAGGTTTCCTAAAACTGTAGTAAATGCAAAGAATACTAACGCAGCAGTAATAAATATGTGACCAAAACTACCAAAAGTATTATAAAGTGCTTCTTGCACATAAGGTGCTCCAGCTAATTCTGGAGTAGCTTCAATTCCTGAAGAAATAGTCATTAATGATGTAGCAGTACATATACCGAAAGTTACGATAAATACTGATAACATTTGTACTAGACCGATCTTAGCAGGGTGAGAAGACTTAGCATTAGCAGCAGCATTAGGTGCAGAACCTATACCAGCTTCGTTAGCGTAAAGACCTCTTTTTACCCCGAACATTAATGATGAACCAGCAATACCACCAAAAATAGCTTCAAAGTTAAATGCATCTGAGAAAATTTTTCCAAAAGTAGATGGAATATTTCTAAAGTTAAAAATTAAAACTAAAAGTGCAATAATTACATAAGCTCCACCCATGATAGGAACTATTTTAGAACAGAATGCAATAATTCTTTTTCCACCACCAAATAAGCAATAAGCAGTAAGTAAAGCTAAAATACCACCTATAATTTTTAGTGTAACTTGTGGATTATAAAATCCATAAACCTCAAAAGAACTTTGAAGGTTAAAAGATGCTAAAGCATTAAACCCAACTCCGAATGTAAGTATAAGTGCGATAGAGAAAATAACACCTAGAGCTCTAGAGTTTAAAGCATGTTGCATATAATATGATGGACCACCATATGAGCCTCCATCTGGATCTTTTCTTTTATAAATTTGAGCTAAAGCAGCTTCTATAAAAGCTGATGACGCCCCAATTAAGCCAGTAATCCACATCCAGAAAACTGCACCATACCCACCTAAGCAAATAGCAGTAGAAACACCGATAATATTACCAGTCCCTACTTTTGAACCAACAGTTACCATCAAAGCTTCAAGACCTGAAACTTCACCATCGCCAGTTTTTTCCTTCACAACTCTCAGTCCTTCGCCTACAAGACCTTGAACCCACCCAGTTCTGATAGTAAAGTAGATTCCAGCTCCTAGAAGAAGGATGATAAGAAGCGGATAATAAAGCACATTATCATTAAACCAAAGTAGCGCTTCACCAAAAGTCATATTTGTACCTCCTAAAATATTAATAATTATATTATATTACATTTTCATGACAATAACAACGTTTACATATAAAAAAGAGCTATTTTTTTAACAAATAACTCTTTTTAAAATATATTAATCTAAAATTATAAAATTACTCCATCGTTAATAGTAGTTAAAACTTTTCCCCATAGAGGAAGTAGCTTAAATGGAGTATTTTCAGATTTTGACTGAAACTCACTATATGTTACTTGAATATCAGGATTGAAAATTACAAAATCAGCAAAATCACCTATATCCACAGTACCAGCCTTTATACCATAAACTCTAGCAGGATTTAATGTCATCTTTTTAATAACCTCTTCTAGGCTTAGATGACCTGGTCTAACCAGATAAGTTATAGCAAGAGATAAACAAGTCTCAAGCCCAATCATTCCACTAGGAGCAGTAGTAATATCATAAGATTTATCCACTTCATCATGAGGAGAATGGTTTGGTGAAATAATATCTATTGTACCATCTTTAAGACCCTCAATAATAGCAAGTCTATCCTCTTCAGAACGAAGTGGAGGTATAACTTTAGCATTAGTTCCATTAAGTGGAAGCGCATTTTCAGTTAAGCTAAAATATTCTGGAGAAATTTCAACTACTAAATCTACCCCTGAAGCCTTAGCCTGTCTAATTAAGTCAACTGACTCTTTAGAAGAAATATTTTGGATAATAACTTTAGCTCCAGTCTCCCTCGCTAACTCAATTTCCCTAACTAGCATAGAAGTCTCAGCAGAAACAGGAGTACCCTTTAGCAATAAATCCTTAGAATATTTTCCATCACTAATACCACAAACTCCAATCTGATCTAAGTCCTCCTCATGAATGGCAATCGGCACATCAGCATCCTTAGAATCTAGCATAGCCTGACGTAAAACCATATCATTTCTAATAACCATACCATCATCAGAAAAATAGATAGCCCCATTATCTCTTAAATCCTTAAAATTATTAATAGTCTCTCCATCCATGCGGCGAGTAATAGTCGCAGAAGAAAAAACCATAATATCTTCTTTCTCATACTTATTATAAATATCTTTAAGTTTAGAAACCTCATCTATACAAGGCTCAGTATCACTAGTCGCAATAATAGTAGTATATCCACCAGCAATAGCAGCCTTTACACCAGTAGAGATAGTCTCTTTATAAGTATATCCTGGCTCTCTAAGATGGACACGTGTACCCACAAGCCCTGGCGCTACATAAAAATTAGTCGCATCAATAGCAGTATCAGAACCATCAAGTTTGATCTCATCTGCTATTTCAACGATTCTTCCATCTCTATACCTAATATCTACTCTTCTTGAAGTCTCGTCTATGGGATCAATTAAAATTCCGCCCTTAATAATCATTAATTTACCTCCAATAAATCTTTTACGCACTCTAATATATACTTATTACCCGTCAAAAGCTTAAATAATTCAAAATATAATTTATAAATATCATAACTAGTTGGGTATAATAAATTAAAGAAAAACATGGAGGCGAAAATGGAAGAAGGAATAAAAAATATCGTGCTAGAAGATATAATTGAAGACATAGACGAAAAAATTACAGAAGCAGGATTTAAAGATAACGAAACACCCATAGAAGAAATAATAAATGAAGTATTAGAAACACATTTAAGCGCCAGTAATATAGAAGAAACTGACGAAAATTATAGTACATTATTTGAAGAATTTAAAAATGAAGTCGAAGAATATCTAGGATCTAAATATGAAGAATTATCGGGCACAGACTATGGAGATACTGATTTATATTATGATGAAGAATATGAAAATAGAAATAAAAGATATGCTGGAGAAGACGCATATGAAGAAGAAATGGGATATGATGAATACGATGACGATGTAGAAGATGTAAATATAGACGACATCGCAAGAGAAGTGCTAGAAAAAGATTATTATAATGAAGATATATAAAAATAAGAGATGAGAATGAAAAAGATATTAAAAAACATAACATTATTATTAACACTAACATTATTAATAACTATACCGACCAAGGCAGACAGTCCAATAAAACTATGGGTAAATGGAAATTATGTAAATCCTGACGTACCACCAGTCATAGAAAATGAGCGAACACTAGTACCAGTAAGATTTGTATCAGAAAATCTAGGACTAAATGTAGAATGGATTCAAGAAACTCAAACAGCAATAATATCAGATGATATAAATAGATTTGAGTTTAAATTAGGAAGTACAGAAGTAATAAAAGATGGAATTATTACAGCTACATTAGACGTACCCGCAAAAGCTATTAATGGTCGAACAATGATACCAGTAAGAGCAGTGTCAGAACTTTTTGGTCAGACTATAAGTTGGGACCAAGAAAACCAGACAGTTGCAATTGGAAATGGTTATAATGCTGAAAGTAATCCATTAGGAATTGTAAATAATGAAATAAATAATAAGTCAACAAGAGAGGAAATTATATCAGTAGATCCTGTAAACACTGGTTATGTAGGAAATAAAAACTCGAATATATTCCATCATAGTTGGTGTAAATCAGTTTTAGTAATGAAAGATAAAAATAAAGCACCATTAAATAATAGACAAGAAGCAATTAATAAAGGATACAGACCATGTCAAATCTGTAAGCCATAATTAACTTTATAACGCCCGATAGGTAGAATCCTATTGGGTATTTTTAGTTAATACAAAAAAAGAATGGCATAAAACCACTCTTAAATAAATCTGGCAGGGGAGAAAGGACTCGAACCCTCGACATTCGGTTTTGGAGACCGACGTTC
>JASBZD010000032.1 GCA_029983595.1 Peptoniphilaceae bacterium
GAAGGTAACTATCATGAAAAAATTATTTACATTGACTGGTGTATTTGCAGGAATATACTTAATATTTCTATTCATACTTTTTTCAAGTTCTCTAATTTTCCCCAATACTCAGGGACAGTTGTATGACTGTATGTTAGAAAAAACAATTACAGCAGATGAATTAAGTTCTATATCAAATAAATATAAAATTACAACATTTACAACTGAATATAAAAATACTAGCTTTTTTGAAAAAGACATAACATTTAATTATTTTAATAATTCAGATACTGACAATATTAGATATGGGTTGCAAAAAAAGATAATTAGAGCTAATAAAATCCTGTATGAAGAAAATTTAAATAAGGAACTGAAAATACAAAGATTTTGGGCTATAGATAATAATGAAGCTAATTTTAAATTATTTTCTGAAGATTTAAAAGATTATGCTTTACAAAAAGAGGCATTTGAAAGTCATAGAATGAATTTCTCGATTATTTTTGCAGAAAGAAATATAGAGTTTTTTATATGTGTAATAATGTTTTTGATTTTTTGCGTAAGTATATATTATATATTGCGAAGCAAAGAAATTGCCATATTGAAATTAAATGGATATAATAATTTTCTTATATCTATGAGAATTTTAGTCAAAGCAGTGAAACAGATTACGTTAGGGTATACTGTGATAGGATTGGCTTTTATTGTTTATTTAAGTTTGCTTAACAGTACTTTGATTGGTGATTTTTTAAGACTTTATATGTATATATTTATATGCTTATTCGTGGCAATGTCAGTTATTTGCATAATCGGTACAATTTTTATTAAAACATTAAGAATAATACCTGCTTTAAAAAATAATAAAAACAACAAAATTATTATTATTTTAGTAGTATCGTTTAAGGTGGCTATAACAGGTATATTTATATTTTCTGCAACTCACTTATGTAATGATTATTTAGACTACAAATTAACCACTGAGGGTTATGAAAGTATAGAAAGTAAAAATTTCAATTATATAAAGACATCAAAAACACCAGATGAAAATCTAATGGAAAGTATATTGCTTGCTATGGAAAAGTGTCACTTAGAAGATATTTATGATTATTCCAATCCAAGCTATAGTTTAAATGGACATGAGATATTTAATAATATCAAAAAAAGAGAAGAGATGATTACGAATCCGCCTGTGATTAGAATGTCTCATAATATGTTAAAATATGTAAAGATATATTCAGAGGATAATTCTGTTATTGATGTTAACTCTTTTGATAATAGCAAAACAATCATACTATTGCCTAACAACTTGAAAAATAGAGTAAACGAAATACTAAAAAAATACGAAGATATATCAAATTCAAAAGTTGTGTATATAAAAGATAAACAAGAACATTTTAATTTTTTAAGACCTAATGAAAAAGTTTATAATGCTATTTATTTATTGAAACCTATAGAAAGAAGTATTTATTTTAATAATGGTAGAGTTCTTTTTGGTAAAGAATCAACAGCTAAAATGGAAAAATATTTAATGAAAATAGGTGCAGATAAAGGAACGGTGCAACTTATTAACTTGGAGTCTGAACACAAAAAAATGTTAGATAATATGCAGTTAAAATTGATAGATAATATTCAGTTGTTTTTAATAAATACATTATCGTTTTTCTTAGCAATTATTGCAGTTGGTATTGTTTACTGCGAGTTTAGAAAAAAAGAGATTGCGATAATGAAAGTGTCATCACGAAAACCGCTCAGGGTAATTTCTGTATTATGTAGTGTAAATATAGTAATTACAACAGTAATAAGTATGATTTTGAATCCGTTGTTATGCATCGTTGCTGGATTGGAAATTGTGATATATATTCTAATCGTTTATTTATATTATTCGAGAAAAGCTGTGAGTGTTTTGAAAGGTGAATAATTTTCACGAGGAGGATTTTATGATTGAGCTTAAAAAAGTATCCAAATCATATGGAGAGAAAGTATTATTTGATAATTTTGATTGTAATGTGAAAAAAGGAGAGTTTGTAGGTATTAAAGGTTGCTCAGGGAGTGGTAAATCAACTCTTTTAAATATAATAGGCTTGTTAGAAAACTGTGATAGTGGAGATATTATAATAGATGGTGATAAAGTAGATTATAAAGATAAGAAGAAAGTGAAAAAATTATTAAAAACACATATAGGTTATCTTTTTCAAAATTTTGCGTTAATAGATGACTTTACAGTTTTAGATAATTTATCAATAGGAATTAGTGGCAATAAAAATGATAAAATTAATAAGATAAAAAAAGTTCTTATGGATTTAAACTTAGATGTTGATTTAAATAAAAAAATATTCAAATTTTCAGGAGGTGAGCAACAGAGAATTGCAATAGCAAGACTTATATTACAAAATAAGTCTATAATATTAGCGGATGAACCAACTGCATCAGTTGATCCGAAAAACAGAGATATAATTTTAGATATATTAAAAAAATTAAATAAAGAAGGAAAAACGATTATTTTAGTTTCACATGATGATTATGTGATAAAACATACAGATAGAGTTATATATCTATAAATTATATTGGAGAAAGGACTATAGTGAAATACCTTAGTCCTTTTTGAAAAAGAACAAGTAGTAGTAAATGAAAATGGTAAAAGATATAAAATTGAATTAATAGAAGAATTGAATTTTCGTAGATCTATTATTTATGATTCAGAAGACAATATTTTAAATGAGTTTGTATTAAATAAATCTACTGGTGATATAAGCTTAAACAATATAATTGTAGCTAGCACAGAAGATGTCAATAATGAGAACCTAGAAGGTCTTGATTCCATATCACTAAACATGGGAACATTTGCATATCAGCCAGGATACAAAGTTCAACACATCAGAATACATATTGGTAAATTTATGACTGCAGCTGGAGGTATTGTACTTTTATCTCAATTTATGTCTATATTAATGCTGGAAGCTGGTACTACTGCCATAACAATGGGTAGTGCTGAAGTTATTAGGAATTTAGTAGTCGATGCAGTAAGCTATGGTGGTTCTTTAATAAATAAATATGTTGTATTAGAATTTCATAATTATTGGGGAAAAAAATGCAGAGGTTCAGAATGCTTTGAAGGTTATTATAATCAAAGATTTCAAAGAGCATGGATTGAAAATGCCTAGAAAGAAAATCTAAGTTATTAAGAAAGGATTAGGTTATGGATGAAAAAATTTTAAAGCGACTTCATATTTTACAATTGATTTTTGGGTTAGTTTTAGTTATAAACGCTATAATTTATAATTTCTATAAAGATATGATGAATGTTGGATTTTACTTAGCTGCTGTCTGTTTATTGATTATTATAGTTTTTGGCGTTACTAACTACAAATTATTTAATAAAAATAACAAAACATTATATTTGATCGAATTGATTTTATCGATTATAGCTTTATTTATAATTTATTTTGTAAAATAGTAAGTTTTTAGATCTATTTAAAATTATTTAATTCTATTTACTTAAATCTATTTATATATGGAAATTCAACTAAGAAATAAAAGGATAGCATTAAAATTTGCTATCCTTATTTTTATATCTTGATATACTTAGCGCTAGTCCTATCATAGCTAGATTAGTAAGCTGAAATGTACCACCTGATGAGATAAATGGAAGTGGTATACCTGTTATTGGCATTACTCCTAGTGTCATACCTAGATTTTCCCATATATGAAAAATAAGTAGTGCAGCTATCCCAATTACTATAAATGATCCAAAGTGGTCTTTACTTTCTCTAGATATATTTACAAGCCTATAGAGCAAGAATATATATAAAGCCATAAGAGAAAGTCCTCCAATAAACCCAAGTTCCTCTACTAGAACTGGAAATATAAAGTCATTTTGTTTTTCTGGTATAAAACCATATTGGTTTTGGGTGCCTTTATATAGGCCTTTTCCAGTGATTTTTCCTGACCCTATTGCTATACGCCCCTGTACATATTGATATCCAGTTCCGGATGGGTCTGATTCAGGGTTTAGAAAGTCAAAAAATCTATTTTTTTGGTACTGCTCTAGATTCATCCAAAATATTGGCGCTGCTAAAAGCCCAAGCCCCACCACGGCACCTATATATTTCCATGATATTCCTGCTAAGAATATAATTACTATAAAAATAAACATATAAACCATAGCAGTACCAGCATCTGGCTGAAGTAATATTAGACCTATTGGTATTCCCGAAAAGATTATTATTTTTAGAAGAGTTTTTATTTCATTTAGGTCTTCATAATTATCTTCTATAAATGCTGATACACAGATTATATAAGCTATTTTTACAAACTCCGATGGCTGAAATGTCACTGGCCCAATCTTTAGCCAGGAATGGATTTCAGATGTCCTTGTAGGCCCAATCCCAAAAATTAAAGTAACGACTAATAATATGACTGAAAATACATATATCGGTTTATATATCTTCTTCCATATTCTATAGTCTATAAAACTTAGGACTATCATGGCGATTAGTCCTAAAATAGTAGCTACTATCTGACTTTTTAATATTCTATTGCCACTTGGCAGACTAAGTGTGGCGCTTTTTAGGACTACTAGTCCAAAAGCTAATAGTAAAATTATGCAAAATATAAGTTTATAATCGACTCTTTTAGACTTTTTCATAATGTTATTTTAAGTTATTAAAATTATAAAGTAAAGCTATAGATTTTATAATATAATATATCTGAGAGGAGAAATTTCTTGAAAAATAACAAAAAATTTAGATTTACTAAAAAACATGCTATTTTATTAGCTATTATAATTTTTTTACTATTACTTATAAATAAATTAGTCCTTGATAGAAATAGTGAGAAGCTTATCTTAAATGATGTAGTAGATATTACTGCTGATTCTGAGATTTTATCATCTAATATCACTAAGGATTCAGTAGTTATATGGGATAATAATTCTCTAAAATTCTATGATTTTAAGGGCGAAAATATTGCCGATAATGTGGCTAATGGATATTATACTGAAGTATATTATAATAATGATGAGACTATATTACTCGATAAACAGCTTAATATCTTATATTTTTATAATTCCTTAGGAAAACTAGTTTCTAAAGTGGAACTATCTGGTGAAGTTTTTTCTATTTTTGTAAGGGATGGAAATTATTATGTCGTTAGAAAAGATAGGCTAGAAAATGAGACTAACGAATCTTTAACTAAAATTTCTAAAGATGGCAAAGAAGTACCTATTTATCGCACAAATTCCAATATTATTGATGTGCGTGAGACTAATGGAAATATCTATGTTACTGAGCTTATAATAGAGAATTATTCTTATAAATCGACTTTAAATATTATTAAAGGTTCAGAAAATGAGAAGTTTGATTTTGGGTCTGAGACTATTATCGCTATAAATCCTCTAAAGAAAAATACTATTATTGTTACTAATAAAAATATTTATTCTCTAGCGGGATATGAAAGGACTAAAGTAGCGCTTAAAAATTTTAAAGATTTTTATTTTGATGGCGATGAGACTGTAGTTTTATATTCTAATAAACTAGATAGATTTAATAAAAATCTTCAGTTAGTAGAGTCAAAAGATGTAAATATAACTAACACTGGAGTACTAAGAGTAAAAAATAGCGATTTTGTATATGGTCCTACGGATCTAATTGGGTTTTTGGGCGAGGATAGACAATTTACTAGCTCATTTAATGGTGTAGTAAATAATGTAGAGACTAATGGGAAAGAGATACTTTCAGAATATAGATTTAACGCAAAAGTAATGGATTTAAAGAAAGAGGAATAATGAATATTTCAGAGTCTATAAATAATAAACTTTTTGGAGGGGTTATAGAAAACCCTAGGATATCAGAGCTTTTTGATTTGCTTATAGCTTTACTAGTTTTATATATTACTTATAAAGTTATAAGCTATCTATTATCTAGAACTATCCAAAAATTAAAAAAACACGATGATAAAGCACTTAATACGACTGTTCAGATAATAAATAATATTTTAAAAGTCATGTTTGTAGTAATTGGGATATTTTCTATTTTAGATTTTTTCCATATTAATACTGCAAGTCTTATAGCTACTGCTGGGATAGGAGGAGTCGCTATCGGGTTTGGTGCTCAGTCTCTAGTAAAAGATGTAATAAATGGTATTTTTATTCTATTTGAGGGGCAGCTTTTTATTGGTGACGAGGTAGTTATTAATGGAATTAATGGAAATGTCGTGGATACTAATATGAGAACTACTACTATAAAAGATTTTAATACTGGTGCGCTTCATATTATACCTAATGGAGAGATAAAAGCTGTAGAAAATAGATCTAGAGTAGATAATAATGCGTCATTTACATTTGATGTGCCTATGGAATATGATCCAAAAGTAGTTTTAGAGATATTAAATGAAGCGATGGCTAATTTTAAAAGTGAGGATATTGTAGATGGTCCTACTATACTTGGTATTTCAAATTTTAAGGAGAGATCTTATTCTATATTTTTAAGCATGACTACTGTTAATGGTAAATTTTATAAAGCTCGACGTGATGTAAGATATGTAATTTTAGAATCATTATATGAAAAAGGGATAATTTTAAGTCCTAAAATAAAGTTTGAGGGTGAAGAAGATGCTATATTATGAACTAGGTGATGTCGTAACTTTAAAAAAAGGCCATCCATGTGGAGAAAATAAATGGGAAATATCTCGTACTGGAGCTGATATAAAACTTAAATGTCTAGGTTGTGAGAGAGAAATCTGGATGACTAGGATGGAGTTTGAAAAACGCGTTCGTAAAATAAAAGAAGGCGAAAAATTTGTTTCGATAATCCATCACCATAAAGAAGAAAAAGAATAATAGAATATTTACTAGCTTTCAATATTTTTGAGAGCTTTTTTTATAAGGATAAAATATGGAAAATAAATTTAAAAAATCAAATGAATTATATAAAATAGCTAATGATGTATATGCTCCTACTGGACAGATCTATTTTTTTGATCTCGTTATAGACTCGGGCGAGGGATCGATAATTTATGATATAGATGGAAATGAGTATATCGACTTATTATCTGCAGCTTCTAGCACCAACGTTGGGCATAAAAACCCAAAAGTAGTAGAAGCTATTAAAACTCAGGCAGAAAAGCTGATACATTATATTCCAGGCTACTTTCACAATGAATTAATTATAGATGTTTCGAAAAAACTAATAGATATTACGCCGGGGGATTTTTCTAAAAAAGTCCTATTTTCTAACTCTGGAAGTGCTGCAAATGATGCGATTATAAAATTTTCACGTGCCTATACTGGAAAAAAGATCGTGCTTTCATTTACTGGTTCTTATCATGGTACTACTTATGGATCGATGAGTCTTTCTGCAGTTAGCTTAAATATGAGACGCAAAATGAACCCTATTGTGCCAGAAGTAGAATATATAAAATTCCCTAATTTATATGAAAAATATGACAATGAAACTGAAAAAGAGTTCGTGGATAGATATTGGGGATATTTTACAGATATGCTGAAGACGCATATTCCAGTAGATGATATAGCCGGGATAATTATTGAGCCGATTCAGGCAGATGGCGGATTTTTAAAAACTCCGGTTGAATATATGAATAGATTATATGAATTTACAAGAAAGAATAATATTGTATTTTCAGTAGATGAGATAAATCAGGGGTTAGCTCGCTCAGGTAAAATGTGGTCTATTGATCATTTTAATATTAAGCCAGATATATTAACTACCGCAAAATCGCTAGCTTCAGGTATGCCACTTTCTGCAATAATAGGAAAATCAGAGATAATGGACAGTCTAGAGGCTCCAGCACACGTTTTTACTACTGCTGGAAATCCAATTTGTCTAGCGGCCTCAAAATCGACAATAGAAGTTATTGAGGATGAAAATCTTGTAGAGCGTTCCAGAGACTTAGGCGAATATGCAAAAGAGAAATTCAATAAATTAAAAGATAAGCATAAAGTTATAGGTGATGTGCGTATATTTGGGCTAAATGGTGGGATAGAGCTTGTAAAATCAAGAGAATCTAAAGAACCAGATTATGAAAGTGCTGGAAAACTTATTACTTATCTAAAAGAAAATGGAGTTTTAATGATTACAGTAAATGGAAATGTATTGAGATTTCAGCCGCCTTTAATAATTTCTAAACATGAACTTAACAAATCTTTTGATATAATAGAAGAAGGATTTAGACTTTTAGAAAAAGGAAGTCTAAATATAGATATCGATAAAAAAATTGGTTGGTAGAGAGGTGGTTAAATGTTTAAAGAAAAAGAGGTTGGAATAAAGCTTCCAAGAAATAAGGAACGAACTGAAAATAAGCCAATAGAAATAAAAAAACCTGATGAGTTTTTATATTTTCCAGTTCACGGACGCTTAGGACGAAATGCTAAGATATTTGTAGAAGTTGGGGACAAAGTAAAAATAGGTAGCGTTTTAGCTATATATTATTTTGGAAATATTAAAATTAATATAACTTCATCTGTATCTGGCGAGGTAGTAGGTTTTAAAGAAGTAGATACATTTAGAGGTATTCAGGATGCCGTAATAGTAAAAAATGACTTTCTAGATACTGAAGATTTAATGGAGCCTTTAAAAGATGATGCTACTGTAGCTGATTTAGTTAAACAATGTAGAGAGGCAGGACTTATAGGTACAGATAATTCTCTATCTACAAATAAACAATTTAGTGTAAGAAAAGGTGAAATATCTTATATTTTCATAAATGGCGCTGAATGTGAAGGATACTCTACAGCTTTTTCTAGAGTATTGATAGAGTATGCAGAAGAAATAGTAAAAATAGCAGAATATGTAAGAAAAATCTATGATTCAAAGCTTGCTTTTATAACTATGGTAGAAGACGATACTGAAGCTGTTGAAGCTATAAATAATGAGATAAAAAAACAGAAATTAGATAAAGTTATAGGATTTACTATACCTAATTTATATCCGCAAGATGATTCAGGATTTTTAATTAGAAAAGTTCTAAAGTCTTATAAAACCTCAGAATCTTATTCCGATGCTGGCGTACTTTTCTCAGATGTATCTACGTATAAAGCGGTTTATGATGCTGTCTTTAAAGGTCTACATTTTAAAGAGCGTGTAGTAACTGTAACTGGAGATATCGTAAAAAATCCTAAAAATCTAAGTATGAGGACGGGTACTTTAATATCTAGTCTTTTAAAAGAATGTGATACACCAATAAATAGTGAAAATAATTATATAGATGGCGGCCCTATGATGGGAAGAAATATAAATGATTTAGACTCCCCAATACCTAAGCAGTCGTCTACTATTTTGGCTTTACCTCCTTTAAAAAAGAGAAAAGAATCAGCTTGTGTAAAATGCTCAGGATGTGTAGTAATCTGTCCTGTTAAGCTTATGCCAATAAAAATAGCAACAGCTTATAGAAAAAGACAATATAGCAAATATTTAGAATATAACTCTTTAGAATGTATGGATTGTGGATTATGTAGCTTTATGTGTCCTTCTTGCATAGATTTAGCTAGAGAAGTAAGAGAATATAATAATAAAGTAGAGGAGTTAAGAGATGGAAAAAATCAAAAATGCGCCATTTTATAGATCGACTTTAACCCCAACTCAGATGATGGGCGAGGTTTTAATATCTCTGATACCAGTATGTATAATGGCTATAGTAAAATTTGGGATACGTGCATTTTATATGATGGCTGTAGGTGTAAGTAGTGCGGTACTATTTGAGCATCTATGGTGTATGTATAAGAAAAAACCTACTACTATAGGAGATTTATCTGCTGTAGTAACGGGGTTATTACTATCACTATGTTATACTGTAAAAATTCCAATGTGGATGATCGTTTTTGGTAGTTTTGTGGCTATAATTATAATTAAAGAGCTACCAGGAGGATTGGGACAAAATAAGCTAAATCCAGCAGCTTTTGCAAGAGTATTATGTAAGATTTTATTTACTCCATTAGTAGCTCAATGGGTGCTACCTGGACCTGATATGATTTCTACTGCTACCCCTTTAGAATATTTATCTAATGGCGCTACAGCGATTAGTCCATATTTACCTAGCATTAATGATATGTTTATGGGAAATATCGGGGGAAATATAGGTGATGTTGTAAAATGGCCGATAATTATTTCATTTATATTTTTATCATGGAGAAAGACTATTAATCCAATTATGCCAATTACTATGCTAGTAGGGTTATTTTTAACGACTCTTTTATTTGGAAAATCTGACCCAATGTTTGCGCTATATCATGTACTTTCAGGTACAGCAATGTTTGGAGCTGTATTTATGGTAACTGAATATACTACTTGTCCTTTATCAGTAAGAGGAAAAGTCTATTATTCGCTATTTATTGGTATAATCGTAGGTATTTTAAGATATCTTACCGGACTTCCAGGAGGAGTAGGAGTTGCGATCCTTTTAGGAAATCTCTTAGCTCCAGTATTTGATAGAATTGCGACTAACAATGTCTATAATTATGAACAACCTGTAAATCCATTTGATGAACGAAATTATTAAAAATCTAACTCCAATTATTTAATAGTTGGAGTTTTTTAGTTATGCTATACTTATCATATTGGAGGAGAATATGGATAGATTTAAAGATATTTCTATAGTATATAAAAATGTAATTAGGCGTACTTTTGAGATTATAAAAAAAGTGCCATTTATTTTAATTATTCCAGTAGCTTTTGGAAGGATTTATGGACTTATAATTAGTGGTGGAAGTCTAGTGCATAACCTTGGGACTCTAGCTTCCTTTATAATGGGGATTTTACAGGCGATACTTTTATCGGTATATTTTAATGTGCTGCGCGATGCTATTCTTTATAAAAGAGTAAATTCTAACTCATTTAAAACTGGAGTTTTAACTTATGCGATAGAAATCTATATTGTGGGATTTGTGTTTAGTCTTATAAATATTTTATTAGGCCCAATTTTTGCAAGTCCAATTATAGCTATTATAATTTTTACGATCTTAAACCCTATTGGTGAGGCGATTTATCTAGGTGGCGAGGGAGGATATAACTCTATACCTAACTCGTTTTATTATTTTAAAGATAATTTTCACCTATGGATACCACATATAATTTTATTTTTAGCATTATACTTTGGTTTTGGTCTGCTTTCTAATCTTTTAGCTAACCCACTAGATAGCTATATATATCCTGCATTTTCTAATTCTAGATCCGATATACCAGTCTATATTTATCTAATTATTAGAGGGTTTTATGATATTTTTAGAGGTGTCTTATATATTGAAACTAGAGATTCAAATATGAGAAAACGCATCTGGAGAGGTGATTTAGATTGATCTATAAAGATATTATAGAAAATGAAATCGAAAATATTGTATTTATTGAACTTAAAGAAGACGCAGTAATAGATTCTGGCGTAAAAGAATATAGTGGATATCTACCACTTCCCATTAGATCTACTTCACTTTTAG
>JASBZD010000033.1 GCA_029983595.1 Peptoniphilaceae bacterium
TAGCTGTATTATTATTAAAAATTATTTATTTTCTATTGAATCTATAGCTAATGCTATTTCATTAAGCATAGCTATAAGCAATGATTTATCATTTACTGATATTTGATCCTCATAATTATTATTGGACATGTCTACGCCTACAACTCCGTAGATATCATTATTCTTTCTTATTGCAAAATAAATTCCTTTTGCATAATTTAGTGTATTTGTTGTTGCTCCAGCACTATCATTATTTAAAAACACCCATTTTGCAACAGTTTTTTCTGATTCAGATAGATAGACTTCTTTTATGTTATCTAAATTTTGTGGATTATAAATTATAGGTGGCATTAATTTTTTCTCAGTTACTGGATAAAATATTATTACTTTATTTAATAATTTATATAGCTGATAACATGCTTCGTACATTATTTCGTCATAACTTTTAGTAAGTTGTAGTCTTTGGCTTGTTTTTAATAATACTTCTAAGCTATGCGATTGCTGAGTGGCTAATATACTTTCTTTTTTTAGTTTATTTTGCATTAAGCAGATAAAAAATGATACTACGCTCATTATAAAAAATATCATTATATATTCTTTTGAATATATTCTTAGTGAATAATAAGGTGGTATAAATATATAATCTATTACAAAAATATTTAACACTAAGGCTATTATATTGTAAATTGGATTTTTAGTGGTATATCCAACAATGCATGAAGATAATATATATACTAATACTATATTTGTCGTATTATAATCAAATTTAAAGAGTATAAATGAAAATAGGGTAGATCCTAGCATAATTAAAAAGGTTAATAATAGATCGTCATTATTAAAATCTATAGGTTCAGGTAGTTTAATTCTATTTTTTTTATATTCAGTATTTGAATCAGGAATTATAAATATATCAAGATTTGGTGCTGTTTTAGTAATTTCATCTATTATTGTAGTTTTATTAAAATATGAAATTTTTTGGGCAGATCTTCCTACTACCAATTTTGAAACACCACTTAGTTTTGCAAACTGACTTATTTGAAAAGCTATATCATCACCATACGATGAAACAATATTGGCTTTTAAATGTTTTGCTAGATCTAAATTTTTTTGTAAGTTGGTTTTTTCCTCTTCAGAAAAATGTTTTGTATCTGATGTTTCTACAAATAATGCACTAAAATCAGCATGAAATGAGTTTGCCATTCTAGCAGCTGTTCTAATAACTTTTTGGTTAGTAGGGGAAGGGCTAATGCATACTAAAATGTGTTCTTTTAAATAAGGTTTATTTTTATCTTCTGTATATAAATTTATACGATCTGCACATCTTCTCAATGCTATTTCTCGAAGAGATACTAGATTGTCAATTATAAAAAAATTATTTAAGGCTTTCTTAGATTGAACATCATTATAAATTTTTCCATCTTTTAATCTTTCTATAAGCTGTTCTACTTCAATATCTATAATTTTTATATTATCTGCATCATCAAATATATAATCTGGTATTCTCTCATTTACTTTAATCCTTGTAATACTTTCTACAATATCATGAAGACTTTCTAGGTGCTGTACATTTAGAGTTGTATATACATCTATTCCTGCTCTTAAAAGTTCTTCTATATCTTGATATCTTTTTTTATGCCTAGATGTAGGAGCATTAGTGTGAGCTAATTCGTCTACTAGTATAATTTCAGGCTTTCTTTCTAAAGCTTTATCAATATCAAATTCATAGAAAATATGATTTTTATATGTTATTTTTTTATTTTCTATTTTATCTAGACCTTCAATTAACTCAAGTGTTTCTTTTCTATCATGAAGTTCTATATAACCGATTGCTACATCTAATCCTTCTAAGGATTTTTCATGTGCTTGTTGCAACATGCTGTAAGTTTTACCAACTCCAGCACAATACCCAAAAAATATGGTAAGTTCTCCTTTTTTATCCATTTTTTAAACCTTTTTATATTATTTTTCTTTTATTTTACTATAATAATTTCTAAAAATAATATTTCGTATTAATTTTAATGCTATTTTAATATCTTCTACAATCTTTTAAAACCCATTTTAAGACAAATCAGGGTATACTCTCAATAGTTAAGAAATAGGAGGAATTTATTATGGAAGATATCTTAATGCTTGCAATACTTATTATTTCTTTCTTAAGTTTAGAATTATTTGTTTATTGGATAGATAAAAAAACTAGCATTAATTAATTTGGAGGTTTAAATGCTTTTATTAACAATTATTTTATTGGGGGTTATTTGCTATTTATTTTATGCTTTAATAAACCCTGAAAAATTTTAACGTTTATTTGTTAGAAATATCTAGGAGAAATATTATGAATAAAGATAAATTTGAATTAAATTACATGTATGATTTTAGTCTATTAATTAAGACAAAAATTGATCAAGGTGATTTTGACGAATGCATCAATTTAATAAGTGATAAAATGTCGGAATATCCACATAGTCCAGTACCACATAACCTTTTAGGGATAATGATGGAAATAAGAGGCAACCACGTTTTAGCTATGAAGCATTTTAGAGCTGCAAGAGCATTGGATCCATGTTATATTCCAGCTACAGAAAATTTAGAGAATTTTGGAATTTATTCTGCAAAAAGAGAATATGTTTTTTAATAATCAATTACTAATAAAAAGGAGAAATTATGCTACAAATAATAGTAACTTTGTTGATATTTTTAATAATTGTATTTCCGGTTGGAAATTATTTATATAAAGTAGCAACTAATAAAAAAACTTTTGCTGATCCATTATTTAATAAAATAGATTTAGCAATTTTTAAATTATTAAAAATAGATAGTAAGGATATGACGTGGAAAGAATATGCTTTAGCTTTAATTTTAGTAAATGCGTGTTTGGTTTTAGTTTCATATCTTATTGTAAGAATTCAATCCATAAACTTATTTAATCCAAATAAAATAGGAGATATGGAACAATCACTAAGTTTTAATACAATTATTTCATTTATGACAAATACTAACTTACAACATTATTCAGGAGAATCAGGATTATCGTATTTTTCTCAAATGTTTGTAATTACTATGATGATGTTTACCTCTGCTGCTACAGGTTATGCTGCTTGTGTTGCAATGATAAGAGGTTTATTAGGGGAAAAATTAGGTAATTTCTATGTGGATTTTATAAAAATAATCACTAGATTTTTATTACCAGCTTCAATTATAGTTTCATTATTACTAGTATCTCAAGGTGTTATACAAAATTTAAATAGTAATTTTATAATTACTACTATAGAAGGTAAGTCACAAGAATTAGCTTCAGGACCAGTAGCTTCATTAGAATCGATAAAACATTTAGGTACAAATGGAGGCGGTTTCTTTGGAGCTAACTCTTCTACACCTTATGAAAATCCAAATATTATCTCAAATATTATTGAGATGATATCAATGATGTTATTACCAGCTTCATGTATTTTTATTTTTGGTAAGATGGCAAATGATAAAAATATAAAAAAATTAAATGAAGAAAAAGTACAAAGATTAAATAGAAATAATGAAGATATTCCTAAAAAAGTGATAATGGGTAGAGAAGGACGTACAATATTTTTATCTATGTCTATATTATTTATTGTAGGTCTAGCATTATGTTATTTTAACGAATTAAATTCAATAAATGGTGCTACATTATCTGGAATATCTCATAATATGGGAAATATGGAAGGAAAAGAAATGCGTTTTGGTATTTCTCAATCTTCTTTATTTACTACTGTTACTACATCATTTACAACAGGTACAGTAAATAATATGCACGATACACTTACACCTATTGGAGGAATGGTGCCTTTAGCTCATATGATGTTAAATGTCGTTTTTGGTGGTGCTGGTGTAGGTCTTATGAATATGCTTATTTACGCTATTTTAGCAGTTTTCATATGTGGACTAATGATAGGTAAACCTGAATATTTAGGTAAAAAAATTGAAGGTAATGAAATGAAGTTAGCTGCTTTAGCTATAATAATTCATCCTTTATTAATTCTAGGATTTTCTGCTTTAGCAGTAAGCACTAATAGTGGATTAGAAGCAATTACAAATCCTGGATTTCATGGATTAAGTCAGATATTATATGAATATTCTTCTTCAGCAGCCAATAATGGTTCTGGTTTTGAAGGTCTTTTAGATAATACTTTATTTTGGAATATTACTTGTGGTTTGGTAATGTTTTTTGGTAGATATTTATCTATTATTATTCAGCTAGCTATTGCAGGAAGCTTATCAAAAAAAATCGACATAAATGAAACATCAGGTACTTTAAAAACAGATAATATTACTTTTTCAATAATTTTAGTATTTATTGTATATATATTTGCAGCTCTAACATTTTTACCTGTACTAGCATTAGGGCCAATTGCAGAAATGTTAGTTCTATAGGAGGAATTAAGTTGAATAAGAGATCAAAATTTGTAACTAAAGATATATTTAAATCATCTATAAAAGGGGCATTTTTAAAATTAAATCCTAAGTATATGATTAAAAATCCTGTTATGTTTGTTGTGGAAATTGGATTTTTTATATGTTTATTATTATCGTTTTTTCCAAGTTTGTTTAATGATGGAGCAAGCAATTCTAAAGTCTATAATATTTTAGTTTCTATAATATTATTTATAACATTGCTTTTTGCTAACTTTGCTGAGTCTGTAGCTGAAGGTAGAGGTAAAGCGCAAGCTGAGTCATTGAAAAAAACTAAAAAAGATACTATGGCTAGACTTATACTAGATAATGGAGAGGAAACTTTTATCTCTAGCAATGAGCTAAAAAAAGGTGATATAGTTTTAGTAAAAACTGGTGAAATTATACCTAATGATGGAGAGATTATTGAAGGTATAGCAAGTATTGATGAATCTGCTATAACTGGAGAATCTGCTCCAGTAACTAAAGAAAGTGGCGGAGATTTTTGTTCAGTAACTGGGGGTACATTAGTAGTTTCAGACTGGATAAAAGTAAAGATTACATCTGAACCAGGGGAATCATTTTTAGATAAAATGATTTCACTAGTAGAAGGTGCATCAAGACAAAAGACACCTAATGAAATAGCATTAAATACATTACTTGTTTCTTTAACTATCATTTTCTTAATAGTAATAATTACACTTTATCCGATAGCTAGATATGCCAATGTTAGAATTCCAATATCTACATTAATTGCGTTAATGGTATGTTTAATACCTACTACAATAGGGGCTTTACTTAGTGCTATAGGTATAGCTGGAATGGACCGTGTAACAAGATTTAATGTTATAGCTATGTCTGGTAAAGCTGTTGAAGCTTGTGGAGACGTAGATACAATGATATTAGATAAAACTGGTACTATAACATTTGGTAATAGACTAGCTAGTGATTTTATTAATGTAGATGGAGTAAATAAATCTGATTTAATTGATTATGCTCTAATATCCTCTTTAAAGGATGATACTCCGGAAGGAAAATCAACTGTAGAATTGGCTAGAAAGTTAGGCTCAAAAATAGATTTAGAGGATTATAAAGATGTAACTGCAGTAGAATTTACTGCTTCTACAAAGATGAGTGGTGTAAATTTAAATAGTGGTGTAATGATTCGTAAAGGATCGGGAGAAGCTATTATAAAATTTGTAAAAGAAAAAGGTGGGGTTATTCCAAATGATTTAGATTCTAAAGTAGAAGATATATCTAAACTTGGAGGTACTCCTCTAGTAGTATGTGTTGATGATATTATTTATGGAATAATTTATTTAAAGGATACAGTTAAACCAGGTTTAAGACAAAGATTTGAACGTCTTAGAAAAATTGGCATAAGAACAATTATGTGTACCGGTGATAATCCACTTACTGCTGCTACTATTGCTGCAGAAGCTGGAGTTGATGGATATATTGCGGAGTGTAAGCCAGAAGATAAAATAGAAGCTATAAAGAAAGAACAAGCTTTAGGAAAAATAGTGGCAATGACAGGAGATGGAACTAATGACGCTCCAGCATTAGCTCAAGCAGATGTAGGAATTGCGATGAATAGTGGTACGACTTCTGCTAAAGAAGCTGCAAATATGGTAGATTTAGATTCAGATCCAACAAAGATTCTTGAAGTTATAGAAATTGGTAAACAATTACTAATTACTAGAGGTTCTCTAACCACTTTCTCGATTGCTAACGATATAGCTAAATATTTTGCGATTATTCCAGCTATTTTTACATTAGCAATTCCTCAGATGAAAGTATTAAATTTAATGAATTTACATTCACCATCTAGTGCTATATTATCAGCTTTAATTTTTAATGCTATAATAATTCCATTCTTAATACCTTTAGCTATGAAAGGTGTAAAGTATGAACCGATGTCAGCTTCGAAAATGTTAGGAAAAAATATGTTAATTTATGGATTAGGTGGAATAATTTGTCCATTTATTGGTATAAAAATGATAGATATTCTAATTTTTCCATTGCTTGGTTTATTAGGTATCTAAAAGGAGAGTATAATGAGACATATAAAAAAATTTACAAAAGCTTTATTTGTATCAATATTTATGTTTATAGTTTGTGGAATGATATATCCACTATTAGTAACAGGATTAGCACAGCTTTTCTTTCCAAACCAAGCTGCTGGAAGTCTTATAAAAATGGATGATAAAATTGTAGGTTCAAAATTAGTAGGGCAAGAATTTACTGACAATAGTTTATTTCATTCTAGACCTTCTTCTATAGATTACAATACTTTTGAGAATAAAGAAAGTTATGAAGGTTTAAGATCTGGAAGTCAAAACTTGGCAGTAAGCAATCCAGATTTAACTAAAAGGATAAATAAAGATATTGAAAAATTTATAAAAGAGAACCCTACTGTAAGTAAGGAAGATATACCTGAAGATATCATTACTCAATCTGCTTCTGGTCTAGATCCACACATATCTGTAAAATCTGCTAAGTTGCAGTTGGATAGAGTATCAAAAAATTCAGGACTATCGAAAGAAGTTATTAATAATCTTATAATCAAAAATACAGATAATAAATTATTAGGTATTTTTGGTGAAGATACTGTTAATGTATTAGAATTAAATATTGATTTAATGAATGAAATGAAAAAATAAACAAGAATTTTCATAGAAATAGGTCTCTTAATTTATTTATATTAAGAGACCTACTGTTGTTTAAAGTATTAAAACTTATATTTTTTATTAAGGATTTTTTATTATGAATGAGAGTATTAAAATATTAGTAGTAGAAGATGATAGAGCTGTTAGAAATTTGATATCTACAACTTTAAAAATTAATAAATATGAATATGATATAGCTACAGATGGCAATAGCGCATTATTACTTATGACATCAAATAAGTATGATATTGTATTTATTGATTTAGGATTACCTGATATAGATGGGATTGATGTTATTAAAAAATTTAGAGGGTTTTCAACAATACCTATTATTGTAATAAGCGCTAGAACTAATGATGAAGATAAAATTGAAGCATTAGACGCAGGAGCTGACGATTTTTTAACTAAACCATTTAATGTTGATGAGCTTTTAGCAAGAGTAAGATCTACTCTAAGAAGAATAAATTATTCAGAAAATAATAGCGTAGAGGACAATACAATATTTGAAAATGGGGATATAAGAATAGACTTTCCTTCAAGGACTGTTTATATTAAAGGAAATGAAATACATTTAATGCCGATAGAATATAGCTTACTATGTTTATTAGCAAATAATGTTGGAAAGGTTTTAACACATCAATATATTTTAAAGAGTATTTGGGTTAATTATTTAGATTCTGATCTATCTTCTTTAAGAGTATATATGACTTCGCTTAGAAAAAAAATAGAAAATGAAACTGCGGATAAGTATATCCAAACACACATAGGTGTTGGTTATAAAATGGTAAGAATATCTAAATCTGATTTGGAGAATAATAATGAATGATCATAAAGATTTTATTTTAGTATGTATTTCTGAATCTAAATCCAATAGCATAGTTATAAGAGAGGCTTATGAATTATCTTTAAAAGAAAATTCTAAACTTATAGCTTTATATGTTTCTGATAAGGATAAATTTCAGTTAAAAAAAGATAAAGGATTTTTACATGAAAATATAAATTTAGCTGAAAGATTTGGAGCTAGGGTAGAGATAATATACGATGATGATGTTGCTACTCAAATTATAAACTTTGCTAAATTATATAAAGTAAAAAAAATAGTAATAGGAAAGAACCAAGATGATAATAAATTATTTAGCCTAAATAAAAGCATCTATGATCAAGTAATAAAAAAATCAGATAGAATTGATATTTATGCTATTTCTACTAATGATAAAGTAGTGTTTAATAGATTTAATGAGAAAAATAAATTTATAATAAATTCTATAATTGGAATTTTAATTCTATTATTTTGTACTCTATTTGGATATTTATTTTATTATTATGGTTATAGCGACTCCAATATAATAATGATTTATATTTTAGGTGTGTTTTTTATAGCGTTAATAACATATGATGAACTAATAAGTTTGATATCTTCCATAATTTGTGTGCTTGCATTTAATTATTATTTTACACAACCTACTTTAAGTTTATCAGTGTATAACCATGATTATATAATGACTTTTATAGTATTACTATTTGTATCTTTTTCTACTAGTAGATTAGCTAGTCACATTAGAAAAAACGCGGAAAACTCATCTAATATGATTTATATCACAAAATTATTATTAGAAACTAATCAGTTACTTCAAACTAAAATATCAAAAGATGAGATTATAGAAACTGGATGTAATCAACTTTCAAACTTACTAAAGAGAAATATAATTTATTATGATTTAAAAAATGGCAACATACAAAAACCATTAGTTTTTAAAGCTACTGAAGATAGTGAATGCAATGAAGAAGATTATCTAGAAGAAGAGGAAATTGTAAAATGGGTTTTTATGAATAATAAAAATGCTGGTGCTACTACAGACTATTTACCAGATGCAAAGTTCTTATATTATTCTATTAGATATAATACTAACGTATATGGTGTAGTAGGAATCTGTTTAGGTAAAGATAGACTGGATTCTGTTGAAAATAAAATCTTGTTAGCTATACTGGGCGATATATCCTTAGCGCTTGAGAAAGAAAAAATTTTAGAAGATAAAAATGAAGCCAATTTAAAAATAAAAGATGAGCAGCTAAAAACAAACTTATTAAGATCCATCTCTCATGATCTTAGGACACCACTAACTACTATTTATGGTAATTCAGATATACTAATTAATAATTATTCGAATTTAACAGATTCAATGAAATTAGATTTATATAAAGATATATATGACGACTCACAATGGTTACTAAATCTTATAGAGAATTTACTTTCCGTAACTAGGGTAGAAGATGGTAAAACTAAACTTAAAATTGAGCCTCAAATGGTAGAAGAAGTTATAGATGAGTCTCTAAAGCATGTAAATAGAGATATAAAAAATCATAAAATAAAAATAGAAATAGAAGATGAATATTTAATGGCTGATATGGATGTTAGACTAATGATACAAGTTATAATTAATCTTATAGACAACGCTATTAAATATTCAGATGATGGGACATATATTACAATAAAAGCATATAAAGAAAATGAAAAAGTAGTGATTAAAGTTATGGATAATGGTCAAGGCATTAAAGATAATGATAAAGAAAAAATATTTCAAAAATTTTATTCATCTAATAATAAAATAATAGATAGTAAAAGAAGTATTGGTCTAGGGCTTTATTTATGTAAAATTATTGTTGACGCACACGAAGGAAGTATTAAAGTGGAAGATAATAAGCCAAAAGGATCAATTTTTACAATTACTTTAAAAGCCAGCAATTAAACATTTTACTTAAAATATCAAGAATATTAATATAAACTTAGATAAGATTTTTAAATATATAATTTTGAGCCTTTCATTATTATTATGAAGGGTTTTTTATTTATTATTAGATATAGTTAATTTTATTAAGGCTGTATATATTAATATTTTTATAATAAAATTAATCTATTATGTTAAAATATTATCTATCTATATATGATTTTTTAATATATTGACAATCGTTTTCATTGATGATAATTTTAATATGTATTTTTATTTATTTCTTATGTGCTAATTATTTATTTTTATAATAGATCATAAGGAAAATTATATTTAGGAGGACTATATGTCGAAAGAAAAAAGAAAGAACGATCAAGAAGTTGGTGGTTTTCTTAAAGGTGTTGAGCGTGTAGGTAATGCGCTTCCACATCCAGCTATTATATTTGTTATTTTATCAGCTGTTTTATTAATTATCGCTGAACTTGTAGCTCGTTCTGGCTATACTGTAGAGTTCTACGATGCTAAAGCTGAGGAACAAGTTTCGCTTACTGCTGTTTCGCTTTTAAATGCTGAAGGATTAAAGTATATCTTTAACTCTGCTACTAAAAACTTTACTGGATTTGCTCCATTAGGTACTGTACTAGTTGCTATGTTAGGGGTTGGGGTTGCTGAATATTCTGGTTTATTCGATAGCTCACTTAAGAAAATGCTATCTGGAGTAAATGCTAGGATTCTTACTATAGCTATAGTATTTGCAGGTATCATGTCTAATATTGCATCTGATGCTGGATATCTAGTGGTTGTACCTTTAGGTGCGATGATGTTTGCTTCTGCTGGTCGTCATCCAATTGCGGGTCTTGCGGCTGCGTTTGCTGGTGTGTCTGGTGGTTTCTCTGCCAACCTTTTAATTGGTACTACTGATCCACTTTTAACTGGTATTACTAATGAAGCCTTAAAAGTTACTGGCATGAATATGGAACTTGCTGCTACATGTAACTGGTTTTTCTTAATTGGATCTACTTTTATTATTACAATTGTAGGAACATTAGTTACAGAAAGAATTGTTGAGCCAAACCTTGGTGCTTACACTGGTAGTTATGTACATGAAGATAAACCTATAACAGAAGTAGAAAATAAAGGTCTTAAAAGAGCCGGCATTGCTCTTTTAATATATGCTGTTATTATGGGATTCTTAATGTTTCCATCTAATGCTGTATTTAAAACTGAGGGTGAAGTAGGGATTGAAGCTTTAAAAGAGTTCTTAAATAATGGTCTAATGCTTGGAATCTTATTATTATTCTTAATTCCTGGATTTGTTTATGGTAAAACTGTTGGTACTATTAATGATACTAATGATTTAGTTAAAGCTATGACTAAGGCTATGCAAGGTATGGGATCTTATTTAGTATTAGCATTCTTCGCAGCACAATTTGTAAACTATTTTGGTCATACTAATATGGGTAAAATAGTTTCAGTAGCTGGTGCTAATTTCTTATCACATTCTGGTATTACTGGTATTCCACTTATTCTAATATTTATCTTACTTTCAGCTTTCTTAAACTTATTTATGGGTTCTGCGTCTGCTAAATGGGCGATTATGGC
>JASBZD010000034.1 GCA_029983595.1 Peptoniphilaceae bacterium
TGCTACCATCTATATTTAAAATCTTTGCACCATTTTTTATAGTATCTAAAATATCTCCTTCGTTTATTTTAGATGGTACAAAAATCCTTAATTTTAAATTTTTATAACCTAACTCTTTAATTTTATTATCTAGATTTCTAAGTTTTTCTTCATCATAATCTTTTACTGTATATTTAATTTCAACTTCTTCATTTTTTTCATTAGCTTTAATCTCAACTAATAACTGAGAATCCTCATCAGTTGTATTATCTAAAAAATATAGATTATTCTCAAAATTAGTATCTATTAGCTCAAATTTTTCTATTCCATTTACTATATTATCTACAGATGTAATATTATTAGTTAATAAAATATAATCATTAAATATTTTCTCAGATTGAGATTTTTTATCTAATTTTAGAAATTCTATAATCTGATTTTTCGATGCCATATGATCAATTTTTTTTATACTCTTATCTTTATCTACATAAAAAAGTTGGGGCACAGTTTTGAAATCATTATCTCCAAGTAATGCTTTTACTTTATCATCTTTTTTATATTTATCTATATCAAAAATATTAATTTTTACATTACTATCTTTGGTAACATCTTTTATAATACTCATAAAAACTCTACAATATTTACAAGTATCTTTCCCAAAATAAATATACTCTCCATCCCTAGAAAGTATATTTTCTAAATCTGATGCACCACTTAGATATAGGAATGTTTTATTATCTTCTTTAGAGTTATTATTAATTTTCTCACATGATGATAATAAAATAACTAGACATACTACAAAAGTAATTATATTAAGTTTTTTAAGCATCTATATTTTTCTTTCTAATCCTATTCATTATTATTTCCATTACAATAGCTGTAATCGATAAAACTATTACGCCATAACCTAATAATGGATAATCAGCAATTCTGGCAGCATTATTTATAAAAGTACCTATAGTTCCAGCTACTCCAACTGCTGGTCCAATTATTACCGCTGTTGCAAAGTTAGCTTCAAATCTTAAAGCAAACCATGAGATAATCTTACTTATTGAAGATGGAATTATCGCTCCTGAGATAATAGATATTTTGCTAGCTCCAGTAGCTTTTAAAGCCTCAATAGTATTTACATCTACTTCTTCAAAAGTTTCAGCAAATGCCCTAGTAAAGAAAGCTAGAGTATGGAAAAACATTCCAACTATCGCAGTAGTAGCAGATAATCCATAACCTGATACAAATATTAAAACCCATATTATAGTTGGGACAGCACGTATTATACTGGCTATAGATCTAAATATATTAGATAGAATATTATTTGAGATATTTCTTGCTGCTAATAGGCCTGTAAATATCCCTACAATAAATCCATTTAATGTAGATAAAAAAGATAATGATAAAGTATTTATAAGACTTTTTAATACTTTTAATCTCTGGTCTTGTGGCACTTCTGAAAATTTAAAAAAGTCACCTAGCATTTTTTTCGCAAGTGATAGGTCTACTTGATCCCATTTATATTCAATTTTTATAAAAATAGTATAAAAAGTTAATACTACAAATATAATTAATATTAAATCGACTATGTTAATGCGTCTAAAAGAGTTGTTGTAATTTTTATTTTTAAAATTCTCTTTTTTTTGTATCTCTGAAGCAATATTTATAGATTTTTCTGACATTTATATCCTCTCTCTCATATATACTGAAAGCTTATCAAATAGTAAATCTAAAATTACAATTAATATAACAGCTGCCATCAGCTCGTCAAATCTTCTGAAGTTTTTATGAAGATTTATAATATGTCCAATTCCTCCACCTGCTAGCATACCAATAACTGTAGACTCCCTAATATTAGTTTCAATAGCATAAAGCGTCCATGATATAAGTGAAGGCCACGCATCTGGCACTACAGATTGGGAAATAATCTGGGACTGACTTGCTCCTACTGCTTTAATAGCTTCTATAGTATTAGAACTTGCTTCATCAAAAATATCAGAAAAAATTCTAGCATTAGACCCAATTACGCCCATCGTCATTACTGCAAGAGCTAAAAATTCACCATACCAAAAAGAAATAAGTAAAATAATTGCCCAAATAGATGATGGAATATTTCTTATAATTGTCGCTATTACTCTGACTAAATTCCCAAAAAATACTGTATTAGTAGTTTTGCTAGACATTAATAATGCAAAGAAAAAACTAATAATTGAGCCAAGTATCCCCGCAGATACAGAAATTAAAAATGTATCCCATAATGCTGAAAAAAGTATATTCGTTTCTTCAAAATTAGGTGGCAGATATAAGCTTACAAATCTACTAAATGCACTAGAAAACTTTTTAAATATATCTAGAAATTTAAAATCAATTAAATTAGAAGTTATAATTGTGATAATAGTAAAAAATAAAACTATTAAAAGTGCATTAAATCTCTTTTTATTTAAAAAACTATTAGGATTTTTATAATTTTTATTAACCATTATTCCCCCACTTTATGCCAGAATTTCAGAAAGTGAAGCTCCATAAATTTTAAATATGTCTTCATCAGATAGCTCTTCTGGTCTTCCTCTAAAAACTACTTTTCCTGAATTTATTCCTATAATTCTATCTGAATAAGTTTTTGCCACTTCTACTTGATGAAGGTTAATAAGGCAAGGTATATTTGATTCTTTAGATATTTTTCTAAGGTGCTCCATTATTACTTTAGAAGATTGAGGATCTAATGAGGCTATTGGCTCATCACATAAAATCATTTTAGGATTTTGAATTAAAGCTCTACCTATACCTACTCTTTGTTTTTGTCCACCGGATAACTCTGAACATCTATAATATTTTCTCTCTGATAGACCTAGCTCTTCTAAAATGCTCTGTGCTTTATCTATATCTTCTTGATAGTAAAGTGAAAAAATTCCTCTAAATGGAGAATAGCTTCCTAACTTTCCATGTAATACATTCTCAATTGCTGTAAGTCTATTTACTAGATTATAGTGCTGGAATATCATACCTATTTCCCTTCTAGCTGACATAAGTTCTTTTTTAGATAATTTAGTTATATCTTTATCTAAAAAATATATTTTTGAACCTTCATCAGGTTCTACAAGTCTATTAATACATCTTAATAATGTAGACTTTCCCGCCCCACTAGGACCAATAATAGAAACCAGTTCCCCTTCATATAAATCAAAATCTATATCGTGAAGAACATGATTGCTTCCATATGTTTTATTTAAGTCTTCTATTTTTAAAACTCTCTTGTTTGAAATATTTTCAGTCATAAAAACCCTTTCTAATAATTTTAAATTTATATCAAATGTACATTCTATTTATTTAGTTTATTTTATGGCACTATAAAATTAACGTAAGATTTATGCTAAAATATTAAAATCTTGTAAATTCAAAAGACTTGTTTTTACTCCAAACTCAGACTTTTTACCATAATTTCCATGTTCGTCAGATCCGCCAGTAATTATTAAATTATATTTTTTTACTAATTCTAATGCTCTATCCTCATGTACTTTATTATGTGAGATATGATAAACCTCGATACCTTTTAACCCATTTTTTGAAAGATCTTCTGCTATTTCAAAACTGTCAGTTTCTCCAGGGTGAGCTAAAACTGGAATACCTCCATCTAGATTTATGGCTTCTACTGCATCATATGCATCGACATATTTAATGTCAAAATGGGCCACACCGCCATTTTTAAATAGTTTTTTATAAAGAGTCTGATAAGCTTTACTATTAAAATCATCATCAGTTATATAATCCATTATGTGCTGCTTATAAATAGTTCTGTCACTATTTATCGAGTGATTAATTTTATCTAAATCAATTTTATATCCTAATTTATTAATTTCCTCAATCTGTCTAAGAGAATTTTCATGACGTCTTTTTAATACATCTTTGCAAAGATTTTTGATATTTATAGGATTTTCATTATATCCATATCCTAAAATATGGACTTTTCTATTTCTTTTAAAATCATATGCAGATATCTCAATTCCAGGAATAATATTAATCCCTAGATTATCTATAGTTTTTATATAATCTATTGTCTCAACAGTATCATGATCTACAATACTTAGGTTTTTAATCCCCTTATCACTTGCTATCTTTAAAACTTCTTCTACAGTCCTACTTGAGTCGGAAAAATTAGAATGAACATGTAAATCAGTTAAACTCATAGATATTTCACCTCATTTTTTTGCATATCAAATATACTATCAGTTAAACCATCCATAAATTCTAGATCGTGAAAAATTCCAATAAGAGTAGTGCCATTGTTTTTAAGTTTTTCAATAGTTTCTCTAACCTTTAGTTTAGATTCATTATCAAGACTAGCAGTAGGCTCATCAAGAAGTAATAATCTAGGATTTCTTACTACTGCAGTAGAAATATTTAATCTTAATTTTTCTCCACCAGAAAAAGTATTTGGATAACTATTCCATAAACTTTCTGGCATATCAAAAAATCTAAGCGTATCTTTTGCTATTTCTATAGCTTTATCTTCTTTTTCTCCCACTTCTAATAGACTATTAGTAACTAGTTCTAGGCAAGTAGTTCTAGGCATTACATTTAAAAATTGAGATACATAACCTATCTCATGTTTTCTAAGATATACTACCTTTCTTTCTTCTAATTTACTAAGATCAACTAGCCCAAACTCGTTAGAATTATAATTTATTTCACCTTCAGTAGTAAGATAAGTTCTATAAATACATTTAATAATTGTTGATTTACCACTACCACTTTTTCCTACAATCCCTAAAAAGTTTCCCTCTTTAACTGAAAAGGAAATATCTTTCACAGGAGTATAAACCTTATCTAGATGGTGAGTAATAAATGTTTTAGAAAGATTTTTTACCTCTAATAAATTTTCCATTAAATATCTTCCTTCCAATATTTTTTTATAAAGTCATTTATATTTAACCTAAAATCTTTATAGTTTTCTTTAATATATTCTGTAGAAAAATCCCACCATTTTATCTTAAGCATTTTTTCAATTACCTCTTCGCTAAATCTATATCTAATAAGTTTAGCTGGATTTCCTGCTACTATCGCATAAGGGCTTACATCTTTAGTAACTACAGAACCGGCACCTACAACCGCTCCATCTCCTACTTTTACTCCAGGTAGGATTATAGACCCATGCCCTATCCAAGTATCATTTCCAATATTTGCTACATGACTTTCTCTATCTTTAAAAAATTCAGAATCATCACTTTCATCAAACCCAAACATAACTGGTCGATAAGTAAAATGATGTAGGGTAGGTCTTTCCATCGGGTGGTTAGTAGCGCCAATTCTTACACAGGCTGCTATATTAGAGTATTTTTCAATATTCGCATTTTGAATAAAACAAAATTGTCCAGTATAAGAAAAATCACCAATTTTAGAATTTTCAATAAAATTATCTACACCAATCTCCACAAAATCACCAAACTCAGTATTTTTTATAAAAGATGAATCCGAAAGATTTGGCTCCTTAGTAAGCTTTTTATCACTAATGTTCATTTCTATACTCCGTTCTAAATACGACTCTACCATCTATCATTGCAGTATCGATAGTAGGATATTTTCCAAAAGATTCAATCACTATAATATCAGCGTTTTTTCCCACTTCTATTGAGCCATATAAATCCGATATTCCCACAGCCTTCGCCGGATTATATGTAACCATATTAAACATTTCATATAAAGGAATATCTAGCTCTTCGCTCGTTTTAAATAAGCTATATAACATTGAAGATGGATAATAATCGCTTGAAATAATAGAAATAGTTCCATGTTTTATACCATCTTTGGCACTTAGATTTCCTGAGTGAGATTTTCCTAAAAGTAGATTAGGTGCTCCTGCTACAGTAAAAAATCCTTTATTTCTAGCTTCTTTTGCTATTTCAATAGTAAGAGGAAATTCAGAAATTTTAACTCCAAGATTTTCATTAAAACTTAACTTTTCTATACTGTCGTCATCGTGACTAGCTACAGTAATATTATTTTCTTTACACGCATCAGTAAGTCTTTTCATATCTTCTATTAAAAGTTTAGGAGATTTAATCATCTGATCTATTTCGCGTTCTATATCACTTTCTGATAAACTCTCGTTATAACTTTGTTTTATCTCTTTATAAACCTCAATATTTCTATATTGACCTTGTCCTGGAGTATGATCCATAAGCGAGAAAAGATGAATTTTATTTTCGCTTATAAGTCTTAATATTTCATCAATTAGTTCAATACAAGATATTTCATATCTAATATGCACTCTGTTATGAATTATATGAGGCTTTTTATCAAGCTCATTAATCTCTTCTACTAGATTTAATACATTCTCTGAATGTCTAACCTTCTTTTTTGAGTTATTATTTAATGAATTTAAGGAAATTGAGTGATACATAGTAGTTATTCCACTTGTCACTAGAATTCTTTCAGTTTCTCTAAGCGCAAACTCAAAATCCATCATAGTTGTAGGGCGAGGTGAAACTATATTTTCTATATAATCAGAATGTATATCAATTATCCCAGGAGAAATGTACTTATCTTTACAATCGATTATTTCAACGTCCTCGCCCGCACTAAATTCTTCACTAGGAATGATTTTTTCTATTTTTTCATTATTAATAATTAAAACATGTCCATCTAAAATCTTATCTTTTAAAATTATTTTTCCATTTGTTAAAGCTATCATGTAATTCTCCCTAAATTAACGAATAAACTAGTTGTTGTGTATATTCATGTTGTGGATCTTCTAAAATTTGGTCAGTAAGTCCAGATTCAATAATCTTTCCATTCTTCATCACTATAGTTCTATCAGCTAACATTCTAATTACTGCTAGATCATGAGAAACTAAAATCATGCTAATTCCTAAATCTCTCTGGATTTCTTTTATTAGTTCTAATACTTCCGCCTGGATACTTAGATCTAAACCAGTAGTAACCTCATCTAGTAAAAGTACTGGTGGATTATTAGATAAAGCTTTGGCAATTTGTACCCTCTGCTGCATACCACCTGAGAAATTTTTAGGAGCTTCTTTAGCTCTTAAAAGAGAAATATCAACCCTTTTTAAAAGTTCCTCCGCTCTATTTGACATATTATTTACGTTTCGATCGCCTGATGCTATCATTTTTTCTGCTATATTAGATTTAGCTGAAAAATTCATTCTAAGACCATATACTGGATTTTGATATACCATTCCTAAAATATTATTTCTAATTTTTTTCTTCTGATATACATTTAGATTATAGAGATTTTTCTCCTTAAAAGGGTTATTTTCTAGATAATATTCTCCACTAGTGGCATCTTTATCAAAATAGAGAGTCTGAACTAGAGTAGATTTTCCCGATCCACTCTCCCCAACTATTCCTAAAATTTCTTCTTTATATAATTTAAAACTTATATCTCTACAGGCATAGACTGTGCCACATTTTTCACAGTAGTTTTTTACTAGATGTTCATCGCTATTATTACAGTATTCACAGCCATCCCCATATTTTTTTGTCATATTTTTTATTTCTAAAATTGGATTTTCAATAATCAAAACTTACCTCTATCTTTTTCATTTAAAAGTTCAAGCATATATGACTGATCATTAGTCTGATAATAGACTTCACCAGTTTTTTCATCTTTAATTTCATCTAAGAATACATCAGTAGCACCAGTGATTTTACAAGATTTTCCTTTAAAATCTTCTTTTTCAAATGGATAATCATCAAAATCAATTGATTTTACATTTGTAAATGGAGGAATAGCATAAATTTTCTTTTCCCTACCAGCCCCAAGTAGAATAAGTGCATTATTATTATCTAGTTTAGGATTATCAAATCTAGGAATAGGACTAGGAGCCATTAAATAGCGATTATTTACAATAACTGGATAGTCTGCATGCATTGAAGCTTTATTAAATTTAACAATTTGCTCAAAAATATTTATCCAAGCTACGCTATAATCTTCATGACCATGCATTTCTTTAGTTTTTCTTTCATGTCTTTCATATGATCTAAGAGGTTCTGGCATTGGAACTTGTAAAACTAAAATTTGATTTTCATTTAAAGGTACTTCTGGCACTCTATGTCTAGACTGAATAATAGTCGCATCACTAGTATGAATTGTGGTATCCACTCCAGTAGAATCAACCACAAACTTTTTAATATTTACGGCATTTACGCTCTCATCTGAACCCTGATCTATAACTTTTAATATATCTTCATCTCCCACTAGAGATAAAGTTATCTGTAAACCACCAGTTCCCCACCCTCTAGCTATCGGCAGTTCTCTAGATGCAAATGGAACTTGATACCCTGGAATAGATACAGCTTTTAAAATGGTTCTTCTAATTTCTTTTTTAGAGTTTTCATCAAGATAAGCATAATTAATTCTATTCATCTTCTCCCTCCTTATTAATTTTTCTCATTCCATCTAACTCTGACTGGAATGTAACATAATGTGGAAGTTTTAAATGTGAAATGAATCCAGTAGATTCAACTGAATCGATATGAAGAAGCACAAATTCCTCATCAGCAGTCGGCGCATTTCTATCTGATGCATATTCTAATGAATAATCTAAAACACTCATAGCAATCGCCTTAGTTTCAAGTTGTCCAAAAACTAAACCATAACCTATCTCAAATTTTAACTCTGATTTTTCACCTTTTACTTCAGTAGGACAAAATGATATAACTTCAGTCAGCTCAATTGAACCAATATAATATTCATCATCCAAAGAATCATCAATTTTTACATGTAGAGGCATATAACCATTTCTAAGTTCTCCTATATTAGGATGAGAACTTATTCCAAACCCTCTTATCTCAGCATATCCTATAGAAATTACTGCTCCAGTTTGACCTCTAGTAAGAGATTGTAATCTTTCACTTCTAGAAGCTGGAAAAGTTATACTTCTTTTAGTTATATCATCTGGAGTATTATTATCTAATGGCTTTTTATTATAAAGACCAATTTCTTCTATATAATCTACGACTTCTTTTAAACTTGAGATATGATCTGTAGAATTAGAATCTATTTCTTCTTCAAGTTCAGATTTTCTTCTATTTAAGTCATCTTGGTTTTCATTTATTAAATCAAAATTTAAAAATCTATTAGAAAAGTCATAAGCTTTACCTAAATATTGGCCACCAGGTACATCTTTAAAAGATGCTGAGATCCTTCTATTTATCTGCATATCATTAGTATCTGTAATAGTCGTATAATAAAGTCTAGGTAGTGTAGATCTATGAGCTCTTAATAAAAACACAGCTTCTTCAGCACTCCCTAGAGATTGTTTTATAGCAAGTGACGCTAAATCCTCATCATAAAGACTACTTTCAGACATAACTTGAAATACTAGCTCTTTTAAATTAGTTTTAATAATTTCTAACTCAAGATTATTTAAACTCTTTACTCTCTCATATTCTAAAAGTTTGTTAGACTGTAAAATCGCCTTTTTACCGCCCTCAACTGCTACATATCCCATTAAATTTCACCTTCTGATATTTCTGTAGTTCTAGGTAGAGAAATTATATTGTTATCTTTTGAAACAATTATAAAATCTACACCCATTGGAAATTCTGATATAACTTCATCTCTTAAATTAATCCATTTTTCATATCCATTTATAGAGATAGATCTAGAATCTTTTATTCCTGGACCTGATAGATTAAGATTTCCATTTTCTTTAATCTCTTCAGTTTCTATAATAATTGTCGCACTAGAATGCGGATTAATTAAACTTCCTCTTTTTGCATTTTTAATTATATTTTCTAGATTTTCTTCTAAATCTAATGAAACTACTAAAAAGTCAGCTTCTTCTATATTTTTTAATTTAGATAAAGTCCATAGTTCGATTTCTTTAATATCATTTTCTTTATTATTATCTAAATAAAAACCTACTTCTGTATCTAAAAGCATTAATAAAATTTCAAAAGTCGCATTAATTAAATTAGTATTATATTCTTTAAATTTCTTTATTTTTACTATTTTTCCTGGATAAGAAAAACTATCTAATAGTTTTCTAAATACTTGTTGATTATCTCTAAATTTATTTTCCATAAACCTACTCATTCATCGTATTAAAATCTACTTTAGTATTAGCTAGATAAGTTTTATATAGACTTTCATTTTTAATTCCTTCTTCTTCACATTTTAAGAAGATTTCAGTCCACTTATCTTCATCTTCATCATTTAACTTATAATATGCATCGGCTATTGCCATAGCTTTGCTTAATTCTTCATTATGACCTCGTACAATACCTACGCCTATCTGATCATTAATTCTTACTTTAGTTTCAGTCACTAGAACCTCGCCTATGTAAAAAAGTGAGTTTTTTGCTTTTTCTCTGACTTTTATCATAGTTAATGCTTCTGTCGGCTGTGAAATAATTTCAATATTATATTTATTTGAAACTTCTTCTGAAAGTTTAATAACTTCCTCTCTTGCATATTCAATAAATATTTTAGTTCTTTTTTTAGTATCCATTCCCCACCTTCCTTAAAGTCATTCTATCTTGGCGCCAATTAAGAAATTGTCTGATTTTTGTTAAATGTTTGTAAAAAAAAAGCATAGTTAATCTATGCTATAAAGAATAAGTAAATATATCATTTCTATATTTAGTTTCTGTGTATTCTATTATTTCACCATTTTCATCTAATAATTTTCCCCTAAAAACTAGTAGAGGCACTAGACTTTTACACTTTAGGATTTTAATTTCTTCATCAGTTGGAAACTCAACATTTAAAATTCTATCTTTTACCTTGTCAAATTTAATTCCATTTTTTATATAATAATCATGAATTGAAGATATATTATCTCCATTTTCTTCTAGATCAGGAAACTTATCTATCTCAACATAAGATCTATGGATAGCTGCTGGTATACCATATAAAACTCTAAGCCTAGTAACTGAATATACATCAGATTTAAACTCGTTAAATCTTCTAGAATCATCTATTTTTTTAATACCTAAATTTATATTTTCTAAAGGAATTCCTTGTTCTAACATTTTTTTAGTAAA
>JASBZD010000035.1 GCA_029983595.1 Peptoniphilaceae bacterium
ATCTCTAAAATACTGCCTTAATCTATTTCTTAAATTTTTAGCTTTGCCTACATATATGATATTCCCGAGGTTATTTTTCATAATATAAACCCCGGGATCAGTAGGAACTTTTTTTAATTCTTCAGTAAAATCTCTTGCCATCTAAATCGGCCTAGTTACCTCTCTAAGCCAGTTTCTCACCTCTGGTTCTAAAAATGCTTGTAATTTTTGATAAGTCTTTTCATGATATTCATTTAGTAGATTTTTATGGTATTCATCCATTAAACTAATATCTATTGCATCAATATCTATTGGCACAAACGATATAAATTCAAATCCATAAAATTTCCCATCATCTGACTTGCCCACTTCTTTTGTCAGCATAATATTTTCGGTACGGATTCCATATTTTCCTTCTTTATATACTCCTGGCTCATTAGATGTAATCATGCCTGGTAAAATAGAAGCCTCAACTTTTCCTTTAGAAATAGACTGTGGCCCTTCATGGACATTTAAATAAAATCCTATTCCATGACCTGTTCCGCATTTATAATCTGAGAAATTTCTCCAAAGTGGTCTACGACATATTGCATCTAGCTCACGTCCAGTAGTTCCCGCTAAAAATATAGTATCAACAAGATCTAAATGACCTATAAGAGTAAGAGTAAAATCTTTTTTCATCTCTTCAGTTAAAGGACCCATAGCGATAGTTCTAGTTATATCAGTAGTTCCATCTAGATATTGCGCTCCAGAATCTACTAATAAAAATCCTTCATTTTCTAGAGATTTTGCTGACTCTTCAGTCGCTGAATAATGCATCATAGCAGCATTTTCTTTATATGCAGCTATAGTATTAAAACTAGGTTCTTTAAATAAATCATTTTCTTTACGATATTCTAATAATTTTTCAGATATAGTATATTCAGTTTCTTCTTCTATATTTTCATGATGTTTTAGCCAATATATAAATTTAACTAACGCAACTCCATCTTTTATATATGCATTTTTCTCATTTTCTATTTCTATATCATTCTTAATAGACTTTAGATAAGTAGAAATATTTTTGTCATCTATTATTTCATTATTTTTTTCTAGATATTTATATAAAGTCGAAGAAGTAGTTTTTTTATCTACTAAGACCTTTTTACCTACTATATTATTAGCTCTTGCAAAAATATCATCATATTTTAATCTATCTATTTTATTATCATTTAGATGATCTAAAATATTTAGACTTACCTTATTTTCATCTATAAAAAGCTCTGCGTGGTTTTGGTCAATAATTGCGTAGCTAGTTACGACTGGGTTATTAGCTATATCGCTTCCTCTAATATTAAAAGTCCATGCTATATCGTCAAGTGATGATATAACTGTAGCGTAGATCTCTTTTTTTCTCATCTCTTTTCGTATATCATCTATTTTTTCTGCTGCAGTTTTTCCTGCATATTTTGTATCTAATTTAAAAGCCTCGCCTTTAGCTATCTGAGGTCTATCTTTCCAGATTTTACCAATTAGATCATATTCGTCAGAGATTTTTAGTTCCATCTTATCAGCTATTTTTTTGAACTTCTCAAATTCTGCCTGACTCATAATAGATCCGTCAAAACCTAGAGTTTTTGCATTAACTAGAGATTTTTTAATCACTTCATAAATATCAGGTTCGTTAGGATATCCCATTTTCATCATAACAAACTCAGAGCCATCTAATTCCTTCTTAGCCTGAACAAAATAACGACCATCTGTCCATAGATATGCGTTATATAAAGTTACATAAACTAATGCGTTAGAGCCGCTAAATCCTGTAAGCCATTTTATCTGTCTATATCTATCTGGTAGATATTCGTTAAAATGAGGATCAGAGTTAGAAACTATATATCCATCTATTCTATGCTCTGCCATCTGGTTTCTTAAAAGACCTAATTTTGCATTTGCGTCCATATTTATCTCCTTTATATTAAATTTATAAAATAATGCCGTCTTATATAAATAAATTATACCATGTAAATATAGATTTAAATAAAAAGATGGATTGAAAACTCAACCCATCCTAAATAGATTATAATTAATCTAAAATTTTATAAGATTACTTACAATTTGTGCGATCTACTACGATTTCACCATGTTTTATTACATAATCTATAAAGTTTACTCCGTGGCGATATACTATATTTCTATAATCATCTGTATCCCAAATTTGGATATCTGCTTTTTTACCTTCTTCTAGACTTCCATATTCTTTATCTAGTCTTAGTGCTTTTGCAGCATTTAGAGTAAAGCCTTTTATTCCCTCTTCTGGAGTCATTCCATGACGTTTAGCAGCCATATCTAAAACTATAGATGGAGAAACTGTCCAGTTTCCAGGGTTTAGATTAGTCGCTAAAGCTACAGTAACCCCTCTATCGATCATCTTACGCCCATCAGCTAGACGGCCATCATAATCTTTTACGTAATCAGTAGTAGGAAGAACGATACCTACAGTTTCTGAGTTAGCTAAAAGTTCTACCTCTTCATCAGTAATAAAATTTAAGTGAGCAATAGAATAGATTTCTTCTTCTACAGCCATTTTTGTAGCACCAATATCTGAAAGCTCGTCACCATGGATAGTAGCATTCATCCCATATTCTTTAGCTTTTTGTATATAAGCTTTACCTTCTTCAATAGAATAAATTGAGTCCTCTACCCAGATATCTACTAGATCAGCTAATTTATTTTCACCTACATATGGTAGCACTTCATCCATCATAAATTTAAAGTACGCATCTTTTCCCATTTCTCTATCATAATCATGTCCACCAAGATATGTCGCCACTATAGTGTTAGGAACATTTTCTTTAAGTTTTTTGATTACTTCAAGAGTAGTGATTTCTACATCTCTGTCGATTCCATAACCAGATTTTATCTCTACAGTAGTAATACCATTTTTAATCTGCTCGCTAAGTTTTTCTAATGAACTTTCATAAAGTCCGTCAAAACCTGCTTCACGAGTCTTAGAAATTGAGCTAGCTATACCTACATTTTCTTCACCAGCTATTTTTTTAATCTCATCAGAATCTTTAGCAGTAATTTTAGCTACATATTCTTCTAGTCTATCTCCACCAAAAACTAGGTGAGTGTGTGGATCTAAAAATCCTGGTAAAACAGCTTTTCCTTGTGCATCAACAACTTTTGTGTCATTATCTACAAGGTCTTTTAAATTTTCATAAGTGTCAATTTTTTTAATAATGTCATCTTCGATTAATAAAGAATAATCTTTTAAAATCCCAATTTTTGAATCTTCTGTTTCTTTTACTGTAATAAGTTCGTTTGCGTTTTTAATTAATATTTTAGCCATATTTCCTCCATCACGTATTTTTTCTATCATATAATATCTATGTCTATTTTTGGTCCAAACTATAGATATTTGACCTACAGAGTAATATTACCCATAATAAATATATTCATATATGTTATAATATAAAAATAAATTTACAATTAAAGATTTTATGATGATTTCCATTTATAAAAACTTAAATATGGGAATATTACTTATATAAATAAATTTTAAAAGTTAGTTATGTAAAATAGGGGAATTAAGGTTGTATAAATTTGATATAAATAATTTAAAAGATAAAAATGTCCATTTCATCGGAATTGGCGGAGTAAATATGAGCGCTCTTGCTGAGTATTTACTCTCTAAAAATATAAGTGTTTCTGGATCTGATGTAAAAAAATCAGACGTAACTTTAGAGCTTGAATCTAGAGGAGCTAAAATATTTTATGGACATGATTTAGAAAATGTTAAAAATGCGGATTTAGTAGTCTATACTGATGCTATTTCACTAGATAATCCAGAGCTAGAAGCAGCTATTAAGCAAAAAGTAGATATATTAGATAGAGCTAGCTTTTTAGGTAAGCTTATGGATGAATTTGATATATCTATCGCTATAAGTGGCACTCATGGTAAAACTACCACTACTAGTATGTTATCCGAAGTTTTAATCGAAGAAACTGACAAAAATCCAACTATAATGGTGGGTGGAAATTTAGATAAACTAGGTGGAAACTCTAAAATAGGTGATAATAAATTATTCTTAACAGAGGCGTGTGAATATAAAGCTAATGTAAAGAAATATCATCCTACAATAGCCGTAATTTTAAATATAGATGAGGATCATTTAGACTATTTTGATAATATAAATCATATTATTGAGACATTTGAAGAATATGCATCTAATGTAAAAGAAGATGGATATCTTATTTTAAATTCTGATGATGAAAATTCTAAAACTCTAAGAGATTACGCTAAATCCAATGTAGTGACTTTTGGTATAGATAGCGTCTCAGATTATAGTGCAAAAAATATAGTTTTCAATGAATCAGGTTTCCCAAGTTTTGATGTATATTTTAGACATAAAAAATTAGCTCATCTTAATTTAAAAGTAATGGGAAAACACAATATCTATAACTCAATGGCGGCTTTTTGCGCAGCTCATCTTATAGGTATATCTGAAGAAAAAATAGCTAATGCCATTTCAGACTATACGGGAGTGCATAGAAGACTAGAATATAAGGGAAAACTAAGTGATATCGAGATAATTGATGACTATGCTCATCACCCTACCGAAATACGCTCTACTCTTTCAGCTATAAGAAATAGATATGATAAGAATATATATTGTATATTCCAGCCTCATACCTATACACGTACCAAAATTTTATTAAACTTTTTTGCGGAGAGCTTTTATGATGTGGATTCAGTAATAATTCCTGATATCTATGCTGCTCGTGAAAAAGACTATGGGGATATTCACTCTAAAATGCTAGTTGACGCAATAAATGAATGCTCAAATAACGCAAAATATATGGGTAGTTTTGAAGAAATAGAGAACTATTTACTAAGTAATATCAAGCCTGGAGATGCCATAATCACTATGGGAGCGGGCGATGTATATAAAATCGGAGAAGAGTTAATCGATATTTATAATAAAAACCCAAATATCATTGAAAAAATGCAGTCTGAATATCAAAAGTTAGTCCTAGTAAAATAAATAAAAAATAAACACGCTATAGTGAAAAAGTCACTACTTAGCGTGTTTTTTATCTGCAATCTCTTTATAATAAACATATCCTTCTCTAACCCCTGAGTTAGATACTGAAATTTGAGGTACGCTAAAATATTTTGCTATCTCATAAAGTATGCTCATTCCAGGTAGCAGAGTATGAATTCTATCTGCCTTAACTTTTAAGATAAGATCCATTTTTTGTTTAGGTTCCATATCTATAAGATAATGTAAAAGTTCTTTTAGTTTTTTAAAATCCATAACCATATTATTAGGATCCATTGAGTAGAAATGATTATACATCCTTAAAGTCGCACGAGCAGATCCACCTACACCACATAAAGCTTCGCGGTCTTGGTACTTATCAAATCCCTCGTAGGTAAGATGAGTTTTTACTATTTTTTTTACACGTTTTTTATCATCAGAAGTCAAAAATAATCCTTCTACTATATCTTTATAAACTGATAGTGATCCAATTTCTATAGAAGTGGCATCAACTATTATTTTTTTATCAAAAATTACTACTTCAGACGAACCTCCACCTATATCCGTTAGAATCCCCTTAGTATGCTCATCTAAAGCTACACTCGCCCCAAGATATGATAGATACGCCTCCATTTTAGGTTCAATAATTTCTATCTCTATCCCGAGTTCTTCTTTTACGCGTTCTAAAACCTCTTCTGTATTGTTAATATTTCTTAAACTCGCAGTCGCAAATGGGTATAAAGTCTCTATTTCTTCAAAGTTAGAAGTAAGACTTAAAAATCCTCTAAGCGTATATATTAAAACATCTATCCCCTCTTTAGTAAGAGATCCATCTTTTCTATAACCAGCAAGTCCAGCAGTCGCCTTTTCATTAGAGATATTTCTTACTGTCTCCCCATTACTTTTAAAAAGCGATAGCCTTATTGTGTTTGAACCAATATCGATAACTCCAACTATTTTAGTTCTCATAATTTCCTTTCTTAATGTACTTATCGATATACTCTTCATATGTCACCGAAACATCTCTATATGATCCATCATCAAAAAACTCGATAATTCTATTAGCTATAGAAGAAACAAATTGATGGTCTAAAGATGTAAATAAAATGTTAGATTTATAGTTAATAAGCCCATTATTTACAGCTTCAATAGACTCAAGATCTAGATGGTTCGTAGGTTGATCAAAAATTAGAAGGTTATTAGGATCTAGCATCATTTTAGAAAACATCATCCTAACCTTCTCGCCCCCTGATAATACTTCTGCTTTTTTAAGAGCTTGATCTCCAGAAAATAGCATTTTACCTAGATAACCACGCATTAAAATCTCAGATTGGTCCTCGCTATATTGGCGTAACCAGTCTACTAAACTTATATCTTTTCCCTCAAAATACTCTGTGTTGTCCTTTGGAAAATAGCTATAAGTAATAGTTTTTCCCCATTCATAATCGCCGCTATATCCTTTTTCATTTCCTGTAACTATTTCAAAAAACTTAGTTATAGCAATTTCATTGCCGATAAATCCGATTTTATCGCCTTTGTTTACTCTTAAATTAAAATTATCGATAATCTTATTTCCATCTTGTTCTAGAGTAAGATCTTTTACATTTAGGATTTCATTTCCCACTTCACGAGATAACTCAAATCCCACAAAAGGATATTTACGAGAAGATGGTCTAATCTCTTCTATATCCATTTTTTCTAAAAGTTTACGACGGCTAGTAGCCTGACGAGCTTTAGATTTATTAGCTGAGAAACGATTTACGAAATCTTGTAATTCTTTACGCTTTTCTTCAGCTTTTTTATTCTGCTCTTTTTGTAATTTCAAAGCTAGTTGTGAAGACTCATACCAGAAATCATAATTTCCCGTAACCATATTTATTTTACCAAAATCTATATCTACCATATGAGTACATACATTATTTAGAAAATATCTATCGTGAGATACGATAATAACAATTCCTTCAAAATTCATAATAAACTCTTCAAACCATAAAATCGCGTTAATATCTAGACCGTTAGTAGGCTCGTCAAGTAAAAGTATTTCAGGTTTTCCAAATAAGGCTTTAGCTAATAAAACCTTGATTTTATCAGCCTCAATTAAGTCTCTCATATACATATAGTGCTTATCTGTATCGATACCTAGGCCTTGTAAAAGCATAGACGCTTCAGCTTCAGCCTCATATCCATTAAGCTCCATAAACTCAGCCTCAAGCTCTCCAGCTCTCATGCCATCCTCTTCAGAAAAGTTCTCTTTCATATATATAGCGTCTTTTTCTTTCATAATCTGATATAGACGCTCATTTCCCATTATTACTGTATCCATGACAGTTTCGTCTTCAAATCCGTAGTGATCTTGGGATAATTTTGAAAGTCTATCGTTTTTATCTTTAGAAACATTTCCAGTTGTAGGTTCTTTTTCCCCAGATAAAATTTTTAAAAATGTTGATTTTCCAGCCCCGTTAGCACCAATTACGCCATAAATATTTCCTGGTGTAAAAGAAAGATTTACCTCATCAAAAAGTTTCTTATCGGGGAATAAAACACTTACATCTGTAACTTGTAACATTTTTCACCTCTAAATTTTTTATTTTCTCGTTAATAACCTTATTAATTATATCAATTAGAAGTATTTTCTTCAATTTTAGTATTTTAATTATCAAAAAAACAAGCCCCGAAAACTTTCAAGGCTTGTTTATGCAAACTATTCTTAAGGATTATATGGTTTTTAAATGTTAAATTAAGTTATATTCTCTTAACATTTTCTCTATTTCAGTTCCTCCGATTTTTTTCTCAATTATTGCATCAGCACCAAATGGTAGATCAATATCTAGTTTTTCACCATCATTTAGAGCACTAGCTCCGGCTAACATATATCTTACATCATAGCAAGAAGCAAACACTTCTGGGACTTTCTTTTCTACACCAGTTAAGACATATACAGCTTCCATAGCACATCTACCAGAGAATTCTGTAGTAAATACTGTATCTCTACCTGGATTATCTAAAGTTTCTACAAATTGGCCTAAAAATGCAAAGTTTACAGAATTTTTAGGTACTACATAAGGTCTATCTCCAAAACTTCTTGGCATAAATTGTGCTGTGATATATGGCATAAATACTGGAATAGTAGAAGTATCTTTTACTAATCTTTCAATTTCTGATTCTGGTACCCCAATATGATATAGCCACTCTTTAGCTATTTCTTCACCAGTACATTCTTTCATAGGTTTTTTAATATAATCGCCTTCTACATCTGTAAATAATGAGTATACCCAAACTGCAATTTCATCTTCTGGTTGGCCTATATATTGACCTTGACGGTTAATAGTCCAGCTCATTAACCATTTTGAATCTAGCGCAGTAACAATACCACCAGTTACGATTTTACCAGTGTATGGGCTACGTTTAGTGATTTTTTCGATATATTCTGCAATTTCTTTAGATTTAAAAGTTACTGTAGCTGATTCCCAGTTAGATTTATCTATATCAGATGTGAATTTTTCAGGATGACCAAAGTCTGGAGATTTTTTCGCTATATTTTTCCATAATCTAAAACTATTTTCTTCATCTATATTTAAATCTGGAGCAGTATTATTATCCCCATATGAAGATGATTCTACTAAAGAACCAGTAGTTACAAATAATAAATCATTTTCTGTAAGAGAAATAGATCTATCTTCTCCATTTCTTGGGTCTGTAGCTACTATTTTTGTAGCAACTTTTTTAGAATCTGTAATATCAAACTCGATATCTACTACTTCATAATTGTATTTAGTTTCTACACCTTTTTCTTTTAACCATCTCATCATCGGAACTACGATAGACTCATATTGGTCGTATCTAGTAAATTGTAGCGCAGATAGGTCTGGTAAACCTGCTACGTGGTGGATAAAACGATTTACATATAATTTAAACTCTAAAGCACTATGCCAGTTTTCAAAAGCAAACATCGTTCTATAATATGTCCAGAAATCACTTTCTAAAAATTCATCTGAAAAAATATCTTCTACTGAAACATCTTGAAGTTTTTCATCAGGTGTAAGTATTAGTTTTACTATTTCTTTTTGTACATCTTTTGATAAATTAAATTTACCATTATCATATCTCTTTCCTTGATTTTTAGTAATACGACAATTACTAAAGTTTGGGTCATCTAGGTTAGTATAATAATAATCATCTAGAATTGTCATATCTGGGTTTTCTCTAGATGGAATTATACTCCATAAATCCCATAAAACTTCAAAATGATGGCCAGTTTCACGTCCACCTCTAGCTACATATCCAATATTTGACATTACTTTACCATCTAAGGCACCACCAGCAATATCATCTTTTTCTAAAAATACAATATTTGAAGGATCCATTTTAGCATCTTTAATTAAAAAGCCTGCTGTAGAAAGTCCAGCTATACCAGTACCAACGATATAGGCTTTCTTATCATCGATTCCTTCTGGTTTTCTAGAGTTTACTAATCTATCGTAATCTCCATTACCTAGTTTTAATCTTTCATCAAATGTTTTAATTTCCATTTTCTTACCTCCATTATTATTTTCTATGGTTATATAATATCCTGGTTTTAGAAGTCTTAAAACTGGTAAGATCGTGTAAATGACTAGGTTTTACCCATATAATAAAAGATGTTAAATAACTAGGCATTTAGTATAAATTGTAAAGTTTAAAATAAAAAACATATTCAATAAAACTAAAATTTTAAAGAATATGTTAAAGAATATGTTTATATGATATATATTTTATGCTAGACTTTCGCTAATTTTTAAAGATCTCTCAATATTTCCATCAAATAGTTTTCCTATCCTAAAAATTACCTCATCGGGAGTATCCTTCATCCCTCCCATTATCCAAGTATCTAAAAGCCCTACTAAAGCCGCCCTATAAAAATCAGTAATAAGTTTTTTATCAGATTCCTTAGCTTTAATATTTTTTATTTTACATTCATTTTCTACATATTTACTCATCACCGATTCGCATACCTTATATAAATATGCATCTCTATCAGTTTTATCTATGGACTTAAAAAGATTTTGTGCAGCCTTCTTATTTTCTAATAAAAAAGACATAGCAGTAAGAATACTCTCCTCCCATGAAAGAGTATCCTTAAATTCTTTATCAATCTTCTCAAGCTCGTCATTTAAAATTTCTTTTACTAGAATATAGATATCTTCATAATGATAATAGAAGGTATTTCGGCTAATTTCACATCTGTCAGTGAGCATAGAAATAGTTATATTATTAAAATTAGTCTCTTCAAGTAATTTTAAAAATTCTCTTTTTATTAAATTTTTTGTATATTGTTTAGCCAACCTATTTTACCTCCTAAATTAATATTTATTATTATACCCATTATTTTATATAAATTAAAATATGAGAAAAACAATCTTATTGACATCGTTTTCCTGTGTTGCTAGAATTAATTAAAAGAGGTGATAATTATGAAATTTAACCCCATCACATTAGATGATATTTATGAAGCAAGACAAGTTATAAAGCCAGTTTTAAAACCTACAAACCTTATAGCATCTAAAAAGTATAATAATATATATTTTAAACCAGAAAATTTTCAGACTACTGGGTCATTTAAGAGCCGCGGAGCATATTATAAGATTTCAAAGCTATCTAATGAAGAAAAACAAAAAGGAGTAATCGCATGTTCTGCAGGAAACCACGCACAAGGTGTAGCACTTGCGTGTAAAGAGCTAGGAATAGACTCAAAAATCTATATGCCTACCACCGCTCCAGATTCTAAAGTAAATAATACAAAATCCTATGGTGCTACCGTTGTTTTAGAGGGACTATGCTATGATGATGCCTATCGTGCCGCGACAATGTCAAATATAGAAGAAAAACGCACCTTTATCCATCCATTTAACGACCATGACATAATTAAAGGTCAGGGAACTAT
>JASBZD010000036.1 GCA_029983595.1 Peptoniphilaceae bacterium
CCTCCTATAGTAGGGATTGGTTTTTTATGCATTCTACGGTTATCTTTAGGGATATCTACAGCCCCAATTCTTATTGCAAGCCACTTAGCAACGGGAGTTAATAAAAATGCAACTGCCGTCGTAAAAAGCAGCACTTTAATATATTCTGCCATTATTTTGTTCCGAAAAGTCTATCTCCTGCATCTCCAAGTCCTGGAATTATATAAGCATGTTCATTTAAGTGACTATCTAATGCCGCTACAAAAATATTTACATCAGGATGAGCCTTAGTTACTTCTTCTATCCCTTCAGGAGCTGCAATTAGATTAACGCTTTTAATATTTTTACATCCTGCATCTTTTAAAATTTGAATTGACGCATTTAAACTTACTCCAGTAGCTAGCATTGGATCTAATAAATATAAAGTACGCTCTGAAACGTCTTGAGGTAATTTATTATAATATTGTACTGCTTCAAGAGTCTCTGGATCACGATAAAGCCCAATATGTCCTACTTTAGCATTTGGTACAATACTTAAAAATCCATCTACCATACCAAGTCCTGCTCTAAGAATTGGAACGATACAAAGTTTTTTACCTGAAATCTTTTTGCCTACCATTTCAGTACCAGTTCCAGTAACTATTTTTTCATCTTCTAGCTCTAGATCTCTAGTTACTTCGTAAGCCATTAGCATAGCTATTTCAGATGCTAGTTCTCTAAACTCTTTTACAGTTGTATTTTCATCTCTTAGCATAGTAATTTTGTGCTGAATTAATGGATGGTCGAATACTGTTACGTTTGACATTTTTTCACTCCTTAAATAAATTTATTTCCTGTAGATTTTTTTAGTCTATTCATTATAGCAAGTCCTAGACCAGTTTCATCTACTGCCTCGCAGATTATTACATCAACTTTTCTATCATCTAAATCTCTAAGTCCTCTAAAAATCAGACTTCCATAAGTTTCTAAATCTTCTATTGACCCTAAGTTATATTTTTCTATACTATTTTCTACATCTTTTAAAAACTCTTCTGAAGCTAAAATACCAATTTTTATATCTTTATTTTCTTTAATAAACTCTTTTATCTTTTCTAACTTTTCACTATTAGAGCCTGAAACTAGATAAGCACTAGCCTCGGGGGCATAATGAGTATATTTTTGTCCCGGAGCTCTAGGAGTTTCAGATTTCCCTAGAATATGAGAGTCAATCTCCACATCGCCTAAAAAATCCTTAAGCTCTTCATAAGTTATCGCACCAGGTCTTAAAATAGCATATGGCTTTTGGGTTAAATCTACTACTGTCGACTCTAGCCCAAATCTAGTATTACCTCCATCTATAATAAGAGGGATTTTTCCATCTAAATCTTTCATACAAGTAGCTGCATCTGTTGGACTTGGTTTACCAGATAGATTAGCTGATGGTGCAGCTACTGGTCTATCTAGATTCTTTATAAGATCTAGTGCAAATTTATTATCAGGCATGCGTATCGCCACAGTATCTAGTCCTGCAGTTATCTCATCTGGCACAATTTTAGATTTTTTTAAAATTATAGTAAGTGGTCCCGGCCAGTATTTTTCAGCGATCTTAATTATATCGTTTAAAGGCTGAATCGTAAGTTTTTTAAGCATTTCTAAGTCTGAAATATGTAAAATCAGTGGGTTATCAGATTTTCTGCCTTTAGTCTTAAATATTTTTAAAATCGCATCTGGATTTAGCCCATCAGCCCCTAAACCATAAACAGTCTCAGTAGGAAAAGCTACAAGTTCTCCACTTTTTAGAACTTCTACAGCTTCAAAAAGGGCATTATTATAATTGTCAAAATTTATTAGTTTTGTTTCTATTATTTTTTCCATTTATTTTAACCCCGATTTTACTTATTATACCATATCGAATAACAATAAAAAACAAAAAAGAGAAGGTCTCCCTCCTCTAATCTTCCTCAGATTCTTCTTCATCTTCTGGCTCTGGTAATATAGTTAACATTACTCTAGTTACACGATTATCCTCAACTTTTAAAATTGAAATCATATAATTTTCATCATAAGTAATAAAAGTTTTATCAGTTATCTCCTCTGGGAAAAACCCTAGAAGTTCAATAGCATAACCACCAATAGTCTCGTTATTTTCACTGTCTAACTTTGTGCCAAGCTCATTATTTATAGCTTTAAGCTCGACATTACCATCTATAAGATAAGTATCGTCAGAAATCTTCTCAAATACTTCTACATTATTGTCGTATTCGTCTTCGATTTCTCCTACGATTTCCTCCACTATATCCTCAATAGTTACCATACCAGAAACCCCACCATATTCGTCTACTAAAATCGCCATGTAATTTCTAGATGCTTTTAGATCATATAATAATCTATCGATTTTTTTAGATTCTGGAATAAAAAATGGCTCTTTTAAAAGTGGTCTAATATCTAAAATATCGTTGTTATTTTCGTGAAGAGCTCTAAATAAATCCTTTATATATAATAGGCCAATAATATCATCACGATTTTCCTCATATACTGGGATACGAGAATGTCCAGCTGCTAATATTTCATCTATAGTATCTCTAGAAAATTCATCTACTGATATCATAAATAAATCTGTACGAGGAGTCATTATCTCGTATGCGCAAGAGTCATCAAATTCAAAAATATTTATCATCATATCTTTTCCAGATTTATTAATAACTCCCTGCTCTTGACCTACAGAAATATAGCTTTTAAGCTCCTCCTCTGAAATTTTTTCTTCTATATCCTCTGAATAAAGGCCGATTAATTTTAAAACAGCAGTCGTAGATAAAGATAAAAATTTTGCAAAAGCTCCAAATATTTTTGATGTAAAATTTAAAAATCCCGAAAGTTTTAAAGCTACAGCTTCAGAGTTTTGAAGCGCAATACGCTTAGGAACTAGCTCGCCAAAAACCAGGGAAATATATGAAATAATAATAGTCGTAACAATAACAGCTATAGTCTGTCCTTGTGGTATCCCACTAGCTTTTAATAAGTTACCAAAACTAGTAGCAATCGTACTCGATGCTGCCGCAGAAGATAAAAATCCAGCAAAAGTTATACCAACTTGAATAGTTGATAAAAATTGTGTCTGATCTTTTTGTAAATTTTGTAAAATTTTTGCCCTTTTATTTCCATCTTCTATAAGAGTTTTAATTCTAGCATCACTTACTGAAACTACAGCCATCTCCGCAGCTGAAAATATTGCGTTTAATAAAGTAAGAACTATTATTAATAATATGGGTATCAAGGGGCTACCCGAGTCACTACTTGTCAATACATACCTCCAAATTAAATTAAGATAATTGTATAATAAAAAGTTATAATATACAATACTAAAAATTCCCAGCAAGCTATGCCAGGAATTATGATAAATTTTACTATTTATTCGTCATACTTTTTCATTAGAGTATCATATAATTTATCCTCTAATTTTACCAATTCCGCCTCAGCTAATTGTCTTTTCTTTCTTCCTTCTTTTTGGATCTCGATTCCCTCTTCTATAGTATCTATAAGGTTTTGGTTTACTGTCTGAAGAGTCTCGATATCTATAATCCCACGTTCTGACTCTTGTAAAATTCCAGCATTATTTTCTTTTAATAACTCTGAGTTTCTCTTTAGTATTTTATTAGTCGTATAAGTAACGTTTCTTTGAAGTTCCATCGCCTGTTGTTGGGACTGAAGACCTAATGTAATAACAATTTGAGATTTCCAAAGTGGGATAGTATTTAGTATAGCAGTCTGAATTTTATCTACTAAAAGTCTATCGTTATTTTGGATAAGTCTTATCTGAGGAGCTGTCTGAATAGCCATCATTTGAGATAATTTAAGATCATGTACTTTTTTCTCAAACCTATTTAGAGTTTCCTCAAAGTCTTTTACTAGCTGAGCGTCCATCTGATTTTCTGATGCTGCTGCCTGCTCTCTAAGCTTAGGAATAGTCTCGTTTCTTGTCTCTTCTATTACCTCTTCCCCAGCGATAATATAGCTTTCTACTTCTTTAAAATATAATAGGTTTTTATCATAAAGTGATTCAAAAGTAACTATGTCTTTTACTAAAGAAGCTCTGGCATCTTCTAAAGAAGTCTGAATTTTAGTTACATTTTTTTCTACAGAATCATATCTAGTCATTAAAGAGCTAGTTTTTTTGCTAGCGCTATTAAACATCTTTTGTAAAAAGTTTTGTTTTTCACCTACTTCGCCGATTTCAAGGCTTTCTACCTCGCCCATTAATTCAGTTAAAAGATTTCCGATTTCTCCAGAATCTTTAGTCCTTACATTAGATAAGATATTTTCTGAAAAATCAGCTAGCTCTTTTTGAGCACCAGTACCAAATTCCAAAGGTAAAGCCGCATCCATAAGATTTATAGAAGATTTTATATCATCTACTCTTTTTCTCATCTCTGGATCGATATTTTTTACCTCTTTATGAATATCTGATACTACAATATCCTCAATATCTTCATCCGTCTTTCCTTCAAGTTGCGGATCAACTTTTTCAGTAGAACTTTCCATTTTTTGTTTAGCTAGATCTTCTAGATTAATATTCTTATAATCCATAATGCCCCCCTATTTAGTATAATTATCCCATTTCATTGATTCTTCTAAAACCTTTATATCCGCTTCAAAGTCCACTAAATCATTTTCTACAAGTTTATAAAACTCCTTATCAAAAGCAGTTTCTAGCATAATTAAAGCTTTTTTAGTCTCTTCTTTTATATGTTCTCTATTCTGTCTTAAACTTTTTGTCTCAAAATCTACATAGTTTTTTGAAATTTTTGAGGCAGTGTCAAGATAATAATTTAGAAAACGTCTAGAAATAGTTATTTTTTGTGGATAATTTTTTAAATATTCAGTAATCTCTATTCCACGCTCGTAGACATTTCCCATAAGTACTTTAATTTCTTCATCGCGCGTTCTTCTCATATTATTGTAAATTGTGTCTAATCTATAATTTACTTTATCTATAATTTCTAAAAATAAATCCTCTTCAGAACGAGGAAGCTCTATATTTTCGCCATCTCTTCTAGCGTTAAGTGGAACCTCAGAATTATTATTTGATTTTAAAATCCTAGGTAGTATCGCTTTTGTACCATGATATGCCGCTATTGCCGCAAAAATCCCTATCCAATCAAAGTTTGTTGCACCTAAAAGCGTAGAAAATAATAGTAGAAAAAACATAGCTACTATAAAAGAAATAGATTTTATCTTAGATTTTTCTTTTTTCTTTTTTCTTTCTATCTCACGCTTAGCCTTAGCTAGCGAAGCCTGTTTTTTTCTAATTTCTATCTCACGTTTTTGGATTTCAGATCTAGTGGCATTATTTTTAGATCTATTCTCTGCAAGTTCAGATAACGCATCAGCCGACATAGACGTAATACTCGCTAGTCCTGATAATACAGATGAGCCAATTTTTTCTAGATTTTCCATATTATTAGAACTAGTACTTCTAGAAGAAGTAGGTCTTTGAGTGCTTGACTTATTACCCTTTTGTTTTTCTTCTTCTAATAAATTTAAAAGTTCTTCTTCATTCATAAACTTCACCCTCTAAATTCATTCCAATTATTTATACCCTTTTTAAAATTAATTATAATACTAATTTTCAACAAATTTATTAAATTTATCTGCATATTCTGTTGAAGAAATTGAATTTATATTAATCAAAATTAATAAATCACTAAAGTTTTTACTACTTAATAAACTATCTATTCCATCTTTATAATATCTTGGATCTACCATAGTTATTTCGCTAAAGTATGGATATAACCATGGAATAAATATATTTGCAAAACTATCTTTTATCACTAATAATTTTTTATCTGTTTTTGGATTTTTATTTTTTAATTTTACTAGTGGATGATCTCCTCCAAAAAATATACCATAATTATGCTCATAAGATCGATTTGGATCTATCATCTTATCTTTATATGAATCTAATTTATTTTCTTCATTATAATAAAATAAATCCATTTCCGGTTCTAGATAATTTATATTATTATATACTTCTATTATATCAGGATTATTTATTACTTTTTTTACAGGATATTTTCTAGATTGATAACCTATAAATCCGCTATATTTTTCGCTACTATAATCATTAAAATCATCTATATCTATATTAATAGATTTTAAGAAATCTTTTGCTCCAAAATACGATCCCCTCATCGTCCAGTGGTGATCAGTTCTAAAGTAAATATAATTATCTCGTTCATTATATAGAGTTTTAAATAGATTTATCTTATTTATATTTTTATCTATATTTTTATAAATATATTCTAAAGCCATATCCTGAGGATCGCTATATCTACTAAAATCATAATCTTCTAGAGAAATAGAAATCGGTACAATCTCGACATGAGCCTTTATATCATATCTTTTTGATAAATTATTTATATTTTTTATAAAATTTTCTATATAATCTTCATCAAAATTAAATGTACTAAAAATTTTATCATTATAGGATAGAATTTTTACATTTTCAGTTCTAGTTTGATATTTTTTATATTTATCATTATTACTAATTTTAAAATCTTCTCTAGTATCTAAAGCTGATAAGTTTAGCTCTTTTCCGCGTAGATTATCTATTCCCATCTTAAACTCTAGAAAAATATCTCTATTTGGAATATGGTCAGATATAAAAGATTCTATCCCCTCAAAATATCTCCCACTAAATAATTCTTCACGGTTAAAGTCTGGAAATTTCGAAAGCGCACGATTTTCTAAAATCGACTCAGTTTCTTCACTAGAAAAAGCACGAAAAGATAGACTAGAAATATAAAAAATTAATATTAAAAATATTGCTGTTGGTGCTATTTTTTTCATAAAATCCCCTAAAATCTAAAATATAAAAATGGGTTATAAGTCTGTCCTATCATTACGCTAAAAGAAATTAAAAACATAAAAATTATAAATAGAGCCATGTAGATTGCTCCACCTTTTGAGTTTTTAAGATTTTCTGCTATTTTTTTAGGAATAATAGTAGATCCAATAGCTAAAACTATAAGAAGAAAAATATTTTTAATTAATAGCGTCTTAGCAATTAATGATAGCTTAAATACACCAGAACTTATATTGAAAAATGAACTTGTTAGGTTAGATAATAGGCCAGGTTCTGCACTATAAAATATTAGCCAACCAAATAACACAACTATCATCGTATAAATTCTAGAGATAAAATAATGCTTTTCTAAAAAATCTTTTAGGATATTTTTCTCTATAATTAAAAGCACTCCATAATATAATCCCCAGAAAATAAAGTTAAAACTAGCTCCATGCCATAATCCAGTCAAAGCCCATACTATAAAAATATTTAGATTCTGATGTTTTCTATTTCCGCCTAATGGGATATATACATAATCTTTAAAAAATCCGCTAAGTGAAATATGCCATCTTCTCCAAAAATCTGTAATGGATTTAGCCATATAAGGATAGTTAAAGTTTTCTTTATAATTAAACCCAAATATTTTTCCTAAGCCTATAGCCATATCTGAATATCCTGAAAAATCAAAATATATCTGGAACATATAAAATAATGTCCCAATCCACGCATCACCCATAGGAATAATATGTGTCGAACCTTCTAATAAAATCTTATTAGCTATCGCCCCTGCATTATTGGCAAGAAGTATCTTTTTGCCAAATCCTGCCGTAAATCTTAGTGCTCCATCAGAAAAATCTTTTATATTTTCTTTTCTATTTTCTATCTCAAAAGCGACATCTCTATATCTTACGATAGGTCCAGCGACAAGCTGTGGAAACATCGAAACATACATTAGATAATATAAAAAATTATCCTGAACTTCAGTATCTTTTCTATATACATCTATGATATATGATAATGACTGAAATGTATAAAAAGATATACCTATAGGCATTGGATTTTGCCATGCTGGTATTCTAAATCCCACAAGATTATATATAATATCACTAAAAAATCCAGAATACTTAAATATTATAAGAATCCCAATATTTATTATAATTGAAGCTATCAGAGGATATTTTCTATTTTTAGATCCCCCATTTTTTTCTATAGATCTAATAATTTTCGCATTAGTAAAATCGACAAATGCAGTAAGAATCATGGTCAAGATCCATACTGGCTCGCCCCAAGCATAAAATAAAAGAGAAAAAATTAAGAGAATATAATTTCTCCATCTACGATTAGGTATTAAAAAATATAAAATTAAAAGGCTAGGTAAAAAAAGCCCTAAAAACACAACGCTTGAAAATACCAAGTTATTTCTCCGTTATAAATTTATTTATTAGATAAATTTTATAATATAAGATGATTTTATTCAAACAATATCAAAAACGCGAATTATAAAAATTTGATGAAAACGTTGCAAAATAAGTTGACAATATTATTTTTATATATTATTATATATGTGCAATAGGAAATCGTTTTACCCATACGATTTAATATTTGCGAAATAACATAAATTAATTTTCTCCCTAAAATTAATTAAAGAAAAAGAGACGTTTATTACACGTCTCTTTTTCGCATTTTATTTATATTCTAAATCTGGCATATCCATCTTAGACTCATCCATTTCTAGATAAGTTTCTGGACCATATCCTAATACTGAAGCTACTAAAGAGCTAGGGAATTGTTTAACCATTCTATTATAGATAGTTACAGAATCGTTAAATACCATTCTAGCTGTTCTTACATTATTTTCGTATTTATTTAGACTTTGCATAGTTTCAGTATATAAATTACTAGCTTTTAAATCTGGATATCTCTCGGCTAGAGCATTTATCATACCTGTAGCCTGTCTTAAAACTCCTTCATTAGTCTCAAGATTATCTATAGAATTTAGGCCTTGTCTTTTTTCTATAACTCCCATAAGAGCTTCATATTCATATTCTGAATAACTTTTTGTAGCCTTAGCAAGTTCAGTAAGAGCATCAAATCTTGATTGTTGATTTACTTTTATCTGAGAAAATGCATTATCAATATTTTCCTTAGTTTTTACAAAATTTCTCTGAGCTGCAATAAAATATAAAATTATTACTAGCACCAAAATCCCTATAATCCACCACATAATATTACCTCCATTATATTTATATTATTTATTTTAGAATTATCTACCGCCGCCGCCAGATCCTCCACCTGAGAATCCGCCACCGCCACCCATTGACGCTCCTCCACCAAATCCAGCGCTAGAAGAAGAGTTAGCGATTGCTGATTTATAGGTGTTATTACTAAAGTGGTTTAGATATAGATAGCTATGATAAATATCATATTCGCTATTTCCAAAGTTATAATCTGGGTAGAATTCTTTAAATTTTTCTAAAGTTTCTTCACCTACCCCAAATAATGTAGCACCAATTAAGATTTCATCCCAAAGATTTACCTCAATAGGAGTTCTCTCATGTATTAGTGTAAAGTCTTTTAAAAATCTCTTAAAGGCATATATATTTGCTGCTTCTTTAAGCCCTTTTTCAGTAAAATTTTTCTTTTTAAATCTTTTTCCAGAATCCTCAATATATCCTCTAGCAGTAAGCGTAGTTTCACCCTCATCTTCAATTTTATCTACTAGATTATCAATAAATTCGTCATCATTTTTTAAATATTTTTTATATTCTTTTTCAGTTACGATATTATCATCAATAGCCGATACTTCTAGACTAGAAAATAACATCTCTTCATATTTATTTGAAAACTCTGGCTCTTTATTTAAGACTATATTATATCTTTCTACATCACGCCCTAAGATAGAGCTCTTTTCATGAGTCTCTATAAAATCAATATAACCATCTCTTAGCCATTTTAAAAATGTAGCAGTAATAATATTTTCTACCATATTTTCATGTCCACTATTGGCGTAAAAGTTAGACGCTAAATCTTTTTCAAATGGAATTTCTCTATAATACTCTGGATTTTTTTTATCAACTTTTCTAGCATTTTTAATATTTTTATTATTTCCACCACTTACTGCTGAAAATATCGCAGTAGAAATCCCAAAAATCGCCATAAAAATACCTAAACCTGGAAAAAATTTATCTGTAAAAGCACTATTATCTTCTACATCTTCATATGTTCCTCCATTTTTATAGTCTTCATATGAATAGTCAGAACCAACAAATGCCTCATTTACTAAATCGTCAAAATCTCCAGATCTCGTAATAGTCGGATTTACTATACCTTTTTCTAATGACGCCATAATATTTGCATAATTAGAAGAGCCAAAATCCTCTGAAGAAGCAACTATTTTTCCATCCTCAAACCCCACAGGTCCATTATATCCAAATGCCCAAACTTTAGAAATTTCACTATTTAAATCAGTTCCAGGAACTTCTAAAGAAATATTAAATCTACTAGGAGCAGGATCCATTTTATCATTAATAAATCTGATATTAAATCCGTCATAATCTTCATATGACTCAACTGCATTTTTATAAGTAAACTCTAATTTATAAGTTTTATCTTTAAACTCAGATTTTCCAAAGCATAGCTCTAGGCCGTCATCTGTGTAATTTATACCATATTTTCTAGATTTTTCCTCAAAACTAGCATCTACATCCCAAGGGTCCATAAGTTCATAAGGTCCTTCTTCGTCAGAAACCTTAAAATTTACTATCTCTAAATCATTAAGATTAGTCATAGGGATAAAAAACTCAGTACCAGAGTCAGGACTTGCTTTCCATGTTTGAACTAAAGTAATAGATCCATCTTCTTTATTAATAGTACCATCTATATCTATAGAATCTATCCTGTCAGCTAATGCTATACCTGGAACAAAAAGACAGATAGCAATAGCTATTAAAACCAACCTTCTAAAACTAATATTTTTCATATTCCCCCCTAAAGCATAACAAGAACGCTTTCAAATATATTTTACCCGCATAAAATAATTTTAAATATAATAAAAAATAATTAATTTTTATAATTAC
>JASBZD010000037.1 GCA_029983595.1 Peptoniphilaceae bacterium
TGCGTATCTGGGGTAAATTAGCATAATTTAGTTTGCGTATCTGGGGTAAAATAAGGTATTTTAAAATGCGTATTTGTGGTAAAATTCAAAAAACCCAGTATTTAACTGGGTTCTATATATTTTATTTATGATATGGGTGGTTATTTATTATTCTAAATGATCTATAAATCTGCTCTATTAAAATTACTCGCATCAGCTGGTGTGGGAATGTCATTTTAGAAAAACTAAGTGCATAGTCTGATCTATCTGTTACTGATTTAGAAAGTCCATTAGAGCCACCTATTATAAATACTAGATCTTTATAATATCCATCAGATAAAACTTCATTGATTTTTTCTGATAATCCCACGCTATCTAGCATTTTTCCATTTATTTCAAGGGTTATGATATAGCTATTTTCAGATATCTTTTTTAAGATCTCATCGCCTTCTTTATTTTTTGCGATTTCTATTTCTTTTTCTGATAGCTCTTCGCCTACTTCTTCTTCCTTAGACTCTATTATTTCAAGTTTTGTATATGTCTGGAGGCGTTTTTCATATTCTGCTATAGCATCTTTTAGATATTTTTCTTTAATTTTACCTACAGCGATAATTTTTATCATCTAATTTCTATGCCTTTTTCTTTTAGGTCTTCTATGTTAGCCTCATGATTTTCTCTATCTACATATCCTAAAAGTTCTTTATAGATTATTACATTTCTTCCGGAGTTTTTTAGATCTAAAGCTGTTTCTCTGACACAAAACTCTGAAGCTATTCCGACTACTATTACTTCATCTGATAATATCTCATTTAGAGTTTTATCTTTAGAATTTCTAGCTTTAAATCCTGAGTATTCTTCATGCTTTGGACTTCGCCCTTTAAAATACACATTTTCATCATTTGGTCCATGGCTAGTATTATAAAATGCATCATCTATTTCAGCTCCTAATGTACCTTCAACGCAATGAGCTGGCCATGGTCCACCTTGTGGGTTAAAGCTTATATGATCTGATGGGTGAAAATCGCTAGTATAATAAACTTTCATATCATCATCTAAAAATTCTATAATCTTATTTACTGCTTCTCGTCCATTTTCTACTGCCATAGAGCCATCTATAAAATCATTTTGGCAATCTATTATTACTACATCTTTCATAAACTTACCTCCTATAAGATTTATCCGTTAAATTATTCTCTAAAATTTTTAATACCCAATCTACGCTATTATTAAATTGATTTTACATTATTAATTGATATAATTTTACTAAAGAGGTGAATATAATGGATCATAAAAATAAGGCTGTAGTACTGGGGACTAACTATTATATCGGGCTATCAGTAGTTAGGACGCTAGGTAAAAAAGGCATACATGTAATTACTGTTAATCATGATGAATATAATAACTATGGAAAGAGCCGCTATGTAAAAGAGGCACTAATCGCTCCACATTATAAATATAAAGAAAAAAAATATCTTGAGTTTTTAATAGATCTAGCTAAAAATGAGCCATATAAGCCAGTTTTATACCCTACTGCTGACCCATATGTTGAGTTTATCGATAAATATTTTTATGAGCTTAAAGAGTATTACCTATTTCCAATGAATCGAAAAGGTTTTTTAACTGATATTATGGATAAAGAAGAGCTGGAGAGAATTGCCAGGGATCATAATATTAGAACACCTGAAATTATAGAGTCTGACGATCCAGATATTATAGATAGGGTACAAAATGAGCTGGGATATCCAGTTATTCTAAAGCCAGCTGATTCTCCATCTTTTGTTAAAAAATATCGCGAAAAATCATTTATTATAAGAAATGAAGAAGAATTAAAAGAGAAATTAGATATTACAAAAAAAGACGGATATGAAGTGTTTGTTCAGAGGATCGTAAAAGGTGGCGAGTCAAATAATTATAACTTTGACTGCTATATCGATAGGTTTGGCAATATGGCATCATATATGACGGAATATAAAATCCGTCAGTGGCCTATAAACTTTGGGGCATCGACTTATGCTGCTCAAAAATGGATTCCAGAAGCTTATGAGTTTTCTAAACCTTTTATAGATTCTATTGATTTTAGAGGTTTTATAGAGCTTGAGATGAAGCGCGATGAGGAAAATGGTCTTATCTATCTGATAGAGGCTAATGTACGCCATGTCAATTTTACAGAGCTTCAAATCCAATGTGGGTTTGATACACCTTATATGGTCTATCTTGACTCAACCGAACAGTCATTAGAGAGTTTTAGACCGATAAATTATGATACTGGTAAGGTCTGGAGATATTTATATGAGGATATCTCAGCAATGCGTGCATATGAGAGAACTGGGCAGAAAACTCGCGATGAGATAGCTATGGAGAATAATAGAGATGATATCGTCGCATCGACATGGGCTTTAGATGACCCATGGCCAGGGATAAAATTTTTCTTTAGTGTAATATTTAAGAGAATTAGAAGAATATTTAGTAGATAATTTAATGCAGGCAGTTTATACTGTCTGTTTTTATTTTAGAGTTTTAGGTTAATTTTTAAAAATACTTAGATTTTCTCACCCTATTATAAGTTTTGTCTTTATGGGTAAAAATACAAAAGGTGATATAAATGACTGATAAATTTGATAAACTTTTTGATTTTAATAATACTTATGAAAATCTCCCTCCTGAGTTTTATAGAAAAGTAGAATTAGAACCTGTTAAGGGGCCAAAACTTTTATATCTAAATAAGGATTTATCTGAACAGATGGGAATTAGCTATGATGATTTAAAAGAATATGGACTTTCTATCTTTTCTGGTAAAGAATTTCCTAAAGGGGCATCTAGCATCGCTCAAGCCTATATGGGGCACCAATTTGGGCATCAGACGATGTTAGGAGATGGGCGCGCAGTTCTTGTAGGAGAAATAATAGATAAAAATGGAAATAGAATTGATATTCAACTTAAAGGATCTGGTCGCACGCCTTATTCTAGAGGTGGAGATGGAAAAGCTAATCTCGGTCCAATGCTTAAAGAGTATCTATTTTCAGAGGGAATGAACGCATTAGGTATAGACTCATCTCGTTCTCTTGCTATTACTCTTACCGGCGAAAAGATTTTTAGAAATGGATTTTTTGATGGGGCAATTCTTACTCGTGTAATGAATTCTCATCTAAGAATAGGTACATTTGAGTTTGCTTTTTATGATAAAAATCCTGAAAGCCTTAAAATTTTAGCAGATTATGCCATCGATCGCCATTATCCTTATATAAAAGATGTAGATGATAAAACTAGTGTATATTTTAGATTTTTTAAAGAAGTATCAATTCGTCAGATAAAAGCTGTAGCAAAATGGATGAAATATGGATTTGTGCATGGGGTTATGAATACTGATAATACCTCGATTTCTGGCGAGACATTTGATTATGGTCCTTGCGCTTTTATTGATGAATATAATCCAGACTCGGTCTACTCATCTATTGATAGTTTTGGACGCTATTCTTATCTAAACCAACCCAAGATTATATTCTGGAATTTAGGAGTTTTTGCAAAGGCTATTTTACCATTAGTGGAGGATGAGGATAAAGAAGCAGTCTCTAGCATAAATAATTTTTTACAAAGTCTGACTATTTTTTATAAGGAAGAATATTATAAAGAAATGGCGAAAAAAATTGGGTTTGATTTTTCTAATGAGACTATTATAGAGCTTATCGATAATCTTTTAAAAATTATGTATAACCATAGATTTGATTATACAAATACTTTTTATAACCTCACTTATGGAAATTTAGATAGCTTTGAAATGAAAGAAAAAGAGATGACTCAGTGGCGAAATACATGGGAGAAAGTTTTAGAAGAATATGATATAGATAAAAATAAAGCCATAGATTTAATGAAATCTAATAATCCAGTAATAATTCCTAGAAATTACTGGGTAGATCAATCCATAAAATTAGCAGAGATGGGCGATTTTGATATATTTGAAAGATTTTTAAAAGAGCTTAAAAACCCTTTTGAGGATAATGAGGAGAAGACATTATTTAAAGAATTTCCAGATGATTTTGAGTATATAACATATTGTGGAACATAAAACTAAAGCTCTGAGTAATTTTCTCAGAGCTATTTTAATACCCTAAATCTCTCATCAGGGATTCCTATATAGACTTTCTCTATTCGCCGCTATTTTCATAATTCATCCCATTTTTTACATCATGTATGGCGATAGTTTTATTAGCTTTAATAGAGATTCCTAAAATTTTACCAGTATCAGAGTCTATTCCAGATGGGATATCTACAGATATTATGTAATTTGCGTTACTATTTATAATTTCTATAATCTCTCTATATTTTCCTAATATTTCTTTAGATAGCCCTACTCCAAAAATTGAATCAATAGTCACATCAGAGTCTTTTACTGATTTTTTTAAGTTTTCTAAATCTTCATAGATAATATAGACTTCTCTAGTTATCCTTTTTAAAATCTCGTAGTTTTTTATATTTTCTTTAGATTTTGGATCTCCAGTAATAAATATTTTTACATTTTTTCCAGATAAAACTAAATGGCGAGCTAATGCCAGTCCGTCGCCTCCATTATTTCCAGTCCCACAAACTATAGTATATGAGTCATAATTTTTAATCTTATCAAAAATCGCAAATGCCGCGCATTCCATTAAAAGTAGCGAATCTATTAAAAACTCCTCAATCGCTCTTTTATCTAGTGCCTGCATATCTTTTTTACTAATCATTTTATCACCTAGATTTATTATAACATTAAAAAAGCCTATGAAATAATTCCATAGACTTAAAATTTATTCATATCTTAGCGCATCGATTGGGTTTAATTTAGCTGCTTTATTAGCTGGATAGAATCCAAAGAATACCCCTATCGCCATTGAGAATAAAACGGCTATTATAACAGAAGAAATAGCTGGTGTTGTGGTAGTTGATATAAGTGATGTAACCCCCATTCCCACTGCTGTTCCTAGAAGAAGCCCTATTAAACCACCTATTAAGCAGATTATTATAGCCTCCACTATAAATTGAAATTGAATATTTTTATTAGTAGCACCGAGTGCTTTTCGAATACCAATCTCCCTAGTACGCTCTGTTACCGAAACTAGAAGGATATTCATTACTCCTATCCCCCCTACTAGTAGAGAAATCGCCGCAATTCCCCCCACAGCTAATGAGATAGTTCCCATAACTTGGTTTACTTGGGTAAGCTGAGACTCTAAAGTAAAATATTGAGATTCAGCTATATCATTATTTACAAAATATTTATTATTTAGATACTCACTTACATCTTCTCCAAGTGGATCTACATCATCAGAAGTCATAGCAGATAAATCAAAATAGTATACTTTTTCATTATTGTCATTTTTTCCAAATTGACTGTTGGCTACGTTATAAGGAAAAAATGCTTCTGAAACCTCATCTCCCCCTACGTTTGCCATCTGATTTAGACTATTTTCTTTTTTATCATAAACCCCTACTACAGTATAATATTTTACTCCATTAGAAGTCTGTATCTGGATCTCATTACCTAAAACTTTAGATGGATCTCCATCATATATTTCATCTACTACTTTATTAGAAATTACAACTACTTCAGATTTTCTTGATATATCTTCTTCAGTTAAAAATCTTCCTGAAAGTATTTCTATATTATAATTATTTTTATATCCTGGCGAAGTAGCAAAAAGCTGAACGTTAGCAGTTTTCTTATTTTCTTTAATAGTACCTGACGAGTTGGTTCCATAGATTGAGATATCATTAATTCTATCTTGAAATATCTCTTTTACTTCAAGAATTCCTTCTAGCGGAATACCATCATCTGATCTAAGCGCTTCCTGGCTAAATCCTTCTCTTGGGTTTATTGCTATAGCGATGAGATTAGGATTTCCAATTTCATTAAATCCTTCTTGGACAGTTGAGGTAATGGCCTTTCCAATAGTCGAGATAATTATTACTGAAGAAATACCTATAATTATCCCAAGCATAGTTAGAAATGAACGCATTTTATTAAGTCTTAGACCTTCTAGCGCCATTTTTATATTTTCTAAAATATTCATCTAAGCCACCCATCTTCCATTGTCACGATTCGAGAAGTCTCTTTTGCTAGTTCTCTATTATGAGTAATAAGTACGATGGTGCTATCTTGGTTTTTATTAATCTTATGAAAAAGATCCATTACAGCACGCCCAGTCTTTGTATCTAACGCTCCAGTAGGCTCATCAGCTAGAATTATATCGGGATTATTAGCTAAAGCCCTCGCGATCGCCACACGCTGCTTCTGACCACCAGATAGCTCATTAGGGTTATGATCTTTTCTCTCAGCCATATCTACTAGTTCTAAAAGCTCTAGCGCCCTTTCTTCTCTCTCTTTTTTAGATACATTAGCATAAGTCATAGGAAGCTCGATATTTTTCATAGCAGAAATACGAGGGATAAGGTTAAAATTTTGGAACACAAACCCGATTTTTTTGTTTCTAATTCCAGATAATTCCTCATCTTTAGCAAGGCTCATGTCATTTCCATCTAGGAAATAAGTACCAGAAGTCTGTTTATCTAAAAGTCCAATAATATTCATAAGAGTCGATTTTCCTGAGCCCGATTGCCCTACTACAGATAAAAACTCGCCCTTATATACATCTAGGTCAATTCCATGGAGAATTTCAAGTTCATTTTCTTTGCCGATATTAAAAGTTTTTATAATATCTCGCATTTCAATTACTTTTTCCATCTAATTTCCTTTTTTGTCTTTGTCGTTTGTTGATTTATTATCTTCTTTTTTATCAGATTCTACTTTTACTTCTAAGCCATTAGGAGATTTATTTTTCTCATTATCATCTTTTATCTCTTCTAGACTTAAAACTTGTCCTGCTGTATATTTTTCTGGATTATTAATTACCATTGTCCCATCTTTAATATCTTTAGATTTAATAACATATTCCACATCATTTTCTAAAGTAGTTTCAACTGGGATTTCTTTTACAACAAAATTTTCATTTTCCTTATTCATAACTAATAAGAATTTTTTATTATTTTTTTCATAAACTGAAGAAATTGGCACTGTAAACGCATTAGGTTGTTTTGCTAGAATATATTTTACTCTAGCATTCATTCCAGATTTAATATTTTCGTTGTTTTTAGGAATGCTAATTAAAGTTTCGTAATATACCTCATTTTGTGCCTGACCATTTTCAGGTTTTAATGGAACTGGAGAAATATATTCTACTTTCCCAACTATAGGTTTATCCATTTCTAGAGCATCTAGCGTAATTTCAGCTTCGCTACCGATTTTTATTTTTTCAACGTCATATTCTTTAATTTTTGATCTAATTTTTATAGAATCTGTACTTTGAATTTCAGCTAATTCGCTAGAAGGTACTTGTCCTTCTTCAAATTTTATTGAAGATATAATTCCAGAAACTGGAGCTTTTACTTTAGCATTTTCTATATCGTCATATAAATTATTAAGTTCTGTCTTAGCTTGTGAGTTATTTGCGTTAGCTCTAGCAGTTTTTAGGCCTTGGTTTAGCATTGAGATTTCATCAGTTGCAGTTTTTCTCGCTACATCTACACCTTTTTTTGCAGCTTCATATTGATTTTTTAAATTATCTGCATTTTTTCTCTGCATAGTAAGCTGGTCTTGTAATACTTTTTTAGATTTTTCTGAACTTTCAAGAGAATCTTCTAAAGATTTATTTGTGTTAATAATAGCATTACTTACTTCTTTATATTGAGAATTATTAGATTCTAGTTTTTGTTTATATTCTTCTACTTTACCCTCGCTTTTTGCTACATCTGAAGAAAGGTTTGATATTTCATCTTTGCTTCTAGTAGATTCAGCTGTAAGATTTGCTAGTTCATTTCTTAAAACCTCTAGTCTATCACGATCTTCACGCTCTAGCATATCAATATGTGATTTTATAGAATCAATCTCTAATTTTTTAGAGTTTACCTCATGTTTTAGTCTATCAATATCCTTAGTATCTGGCACTGCAGGACTAGATGGTCCCATAGGATCTTTATCATTAGAAGGTTTATCCATATCTGGATATCTCATAGCCATATCAAGCTGAGAAAGATTAGCCTCAAGATTTGCAAGCTCTCCTTGTCTTTCAGCTAATTCTTCTTTAGCCTTAATTATTGCGGGATTTGAGCCTAGGTCTGTCATTCTATTTTGGATTTCGCCCATTCGTCTATTTATCTCTATGTCGCGTTCTTTTAAAATATCAAGACGAGATTTATTGGCATTATAATTTTTCTTTTCATCTTCTAATTTAGTTTGATTTTTTATGTATTCATTATCAAGGCTTAGTCTATTTCTTTTTGCCGATTCTATCTCATTTTCTATAGATGTATTTTTAGAATCTAGGCTATTTAAACCTTCGTTATATCCTTCATTTAGAGAACGAGCCATATCATCATATGTTTTTTCAGCAGTTTGCCATGCATCATATGCATTTTGTAAATTAGACTCTGCAGAAGAAATTCCGGCATTAAGCCCAGAGTTTAAATTTTTTCTAGCTATATCTAGACGATTTTTTTCAGCACTAATCTGTGCACCAGCTATGCTAGATGCTTGATTTATGCCAGCAGCTCTTACATCAGCTTGTTTTTCTAAAGAATCTGTATCTAAAAGCGCTATTATATCGCCTTGTTTTACTTTATCTCCCTCTTTTACTTTAAGCTCTTTAATTGGTAAATTTAGATTTGTGTAAATATTGGTCTTTGCATTAGATTCAGCAGTTCCATTTTCGCTTACAGAGTCGACAAAATCACTTTTAGATAAAGTCGTTACTTCTGATGACTGAACTAACCCAGAGCTACCATTATTCATATTATTTATCACAAAAAGCCCTATAACTAGTACTGCCGCTAGAGATAGTAGTGCAATTATAATTTTTTTGTGACTAGATATAAAATTTTTCATTGTTCCTCCAATAAATTTTCTACATAAATAATATTATCACAAATTAGGATTAAAAAGTTTAAAGAATTATAACTAAATTCTTACAATTTTGTAACAATATTTTTAATTATTATATTTATAAGATTAAAAAAAATCAAATTTTAATAATTATTTATTAGCCTCCTTATTTTTATTCATAAAATATAAAGCTAAAATTACTAAAATAAATATAACTGTAGTAATTATACTACCTTCTAGCCCAAAATCTCCACCATTTAAAATTGATGGTTTAGAAAAACCTGATTCGAAAATAGATGCATCAAATTTATCCATACCACTTACGCTAATTCCAAAGAAGTTAGCTTGGGACATATTCCATAGCGCGTGGAAAAATCCAGAAATAAATATATCATTAGTTCTTATAAATAATAGAGACGATAAAACTGACATTAAAAATAGATTTAATAATGCTAAAGGAGATATTGACTCATTACCTAAGTGAAATAGCATAAAAATTATACTACTTACTATAACTGCTGGAATAACGCCATATTTTTCTGATACTGACTTTTGTATTAAAGATCTATATAATACTTCTTCAGAAAATCCTTGAAAAATCCAGGCTAATATAAATAATCCAAAAACAAACTTATCAATACTATTAAATCTATATGTAAGTCTTAAATTCCCAGTCGCTACGGCTACTATAGTTACTAAGATAGCCGCAACAAGTCCTATTACAATTCCATATAGCGAATTTTCTATTTTTTTATCTGACTTAAATCCCAAAGAAACTAGAGATCTTTTTTGAAAATATCTGCCAAATAATCTTAATGCTATAATTACTAAGAAAGTCATTAATAAGTTGGCTAGCATAAATCTAGGGTCAGCTAAAACAGCTTCTTGAGATACATCTGATGGATTAAATAAAATTCCATAAAGAGGACCAGCTAAAAAAGCACTTATTATGCTAGATCCTATAAATACCAAAAATAAAACTAAAAAATCTACTAAAAGATTTCTCTCCTTATATTCTTCATTTTTTACTTCTTTAACTTTAGTGGTATTTTCCATTTTTAACTCCTTTTTATTAAATTTTACAATTTATAAATATGTACTTAACAAATAATGGCTAAACTCTCAATATCTTAACCCTAAGGAGGATTATATGATAAATATTGCATTCGTTGATGATAAAGAAAATTTTCTCTCTCGTTATATTTTAGAATGCGTTAGCGAAATCGGCACCGACATTGTAAATGCATGCTCTTTTAAGTCTAAAGATACTCTTTTAAATAATATAAAAAGTGATATTAACTCATTTCAAATTATATATCTCGATGTTGATCTAATGGATTTAGATGATATTGATATTTCTAATAAAATAATAAGTGCATCTAGAAATAGTAAAAGCTTTTATATAACTAAAATCGTCCACGTCATCCGGGATAGTTTTAAAAAAACTCCTGATGAATACATACTTAAACCTATTTCAAAAAATATAATAATGGAATCAATACTTAAATCCTTAAAAGAACTAACTTGTAAAAAACCATTTTTTGAGTTTTCACAAAATAAAACCGAATATATAATAAAATCTCATGATATAATCTCTTTAAGCCTACAAAATGGCAGAATAATAAATCTTAAAACTACATCAGATGACGAGTATGATTTTTATAGCACCGTAAAAGATGTAATATCTAGACTTAACTGCCTGAGATTTGTACAGATAAATCCTGGTACAATTATAAATATCTCGCATATTAAAAAAATTGAAGGCGATGAAATTACGCTAATAAATTTAGAAAAATTTTATATCTCAAAAAAATATCATAAAAGATTAATGATGGTCATAGATATTTATAATAATTAAGGGAAAGCTATAAGCCTTCCCTTTTTTTAAAGCTTTTTACCTATAATTTAGCTATTGTTACAGATATGCTTTTATTATTAATTACTATTTT
>JASBZD010000038.1 GCA_029983595.1 Peptoniphilaceae bacterium
CTTAATATAGAGGAGATAATAAATCTTAATCCAGATGTAGTTTTTATGACTGATATGGCTACAAATGAAGAGTCTGTTAAAAAATTAGAAGATGCAGGTATAAATATCGTTATGACATCTGCTAAATCAATAGATGATACTTATGACTCTATTAAACTTATTTCTGAAGTTTTGAAAACTGAAGAAGCTGGGGAGAAAGTTATAGAAAATATGAAAACTGAGTTTGAAAATCTTTCTAAAAATAAATCTGATAACGAAGGAAAGACAATATATTTTGAAATTTCTCCACTAGAATATGGACTATGGACTGCTGGATCTGATACTTTTATGGACGACATAGCAAATATTTTAGGCGCTTCAAATATTTTTCATGATGTAAAAGAGTTTAGCGAGATTTCTGAAGAGGAAGTAATTAGTAGAAATCCAGATTATATAGTAGTTACATCTATGGGAGATAGCGAAGATATAATTAATGAGATTTTAAATAGAAAAGGATGGGAAGATATTACTGCTATAAAAAATAAAAATATATTCCATTCTTATGACTCGACTATGACTAGACCTAGCCCAAGACTTGTAGATGGGGCTAAAGATATGCAAGATTTATTAAATAAATGAAAAATGAAAAGTTTAAACCTTATCACTATTTAATTTTTATCCTAATATTTTTATTTACGCTTATCTTATGCGTTTCTATTGGGAGCGTTAGGTTTGAGTTTAGAGAAGTTATAAAAATTTTTTATGATTATTTTAGGGGAGTGGATAATAGCCATCGCTCCTCTATTATATTGCAAGTAAGATTTCCTAGAGTGCTAGCTGCTGCTCTAGTAGGATCTATTTTATCGATTACTGGGGCTTCAATGCAGGGACTTTTAAGAAATCCATTAGCTGATGGTGGGACAATGGGGATAGTCTCAGGTGCATCATTAGGAGCAGTATTATCCATTGCTTTAGGATTTAGCACTGGCATGAGGATATCTGGAGTAGTGTTAATGTCTATTTTATTCTCATTTATTTCTATTATGATAGTTTTATTTTTATCATATAGATTAGATTATAGCCTCTCTACTACGACGATAATTCTTCTGGGTGTTGTATTCTCCATGTTTACATCTAGTTTACGATCATTTATTATAGTTTTTTCTTCAAGTAAATTAGAGGCTATTACCACATGGTCTTTGGGAAGTCTATCGGGAAATTCGTATTTTAGTGTCTTACTCATGTTTATTTCACTGGTGATCTTTGGTGGAATTTTAATTTATCGTTCCACAGAGCTAGATGCGCTCTCATTAGGTGAAGAAAATGCTAAGAATATAGGGGTAGATGTAAAAAAAGTAAAATTAGAAATTCTTATTTGTGTATCTATACTTATAGGTATTTGCGTTTCTTTTAGTGGAACAATTGGGTTTGTGGGACTTGTTGTACCGCATATACTTCGAAGGATATTTGGTCCGGGTCATAGGATGCTTTTAATTAGTTCAATTTTTGGTGGTTCAATATTTTTAATGCTTATGGATCTAGTTTCTAGGACGATTCTAAGCCCGATAGAAATACCAGTAGGAGTAATTACGAGTTTTATAGGCTCAATTATATTTATTTATACTTTTTATAAAATGAGGTCCAGATAATGCTTGAGATAAAAAAATTATATGCAGGATATGGAAAAGAAGAAAATATAATAAAAGATTTAAATTTTAAAGTAAACGAAAATGATTTTTTTATTATTTTGGGTCCTAATGGAGCTGGAAAAACTACTATATTAAAATCTATATCTCAAAACATAGACTATACTGGAGAGATTTTATTTAATAATCAGAACATAAAACATATAAGCACTAAAGATAGAGCTAAAATAATAGGGGTTTTATTACAGAGAAATTATGTAACATATTCCTATACTGTCAGAGAAATCGTAGAGCTTGGGCTATACTCTAAGTCTTACGGCTTTTTTGAAAAATCATTAGATAAAGATTATAAAGAAGAGCTAATCTATAACGCTATTTTAGAGACTGGACTGTCGGGCTATGAAAATAGATCTGTCCTTACTTTATCTGGTGGTGAGATCCAAAGAGTATTTTTGGCTCAAGTTTTGGTACAAGATCCAGATATATTAGTCCTAGATGAACCTACAAACCATCTAGATTATCCATACCAAGAAAAAATATTTGAAATAGTAGATAACTTTAGAAAAAAGGACAATAAATCTGTAATAGCTGTAATACATGATCTAAAAATTGCAAGATATTATGGAGATAAAGCCATACTATTAAAAGATGGAAAGACCATAGGATATGGCGATATAGAAGACGTAATGAGCAAGGATTTACTTAAAAAAGCATACGATATGGACATTCATAATTTTATGAATAGATTAAATAAAAAATGGGAGTAGTAAGTTTTAAATACTATATGAAATTTGATATAATATTATAGTATTAAATTATATGATGTTAAATCTTAAGGAGTTAATAAAATATGAAAAGAAATCTCAAATTCTTAGTTTTAGTTTTATCTATACTTATATCTATAAATCTAGTATCGTGTTCTAATAATGAAATTAAAAATAATGAAATTAAAACAGACCCTAGCTCTAATGCTAATATATTATTTTCGGTAAATGATAGGATGTTTAGAGATGTATATTTTGAGAAAGAGCCAAAAAAAGTTGTAGCTATCTATCCATCAGATGTTGAGATAATAGATTCTTTAGGACTTAGTGAAGCTATAATAGGTATTGGAAGCTATGTAGATAGACCAAAAAAAGTAATGGATAAACCTGTGGTATCAGATGGTGAAAGTTTAAATTTTGAAGATATTATAAAATTAAAACCAGATGTAGTCTTTACACAAAATCTAGCTTTTACACATGATCAGCTTAATGCCTTAACGGATAACAAAATAAATGTAGTAATAACTAAGGCTAATACTATTGAAGAAACTTATCATACTATTGAACTTATTTCCAAAGTTATGGGAGAAAGTGAAAAAGGTGAAAAGATTATAGAAGATATGAAATCTGCGTTTTTAGAAATGGGAAAAGATGCTGACAAAAATAAAGGTAAAAAAATCTATTTTGAAGTGTCTCCACTTGAAAAAGAGCTATGGGCAGCAGGATATGACACATATTTTGATGACTTATCTGATATATTAGGAGCAGAGAATATATTTGGAGATAGAGAAGGACTATTTATAGTAGATGAGGGTGAAGTGATATCAAAAGATCCAGACTATATTTTTACGATTTCTCTAGGAGATTCTGATGATGTAATAAATGAGATAAAAAATAGACCTGGCTGGGAAAATATTAGTGCGGTAAAAAATAATAGAATTTATAATGCAAAAGATCCAGCTATTTTTGACAGACCTAGCCCTTCATTAGTTAAAGCAGGACAAGAGGTAAGAGATTTATTAAATAAATAGATTTTAAGGAGTAAAATACTTGCTCCTTTTTTAAATTATTCGGTAATATTAAGAAAAATTCATAATTATAAATAATATATTAGCATTTTGTATAAATTATTTGACAAGGCATATACGTGGTGGTAAAATACTATGGTGTGTAAATTATACACGCTGTTAATATATAAAATTAATGAGGAGGTAAAAGAGTATGCCAACTATAAATCAGTTGATTAGAAGTGGGAGAAAAGCCCAAAAGAAAAAATCTAAATCACCTGCGTTATCAGTAAACTATAACACTCTTAGAAAGACTACTACAAAACACGAGTCTCCACAAAAAAGAGGAGTTTGTGTAGCTGTTAGAACAGTAACACCTAAAAAACCTAACTCAGCTTTAAGAAAAGTAGCAAGGGTTAGACTTTCTAACGATGAAGAAGTTATGGCTTACATCCCAGGAATCGGACATAACCTTCAAGAACACAGTGTTGTGTTAATTAGAGGGGGAAGAGTAAAAGATTTACCAGGGGTTAGATATCACATTATTAGAGGTACTTTAGATACTGCTGGAGTAACGGATAGAAAATCTTCAAGATCTAAGTACGGCGCAAAGAAAGCTAAATAGGACAATCGAATAAAAGTTAAGATGTCAATGTTCATTAATTTTATATATTAACATTGGCACTATACGGCAAATGTCGAGTACCTATGATTTTACTAAAATAAATGGTAAGGAGGGAAGAAACGTGCCAAGAAAAGGACATGTACCAAAAAGAGAAGTAATGCCAGATCCACTTTATCAAGATAAGGTTATTACTAAATTAATAAATAACATTATGTTAGATGGAAAAAAAGGTAAAGCTCAAAAAATAGTTTATGGAGCGTTAGACCTTGTAGAAGAAAGAACTGGCAATGACGGAATCGAAGTTTTTAATAAAGCTTTAAATAACGTAATGCCACAACTAGAAGTTAAAGCTAGAAGAATCGGTGGTGCTACTTACCAAGTTCCGATGGAAGTTAGACCAGAAAGAAGAGAGACTTTAGGTCTTAGATGGTTAGTAAGATTTTCAAGAGAACGTGGTGAGAGAACTATGGTTGAAAGACTAGCTGGAGAAATCATGGATGCTTCAAACGAATTAGGCGGAGCAGTTAAGAGAAAAGAAGAAATGCACAGAATGGCTGAAGCTAATAAAGCTTTCGCTCACTACAGATGGTAGTCAAGGGGGAATATTTTGGCTAGAAAAACACCTTTAGAAAAAATTAGAAATATTGGTATTATGGCTCATATCGATGCTGGTAAAACAACAACTACTGAGCGTATACTATTATATTCAGGAAAAATCCATAAAATCGGTGAAACTCACGATGGTGGTTCACAAATGGACTGGATGGCTCAAGAAAAAGAGAGAGGTATCACTATTACCTCTGCAGCTACAACAGCTTTTTGGAAAAATCACCAATTAAATATTATCGATACACCAGGACACGTTGACTTTACAGTAGAAGTAGAACGTTCTTTAAGAGTATTAGATGGTTCAGTAGCGCTATTTGACGCTAAAAGCGGGGTTGAACCACAATCTGAAACAGTTTGGAGACAAGCTGACAAATATCACGTACCAAGAATAGCTCACATTAATAAAATGGATACTACTGGGGCTGACTTTTTAAAATCAGTTAAAACTATTAAAGAAAGACTTCAAGCAAATCCAGTTCCAATCCAACTTCCTGTAGGAGCGGAACATGACTTTGTAGGTATTATCGACCTTGTAAAAATGGAAGCTGATATCTATAAAGATGACCAAGGGTTTGAAATAGAAATTACTGAAATACCAGAAGATTTAAGAGATTTAGCTGAAGAGTATAGAGAAAACTTACTAGAAGCAGTTTCTGAGTTTGATGATGAGTTAATGGAATTATACCTTGAAGGTGAAGAAATTCCAGTAGATAAACTTAAAAAAGCAATCAGAAAAGCTACTCTAGCAGTAGATATGATCCCAGTAACTTGCGGATCTTCATATAAAAATAAAGGTGTACAACAGCTTCTTGATGCTATCGTAGATTATCTACCTTCTCCACTAGACATTCCATCTATTAAAGGTGAAACTCCTGAAGGAGAAGAAGAAGAAAGACACGCATCTGATGACGAACCATTCTCAGCATTAGCATTTAAAATAGTATCTGACCCATACGTTGGTAAACTAGCTTACTTTAGAGTATATTCAGGAACACTTCAAGCTGGATCTTATGTTTATAACTCTACAAAAGGCAAAAAAGAACGTATCGGAAGAATTATGCAGATGCATGCTGATAAGAGAGAAGAAATTGAAGAAATCCACGCTGGAGAAATCGCTGCAGCTGTAGGGTTAAAAGATACAGGTACAGGTGATACACTATGTACTCAAGATGATATTATTATCCTTGAACAAATGGAATTCCCTGAACCCGTTATCTCTGTAGCTATCGAACCTAAATCTAAAGGCGATCAAGATAAAATGACTCAAGCTTTAATTAAGCTTGCAGAAGAAGACCCTACTTTCAAAACTTATACTAATGAAGAAACTGGCGATATCATAATCGCAGGTATGGGTGAGCTTCACCTTGAAATTATTGTAGATAGACTTTTAAGAGAATTTAGCGTAGAAGCTAATGTAGGTTCTCCACAAGTTTCTTACAGAGAATCTATTACAATACCATCTGAAGCTGATACTAAATATGCTAGACAATCAGGTGGTCGTGGACAATATGGTCACGTTAAGATTAAAGTTGAGCCAGGTGAAGAAGGATCAGGATTTGAGTTTGTTAACGCAATTACTGGTGGTGCTATCCCTAAAGAATATATTGGACCTACACAACAAGGTATCGAAGAAGCTCTTGAATCAGGGGTTCTAGGTGGATACAAAGTTCTAGATGTTAAAGTAACACTTTATGACGGATCTTACCACGAAGTCGATTCATCAGAAATGGCGTTTAAAATAGCTGGTTCTATGGCTATGAAAGAAGCTTTAAGAAATGGTAAACCACAACTTCTTGAACCAATGATGAAAGTTGAAATTACATCTCCAGAAGAATATATGGGTGATGTAATCGGAGATATCAACTCTAGACGTGGACAAGTAGAAGGTATGGAATCTGTTAATAATGCACAAATTATTAAAGCATACGTTCCACTTGGAGAAATGTTTGGTTATGCTACATCTTTAAGATCTAACACTCAAGGTAGAGCAACTTACTCTATGCAATTTGATCACTACTCAGCTGTACCACAAAGTATGGTAGAGCAAATTACTGGTAATAAAAACTAGTAGTAGTTCAAACTGCTTGAAATATTAAATAAAATAAGTTATTATTAGAAATATATATAAACAAAAATTTAAACTTTAAATTCTTAGGAGGAATATAATGGGTAAAGAAAAATTTGAAAGAAATAAACCTCACGTTAATATTGGAACTATCGGTCACGTTGACCACGGTAAAACTACTTTAACTGCTGCTATCACTTATGTATTACACCAAAGATACGGAACTGGTGAAAACATCGATTACGCTAATATCGATAAAGCTCCAGAAGAAAGAGAAAGAGGTATCACAATCTCTACTTCTCACGTAGAATACGAAACTCCAAACAGACACTACGCTCACGTAGACTGCCCAGGACACGCCGACTATGTTAAAAACATGATCACTGGTGCTGCTCAAATGGACGGTGCTATCCTTGTAGTATCTGCTGCTGACGGTCCAATGCCACAAACTAGAGAGCATATCCTACTTTCTAGACAAGTAGGTGTTCCTACAATTGTTGTATTCTTAAACAAAGAAGACCAAGTAGACGATCCAGAACTTATCGAATTAGTTGAAATGGAAGTTAGAGAACTTCTTTCTGAATATGACTTCGACGGAGATAACACTCCAATCGTTGTAGGTTCAGCTTTAAAAGCTATTGAACAACCAGAATCTGAATGGGGAGATAAAATCTTAAAACTTATGGAAGAAGTTGACTCTTACATTCCAGATCCAGTAAGAGATGTTGATAACCCATTCCTAATGCCTGTAGAAGACGTATTCTCTATTACAGGACGTGGTACTGTTGCTACTGGTAGAGTAGAATCAGGTGTTGTTAAATCTTCTGACGAAGTAGAAATCGTTGGACTTCAAGAAAAACCACAAAAAGTTGTTGTAACTGGTGTAGAAATGTTCAAAAAATTACTAGACCAAGCTGAAGCTGGAGATAACGTAGGTCTTCTTTTAAGAGGGGTTACTAGAGATGATATTAGACGTGGACAAGTATTAGCTAAACCTGGTACTATTCACCCAAGAACTAGCTTCTCAGCAGAAGTTTACGTTCTATCTAAAGAAGAAGGTGGACGTCACACTCCATTCTTCAACGGATATAGACCACAATTCTACTTCAGAACTACTGACGTAACTGGCGATATCAAATTAGATGATGGTGTAGAAATGGTTATGCCTGGAGATAACGCTACATTCCACGTAGAACTTATTACTCCAATCGCTATGTCTGAAGGAGACAGATTCGCTATCAGAGAAGGTGGAAGAACTGTAGCTTCAGGCGTTGTAACTAAAGTAGACTAATTATATTTAAAATTTAGAGCGGGCATTATTTGCTTGCTCTTTTTTTATTAGAGGAAAAAATATGCCTAAAATAACTAATGATTGGCTAGATGCTATAGGTGAAGAGTTTAATAAACCATATTATTTAAAATTACGCGAGTTTTTAATTAGAGAGTATAATACTAGAACGATTTTTCCAGTAGCTGATGATATTTTTAATGCTTATCACATGACTTCATTTAGAGATGTAAAAGTTGTAATACTAGGTCAAGACCCATACCATAACTATAATCAGGCTCATGGACTAGCTTTTTCTGTAAAAGAAGATGCTAAAATCCCACCTTCTCTAGAAAATATTTATAAAGAATTAAATTCTGACTTGGGATTATATATCCCCAATAATGGGAATCTAGAAAAATGGTCTAGACAGGGAGTACTACTTTTAAATACTGTACTTACAGTTAGAGCCCATGAGGCTAACTCACATAAAAATATGGGATGGGAAATTTTTACTGATAAAACTATTATGTCTTTAAATGAAAAAAAGGATCCTGTAATTTTTATGTTATGGGGATCTCATGCTCAAAAAAAAGAAGTTTTAATAACTAACCCTAACCATTATATATTAAAAGCTCCACATCCTAGTCCATTATCAGCTTATAGAGGATTTTTTGGTTGTAGACATTTTAGTAAGGCTAATCAAATTCTAGTAAATAATGGTTTGTCACCTATAGATTGGCAAATAGAGAATATATAAGAGAAATTATGAAAATAATTATAAACTTATTTTTTATTATTGTTATTATCTATAATCTAAATAAAAGACGCCAGAACTTATTTCATTCATATATACCTATAACTACTAAGATATCTACTATTTTACTTTTATTTATAGCTATTTTTATTTGGTATAAATATGACTATACAATTTTAGGATTTATTCTTGCACTTTTATCTGTTATATTTTTTATCTCATTCTTTTTAAGTGTCGGAATTAGTGAAAATTTATTCTTTGTATTTATGCCTAATTCTATAGTTATTAAAGAAATACCATTTAATGAAGTTAAAGAAATAGTAATAAAAGATGATAAGCATGATTTTAATCTTTTTATTAGAGCTTATGGTGATGAGTTTTTTCAAAAATATGATATAAGTAAGAAAGAAGAAATAATTAGCTCTTTAGAATCTAGAATTTTTGATAAATCCATTATAAAAAAATAATTACGCTAAAATTCTTTAAATTAAAAATTCTTGCTAGTATAATATGTAATAGAGTCTTAAAAATTGAGGTGTTAAATGGAAAATTTTGATTTATTATATAGTCTTTTAGAATCTAAAGATTATCGCAATCTTCAGAAAGAACTAAAAGATATGTATGCTGCTGATATTGCAGAGTTTATAAATGAATTAAATTATGAAGAAAATTTTAAGCCAGATGCTGTTATAGTTTTTAGGCTTTTAGAAAAAGATGAGGCGGCTGAAGTATTTCCATCTTTAACTAGCCATTCTAGAGCAAACCTTATCGGCTTTATTGGCAATGATGAGCTTAAAGAGATTTTTGAAGAGCTAAAATTAGATGATAAGGTCGATTTTCTAGAGGAGCTTCCTGCTAATGCTGTAAAAAATATTTTAAGACATTCAGATAATAAAGAAAGAGAACTTATTAATAGATTTTTAAATTATAAAGAAGAGTCTGCAGGGTCTTTAATGACTGTAGAGTTTATTACTCTAAGAGGTGATTCTACAGTAGGAGATGCTTTATTAAAAATCCGCGAAACTGGAATAGACAAAGAAATAATTTATACTTGCTACGTAATAGGACCAAATAGAAAACTTATAGGCGTAGTATCCTTAAGAGATCTAGTTACAACTCCTAAAGATATGTTAATTAAAGATATTATGGTCGAGGATGTAGTTTTTGTTCACTCTGATATGGACAGAGAAGTCGTAGCTGATGTATTTGATAGATACGAGTTTATGGCACTTCCGGTAGTAGATAGCGAAGAGCGTCTACTAGGTGTTATCACAGTTGACGATGCTTTAGATGTAATAGAAAAAGAAACTACTGAAGACTTTCATATTATGGCAGGGGTAAACCCAAGTGAATCTTCATATCTTCAGTCATCAGTTTTTAGCCTAGCTAAAGATAGGCTTATTTGGCTTGTTGTTTTATTAATTGCTGGAATGTTTGTCGGTGGAGTTATAGATAATTATCAGTGGATCTTAGCACAATATCTTATCTTAAACTCATTTATACCAATGCTTACTGCAGCTGGCGGTAACGCTGGTATTCAGGCTACTACACTAGCTGTGCGTAACTTATCTATAGGTGAAATCAGCTTTAAAGAAATGGGGCAAGTAGCTTTAAAGGAATTTAAGGTAGGTCTAATTGTCGGGATAATTATGGGACTTACAGCTATGCTTAAAGTAATAATTATAGATGGAGCTGGACTTCTAATTGGTACAGTAATATTTTTTACAATGCTAGGGGGAATATTATTAGCTAAAGTAGTAGGCGGTATTATTCCAATTCTTGCTGATAAAGTAGGACTAGACCCAGCTGTAATGGCATCGTCTATAATTACTACACTAGTAGACGGTGTAACTCTTATGATTTACTTTAATATAGCTAGACTAATTCTACCATTATAATAGGGAGAAAATATGGAACAACTAAATTGGGAATCAGTAATAGAATATGAAGAAGAATATATAAGAGAGCTTCTTGAAAAAAAAGACTACCAAAAACTTAGAGAATATATTAATGAAATGCACTATATCGATATTAGTGAAATAATATCTAAATTAGATAACCATGCTGAGGCTATTTTATTATTTAGAATGCTAAA
>JASBZD010000039.1 GCA_029983595.1 Peptoniphilaceae bacterium
ACAAAATAAAAACTCCCTAGCATATGCTAAGGAGCTTATTGTCAGTTTTGGGTGATTTTTAAAAGAACCAATTTTAAAAATACATTTTTTATATATAAAAATATTCGTACAATTAGATAAGTCTTGAGTAAAACTCGATTACTAGATTATCTTGGATTTCGATAGGTACTTCTGATCTTTCAGGGTATCTGATATAAGTTCCTTCGAAATTATCATTTTTAGAAAGGTATGCTAATGTGTTAAGCATGTTAGATTCATAATTTTCTTTAAACATAGCATTCTTTCTGTGTTTTTGTTTAAGTGAAATCACTTGTCCAGGGCTTACTCTATAAGATGGAACGTCAACTTTATGTCCGTCTACTTTAATAAGTCCGTGACTTACCATTTGTCTTGCTTGTCTGATAGATGAAGCAAACCTTAATCTGTAAACTAGGTTATCTAGTCTAGATTCTAGAATTCTAACTAGAGCATCACCTGATGGATCTGTAGATCTTAAAGCTTCTTCAACGTATCCTCTAAATTGTCTTTCCATTACGTTGTAATATTCTCTAAGTCTTTGTTTTTCCAATAGTTGCATACCATATTCAGTAAGTTTTCTATCAGATCTTGCTTGTCCACTTCCCATTCTTTTATTAGCTTTAGGAAGTCCGTATACGTTAAGGCCTAAACGTCTAACTTGTTTAACCCTTGGTTTTCTCATTCTTGCCATTAATTAATCGATCTCCTATAAATTATTTACCGCGATAATTTATACCGTGTAATATTATACATAACTTTTCATATAATGTAAATGATTTTTTATAAATTTAGCGATAATTTTTTAATGAAATCTTATTCTATTGAATTTTCCGACAAATCTATTTACGCATAATAAAAAATAAATAAATAACTGAACTTCTTTATACGCGTATATTATCAAAAATCCAAAGAACTGTAACCCTCGAAATCCCATTAAAATTTATCAAAAGCATAATAAAAAACAAATAAACAACTGAACTTCTTTTTATGCGCATATTATCAAAAAATCCAAAGAACGGTAACCCTCGAAAATTTTGATATCGTATAACTCATTCGACTACAACCTTCGAACTCGGCTAATTAGATATTAGCAGTCTTAAAAGCTCTTGTTCACAGATTATAAAATTAATTTAATAACTACATAATGCCTCAAACAACTCGGTTGTGGCCGTCTCATTTCGTTAACTCTATCTAAAATTTTCTCAGAAGTTACCTTGTTCTTTTGGATTTTTATAAATAGTTAATCTTAATATATATATTTTATAATCTAACTAAGCACTGCATCGGGTTTAGTCTGCTTATCATGATCTAAAACACCTGAATGGATCGCCCCAACTGGACAATTTTCTCTACATTCTGTACATCTTATACATTCTCTATCATTTGCATTTTCTACTGGATTACATCCCATTGGGCACACTCTAGCGCATTTTCCACAATTTACGCATGCATGCTCATCTACACTATAATGAAATAATGATATTGGGTTAAATAAACCATAGATCGCCCCAAGTGGGCATATGTATTTGCAAAATGGTCTATAAATTATAATTGAGGAAATTATTGTAATTATAAGTAAAAAGTTTTTCCATAAATAAAGCTTCCCAATTGTAGATCGTAAGCCCTTATTTAATAAAACTAGTGGTATCCCACCTTCTAGCGTACCTGCTGGACAGATTAATTTGCAAAAATATGGCGCTCCTTGTCCTATTACATCTACCATAAATAATGGAAGTATTATTACAAAAACTGCTAAAATTATGTATTTTGCATATCTTAAAACTCTATCTGCTCTAAAAGTCTTTATTTTTTTAGAAGGGATTTTATTTAATAGATCTTGAACTAGCCCGAATGGACATAAAAACCCACAGACTAGTCTTCCGATAAGAGCTCCCACCGCCATTAAAAATCCTATTACATAAAAACTAAATTTATGTTTATAAGATCCCATTACAGCTTGTAGCGAACCTATTGGACATGAGTTAAGTGCTCCAGGGCAAGAATAACAGTTAAGCCCTGGCGAGCAAAACTGTTTAAGTTTTCCCTGATAGATTTCACCTTCAAAAAATCCTTTAAAATAACTATTAGATAATAAAGTATAAAATGCCTGAATAAAATGTCTTTTTATCTTCATTATCCTATACCTATACATTCTAGACATATGCGGATAGCTTTCATAAGCACGATTTCTACCTCACCACGAGATGCACCAATTCCCATAAAGGCTATCCCCATAATTAAAACTAGAATTCCTGCTAGTTTTTTATTTTTTAACTTCATTTAATTTACTCTCTACAGTTTTTTTCCAGCCTTCATAATCTTGAGCTCCCATAATAGGATCGCCTACGATTTTTCCTTCTTTATCTACAAATATAGTAGTAGGATATGCCTGAATATAGAATAGGCTTTCAGAAAACTCGCCTTCGTCAGGGATCATTTGGGTATATTTTACGCCAGTTTTTTCAAATATAGTTTTAGCTGCTTCTATAGCATTTTCATCTTTTTTCCCATTAACTCTTGTATCTGTTACGATTCCCACTACATTTACGCCTTTATCTTTATATTCTTCATAAATTTTTTGAAGCTCTGGTAATTCTGCTACACAAGGTCCACACCATGTACCCCAGATATTTACTAGTGTAAGATCGTGATTTTTAAAATCTTCATTAGTGAATTTTTCACCATCAATCGTTTCATTTTCAAACTCGATTTTATCAAACTTTGGTGACATTTGATCTTTATTTGTCTGTGGTTCTGCCGGTGTCTCTACAGATTTAATATCCTCTTTTAACTTGTCTTCTTTAGGTCCACACCCAATAATAGATGTAGGTAGCATAAGTAGTGATAAAGCAATAAGTAATTTTTTATTTTTCATTTTAAATCTCCTTTTAGAAAAATTGTATATTCATTATATCAAAAATCGCAGGTGAAAATTATAATATTATTCAAATAGTTTTATGTAAATAATTTGAATATATGAAAAAATCGACCTTTAATAAAAGGCCGATCTAGATTTTGAAGCTACTATATTTTTTGTTTTATCCTAAGATCATTGTACCTATAACTCCACCAATAATTAGTGGTATGTTAAATGTGATAAAAGTAGGAACGCAAGTATCCCAAATATGATCGTGTTGTCCGTCGGCATCAAGTCCAGAAGTAGGTCCAAGAGTAGAGTCAGATGCTGGAGAACCTGCATCCCCTAAAGCTCCTGCTACACCGATAAGAAGAATGATTGAAGCTGGAGAGAATCCTACTTTTATTCCTAATGGAACGAATATTGTTGCGATAATTGGAAGAGTAGAGAATGAAGATCCTATACCCATAGTTACTAATAGACCGATTAATAGCATTACTAATGCTGAGATAGGTTTAGATCCACCCATTGCACCAGCAGCAGTTTCTACAAGGTGTTCTACACCACCAGTAGCTTTAATTACATCACCAAATCCAGCAGCAACAAGCATTACAAATGCGATAAAGCCCATCATTCCTATACCACCAGAAACTACATCATCAAGTTCAGAGAATTTGATTCCTCCAAAGATAAGCATAACTAGTACACCAAAAAGTGAAGAAAGTGGTAAAGATTGAGTAGCAATAGAAGTAAGTGCAGTTACTACAGCACCAGCTACAGCTGCCCAAGCTTGTCTATTCATTTTTGGTTCGATATCTGATGCTTCTTCTTGACCTAGAATTGGAAGATCTTCATAAATTCTGTCTTTTGCTGTAAATACTAAAACAGCGATAAAAAGACCAACTAGCATTGAAAGCCCGGCAATCCACATTACTCCAGAAACGTCTCTTAGAGTAACATTAAGTCCATTTGCGTTAACTTGGTCGTTGATAATTCCGTGGAATATAGCCCCAAATCCTAATGGAAGTGTAACGTATGGAGCTTTTAGCCCGAAAGTAAGAGCACAAGCTACAGCACGTCTATCAAGTTTTAAGTTGTTAAATACTTTTAATAGAGGTGGAATTAAAATTGGAATAAATGCTATATGGATAGGTATTAAGTTTTGAGAAAAACAAGCTATGAAAGCTAAAATAAATACGATAAATCTTTTAGATCCGCTTAGTGATTGAGATAATTTTTTAGATACGATATCTCCAAGACCAGTTCTAGCAAGACCTACAGCAAAAATACCTAATAAAATATAAGCTAGTGCAGTACTAGAGTTTCCTCCCATTCCGCCTATAAGAGTATCAATAATTCCTGTCTCTCCAGATGTGGAACTTACGAACCCTGGTAGATTACTTAAAAAAGCTAGTTTAGACTCTGCATCTATAACCGCTAATGGTAATCCGCCCACAAGTCCGCCTACGATAGCAGAAACGATAAGTGCTAATAATATATTAAATTTTAAAAGACATAAAACAGTAAGCACTATAACCGAGACTACTACGGGGTTAAATAATATTGTCATTTTTTCCTCCTATTTTTAGTTTAGTAACTTCATTAACATTATTATATCAAAACGTTTACATCAATACCAAGAAAAATTTTTGAACTGTTTTAATTATAATGTCAAAAACCTATAAGATATTATAAGCTTATTAAATGATAATGTTTTCACGTCTAATAAGAGTCAAATCGCGTCTATTTTTCATATTTTTTATTGACGAATTTAAATAAAAAAATCGAGCTTTTACACTCGATTTAAAATAAGTTTACCCAAATATTTTTACTGCAGTAAATAGTATAGCTAAAATTACTAAAATTGGAGATAAATCCTTAGATTTTCCAGTTATAACTTTTAAAACTACATATGAAACTGTACCCCAAACTATACCTTCAGCAACTGAATATCCAAATGGCATCATTACTATAGTTAAGAATGCTGGCAGCCCTTCAGATATATCTGTAAAGTCAATTTTAGTGATAGGCTCCATCATAAATAATCCAACTATTATTAAAATAGGAGCTGTAGCTGATGCTGGAATAATTGAGAATATAGGATAAAATAATAAACTAAGTAGAAAGAAAAATGCTACTGAAACTGATGTAAGTCCAGTTTTACCACCTTCTGCTACTCCTGCTGCACTTTCTACAAATGTCGTAACTGTACTAGTTCCTAATATAGATCCTGCTACAGTAGCCACTGCATCTGCTAGTAGAGCCTGTTTAAGGTTAGGTAAATCTCCATCTTTATCTAGCATATTAGCCTTAGTTGAAACACCTATAAGAGTCCCAATCGTGTCAAATACGTCTACAAATAAAAACGCAAATACTACTAATACCATATCAAACGTAAATATTTTATCAAATTCTAATGACATAAAAACTGGCTCGATTGATGGCGGTGCAGAAATTATGCTAGTTGGTAATTTAGTAACTCCTAAAATAATAGCTAAAACTGTAGATGCTAATATACCTATTAAAAGTGATCCACGAACATTTTTTATCGATAAAAATCCTACTAAAATTATCCCAAAAATAGTAACTAATGCCTCTGGTGTTGTGAGGCTTCCAGCAGCTAGCGCTGTCCCCTTGTCAGTAACTAATATACCAGAATTTAATAGACCTATAAGAGTTATAAATAGCCCAATCCCCACAGATACTGAATTTTTAAGCGCTACTGGGAAAGCTCTAAAAATCTGCTCTCTTACGCTAAAAAATGACATTAGTATGAATATAATACCCTCTAAAAATACAGCTGTAAGAGCAAATGAATAATCATATCCCATTCCGATAACTACAGTGTACGTAAAATAAGCATTAAGCCCCATACCTGCAGATAGGCCGAACGGATAATTAGCATATAGCCCCATAATAAGACAACCAATTATTGACGCCAAAATCGTAGCAGTAAATACTGCCCCAAAGTCCATTCCTGCTTCAGATAAAATAGATGGATTTACTGCTAAAATATATGCCATAGTCATAAATGTAGTAAGACCAGCCATAAACTCAGTACGAGCAGTAGTGCCATTTTCTTTTAGTCTAAACTTCTTTTCTAAAAATGAATTTTCCAAAAATTAATCCTCCTTAAATTACTCACCTATTATATCACTTTAGGACTAATTTTTCGCATAAAAAAACCACGTTCTATGCGTGGCTTTTAAAAATTTTATTCAAAAGTTACTGGCGCTGGGTTAGATCCAGTATAAAATGTAAGCACACTAGTAGTTAGGTGGTGTTTAAGCTGGTCAAAAATATCTACTTGGACTCTATAAATTTTATTTCCCTTGCTTACAGTTTTTGCATATGCATAAAGTGTCTCTACATTAGCACCCGCTTGAAGAAACTCAATATTTGCATTTACTGTAGTAACGTTATACCCATGACTTCTCGCACACGCTCCCCCTACGGTATCAGCTAGTGTAAATAGCATCCCACCGTGGATAATGCTCATTGAGTTAAAATGTTCTGTATTTACCTGAACTTCTGCCTCTGCACATCCTTCTTTTATTTTTGTGATTTTTATGCCACAGAATTCAGAAAATCCTCCTTCATTATTTCGTTTTTCTATTAATTTATCATAATCCATTTTCATCCCTCTTTAATTTTTAAAAATCTAATAAAATATCTATACCCAGAATCGAAAAAATAAAATTAATTTTTTGGTCGTTTAATTTTTCTAAAGTTTTCATTTGAATATAGCTCTCTAGTTATGCGTTCATAACTTTTTTCTGGAAGTGTTTTAAAACTCTCCATATATTTTATAAAATCCCCCACATAATTTATATCCTCGCCCAGATATTCGCTAGTAAGCCTATCGATGTTTATCTTAGTATCACATTTACATACGCTTTTATCACAATTTATGCAGTTAGCTAAATTTTTAGAAATCTCAGCTATATAATAATCTTCTTTCCTCTTATCGTTTGTACCGATAATACCAAATGCAAAAAATACTATTAATAAGAAAACTAACGCAAAATAAATAGTAGAAATATTAAATACATTAAAACTACTATATAATGCAATCAGCCCAAAAATCAAGAAAAATACCGAAGCTATAAAATTTAGCGTAACTTCTGGTATTTTTTTCTTTAAAATTCTTCCCACATATATCCCAATTATAGAAACTAAAAGCATAGCAGAAAAAGTAGCTATAAAAATTAGTAATTTATTAGAAGATTTAGCACCCATCGTCATAGCAAGAATCTGGGTCTTATCTCCTAACTCCCCTACAAAAAATGTCATCGCAATTGTGAGAATTGGTCCAAAAGCTCTAGTTTTTACCTCATCTTCATCTTCTCCAAACTCTAATTTTAAACTAGATAAACCTAAGATAATAAATATTATTGCCGATGCTAATTTAATATATTTTAAATCTATGTAGCTAGCTAAAATACTAGCAAAAATTATAGCTAGACCATGATTTAGCGCTATACCTATTGCGACTCCCGCCATAACTGTAGAAAGTGGATACATAGTCGCAAATGTCAAAGCTAGAAGCTGAGACTTATCTCCCATCTCAGCTAAAAATACTAATATAAATGCCTCAAAAAACTCTTTTAACAAAAAATCCCCTCTTAATTAATATTTAACTTCCATAAGATATAAACCCGATGCAGGAGCTGTATACCCTGACGCATCACGCCGCTTTTCATCCATTGCTTTTTTTAAAAAATCTATAGGAAGTTTTCCACGACCTATATCGCACAAACTCCCCACTATTATACGGATCATATTTCTTAAAAATGCTTTACCATGAAAATCTATATATAAAAAGTCGCCATCTCTTTTTACACTAGCCGAATAAACTTCACGTATAGCATCTTTTACCTCGCTATCTCTTCCCATAAAAGATGTAAAATCATGCTCGCCAATTATATATTTTAGCGCCTCATTCATCAGATTTTCATCAAGTTTATGAGGATAACAATAACTAAAATCGCCGTAGATAGCCGATCTATAGCGATTATTATAAATTATATATCTATACACTTTAGACTTAGCTGAAAACCTTGCATGAAAATCATAAGGGACTACCTTAGCAGAACTTATGCTAATATCTTCTGGCAGATGATAATTTAAAACTTTAGGAAGATTTCCTATATCTATCTTATTATCTGCATAAAAACTTATTACTTGCCCAAATGCATGGACTCCCGCATCTGTGCGTCCAGCATAGACTAGCTTTATATCATTATTAAAAGTCTTATATAAAGCTTTTTCTAGCTCGCCTTCTATAGTTGGTACGTCAGGTTGTTTTTGAAATCCTGAATAATTTTTGCCAATATATTCTACCTCTAGAGCTATATTGTCCATAAAAATCTTTCGCCTAAAACTACAGATATTATTAAGATAGTCATAATTATAAATACTACTATATCAGTATTATTTAATTTCAACGGATGAAGCTTAGTACGTCCCTCATCCCCATTATAGCATCTAGCCTCCATAGCTATCGCCAGTTCATCAGCTCGTTCTAAAGCGTTTATTAAAAGTGGCACAATTAAAGGCACCATGCTCTTAGCTCTAGTAATTAGATTTTTAGACTCAAAATTGGCACCACGCGCTAATTGTGCTTTCATTATTTTATCAGTCTCTTCAATAAGTGTCGGAATAAATCTTAAAGCAATAGTTATCATCATCGCTATTTCATGAGATGGAAGCCCAATTTTTTTAAATGGTTTTAAAGTCCCTTCTATCCCGTCAGTAAGCTGGACTGGAGAAGTCGTAAGAGTTAAAAGACTAGTCCCCATAACTAATAAAGTAAGTCTTAGAGGCATTTTAATAGATAAATCTATAGCCTCATCTGTTATTTTAATTATCCCATACTCAAATACTACATTGCCAGCCGTTGTAAATAAAAGGTTAATTATAATAGTAATTATAATAATATATCTAAGCGGTTTGAGTCCCTTTAAAATCATTTTAAATGGAACTTTTGAAAGATAAGCTATTAAAAAAACAAAAATAAACTCTATCGCATAACTAATATATGAATTTACAAAAAATATAGAAATTATAAAAATAAATGATATTAAAATTTTTATTCTAGGATCTAGTTTATGAACCATAGAACCAGTGGGATAATATTGTCCTAACGTAACATCTTTAAGCATTTTTATCCCTCATATCTAAATATCTTTCTATTTCTATCTTTGCATCTTCCACAACTATAATTTCATCTGATATATCCATACCACGTGATTTTAAAAGTTTCATAAAACTTCTAATAACAGGTGCGCGTAACCCCATATTTATAAGCTCATCATCTCTTTTAAAAATCTCCATAGGTATATCATCCATAGCGACTTTTCCATGATCCATTACGATAATTCTATCTACAAGTCTTGCCACATCTTCCATAGAGTGTGAAACTATAATTACAGTAATACCTAGATTTTTATGGATTTTAGTAAGTTCATCAAAAATCTCATCTCGCCCGCTAGGATCTAGCCCCGCTGCAGGCTCATCTAGAACTAACACATCTGGATTCATAGCAAGTATACCAGCTATAGCTACACGTCTTTTCTCGCCCCCAGACAAATCAAATGGACTTTTATCCTTAAATATTTCATAATCTAGCCCCACTCTTTGCATAGAGTCTTTTACTCTAATAGCTATCTCCTCTTCAGATAGGCCAAGATTACGAGGACCATATGAGATATCTTTTTCAATCGTATCTTCAAAAAGCTGATATTCCGGATATTGAAAAACTAGTCCGATTTTTTGACGCACTAAAGTAAGGTCAGCTTTTTCAGACTTTGTCGACTGACCCTCTACTAAAACCTCTCCCTCATCTGGAAAAACTAAACCATTAAACTGCTGAATAAGAGTGGATTTTCCAGATCCAGTATGCCCAATAATAGCAATAAACTCGCCTTCATTTATCTTAAGATTGATATTATCTAAAGCCTTAACTTCAAAAGGAGTACCTCTATTATAGTAGTAATCTACATTTTTTAATTCTAACAACATATTTTTTCTGCTAACTCCTCAAAAGTCAATAATTTATAATCATCTATATAACCATCTTTATAAAGCTCAAATGCAAGTTCAGTAACCTCTGGAGAAGCTAGTCTATTAGCTTTTAAAATATCCACATTAGAAAATACTTCTCTAGGAGTACCCTGAAGAAGAATCTCGCCTTTATTTAAAACTATTATCCTATCAGCCTCTACAGTCTCTTCCATATTATGAGTAATTAATAAAATAGTCTTATTCTCCTCACGATTAAGTCGATAAATCGTCTCAATTACTTCAGCTCGCCCATTAGGATCAAGCATCGCAGTAGGCTCATCAAGGATTATGCAACTTGGGTCCATTGCTAAAATTCCAGCTATAGCTATACGCTGTTTTTGACCACCAGATAGAAGATTCGTCCCATGAAACTTATATCTTTCCATATTAACCACACCTAGAGCGTAATCGACAAGATTTTCAATCTCCTTAGATGGAACACCAAGGTTTTCTGGCCCAAAAGCTATTTCTTCCTCTACTATAGTCGTAACAATCTGGTTATCGGGATTTTGAAAAACCATTCCAGCAGCCCTTCTTATATCCCATATATTCTCTTCATCGCGAGTGTTCATCCCATCTATATAGATATCTCCTTCGGTAGGGATAAAAATATTATTTAAAAGTTTCGCAAGAGTAGATTTACCAGAACCATTATGGCCTATAATAGCGACAAACTCGCCCTTATAAATCTCAAGATCTATATTTTTAAGAGCATATTTTTCGTCATCTTCACTATATTTATAACTTAGATTATTTATTTTAATCATCGGCACATCTTTATTCATTCTAT
>JASBZD010000040.1 GCA_029983595.1 Peptoniphilaceae bacterium
TCTGGATCTAGATTTGTATTTTTAGCAGACGAATTTTATATTTTAGCTGGAGCGGGAATACCTGAAGAAGAGGAATATGAAGGATATCCACAGATAGAAAATGGCGTGGGATTAATGCGAAGTTTCTACGAAGAGATAGTTTTTGAGTTAGAAAATATAGATATAGATAAAAGACATGGAGATCTCACTATTGTAACTGGGACTTTAGCATATGATTTTATGAAAATTATAGCTAAAAAAGTCATGGAAAAATTTATTAATATAAAAATTGATGTTATAGCTATTGATAATAAGTTTTTTGGAGAAACTATTACTGTAGCTGGCCTTGTTACTGGTGGAGATATTATTAATAAATTAAAAAATAAAGACATAGATAGAATACTTATCCCTGATGTGATGCTTCGAAAAGACACTGATTATTTTTTAGATGATATAACTTTATTGGATATTAAAAATCAGCTGGGAGCAGATATTTATGTTACTAGTGTAGATGGTGGGGATTTTATAAGTAAGATTTTTGAGGTGTTAGATGAGTAAAACTGTAGCAGTAGTAGGTAGACCAAATGTTGGTAAATCTACTTTATTTAATAAAATAGTAGGAAAGCGTATTTCCATAACTGAAAATACACCTGGAGTAACGCGTGATAGAGTATATTCAGAAGGTGAATGGCTTGGTAGAAAGTTTACGGTTATTGATACTGGTGGGGTCGATATTAAAAAAGAAGACGAGTTTATGAAAGATATTGTAAACCAAGTAGATATAGCATTAGGCCATGCTGATGTAATAGTTTTTGTCGTAGATGGAACTACCGGGATTACTGCAAATGATGAAGAAATCGCGGCGATGTTATATAAATCTAGTAAAGAGGTTATACTGGCTGTCAATAAAGCTGATACTAAAGGTGTAAGAGATAATATTTTTGAGTTTTATGCTTTAGGATTTGGCGAGCCGTATCTTATTTCTGCAGAAAATGGAAATGGGGTAGGAGATCTTTTAGATAAAATAATAGAAAATCTAGAAAAAGTCGAAGAAACTGACGAAGTCGAAGAAGACAGAATTAAAGTAGCATTTATAGGAAAGCCTAACGTAGGAAAAAGTTCTACAGTAAACAAACTTATAGGCGAGGATAGATCAATTGTTACTAATATTCCTGGTACCACTAGAGATTCTATAAATTCTAATCTAGATACAGAATATGGAAAATTTATGATTGTTGATACTGCTGGAATGAGAAAACGTGGAAAAATCGATGAATCTATTGAGAGATATTCAGTAGTTAGATCTCTAGCTTCTATAGATAACTCAGATGTATGTGTGGCGATGATAGATGCTTCAGAAGGAGTATCAGAACAGGATTCTAAAATCGTGGGATATGCTCATGATGAAGGCAAAGCTCTTATTCTAGCTGTGAATAAATGGGATTTAATCGAAAAAGATAATAGCACTGTAAAAGAGTTTGAAAATAGTATCAGAAGTGAGCTGCCATTTTGTCAGTATGCTCCGATAATTTTTATATCGGCAGAAACTGGACAACGACTAAATGAGCTTTTAAAACTTATAGTAGAGGTAAATAATAACTTTAATAAAAAAATTGCTACTGGTGTCCTAAATGATGTAATAAATAACGCAGTTTTAATGAACCAACCTCGTGCAGATAAGGGACGTCAAGGTAAAATTTATTATGCTACTCAAGTAGGAACACAGCCTCCATCTTTTGCACTTTATGTAAATGATAGAGAACTTATACATTTTTCTTATATGAGATATCTAGAAAATGCCATAAGAGATAATTTCGGTTTTAAGGGAACACCTATTAAGATACATCTAAGAGAAAGAAGAGAAGATTGATGATTTATAAGATCTTATTTCTTTTATTGTCATATTTAATAGGGAGTATTTCTCCTTCATATTTTTTAGGAAAATATATTTATAAAACTGATTTAAGAGAACATGGTTCTGGAAATCTTGGAACAACTAACTCAATGAGAGTTCTTGGAAAAAAAGCCGGAATTATAACGTTAGTTTTTGACATTTCTAAAGCCTTAGTTATGGCGATAATTGCGGCTAATATATTTAATGATTTTAATATGGCGGGATATTCTGGTTTTTTTGCATTTTTAGGTCATGTTTATCCATTTTATCTAAAATTTAAAGGCGGAAAAGGCGTAGCGACTTTTATTGGTTTAGCACTTTATATTTTTCCAGTAAAAATAGTTATAATATTTGCAATTATTGCGCTACTTATGTTATTTATTTCAAAAACTGTGTCATTAGGCAGTATTACAGCTATGATGCTATCTTTAGGGTACTCTATTTATCGAATAATATATAATATAGATAGAAATGTTTATATTTGTGTACTAATAATTTGTATTATTGGTATATATAAACATAGGGGAAATATAAAACGCTTAATTAATGGTAATGAAAGAAAAATTGGAGAAAGAAATATATGAAGACAACTATATTAGGTGGTGGAAGCTGGGGTACAGCCCTCGCTCGTGAATTAGGAAATAAGGGTGAGGATATAACTCACTATATTAGAAGACAAGAACAGATTGATGATATCTTAAAAAATCATGAAAACACTAGATATTTAAAAGGTGTAAAACTTCCTGAAAATATAAAATATGAATCTGATCTAGAAAAAGCTATAGAAAATTCAGATGTAATAGTATTTGCAGTGCCTACTAACTCGGTGCGAAAAGTCTGTGAAGAGCTAGAAGGAAAAGTTTCAGAAGATGTAATCTTAGTAAATGTAGCTAAGGGAATTGAACAGAATACTTTAAAGAGAATTTCTGAAATAATTGGAGAGTTTTTCCCAAAAAATAGATTCGTGGTTTTATCAGGTCCATCTCACGCTGAGGAAGTAGGACTTGATTATCCAACGACTATAGTCTCAGCCTCTTTAGATTTAGAAGCCGCAAAAGTTATCCAAGATTTATTTATGACTGATACTTTAAGAATTTATATTAATGAAGATCTTATAGGTGTAGAATTAGCTGGTGCTTTAAAAAATGTTATAGCACTAGGTAATGGAATAATAGTCGGCAGAGGATTTGGAGATAACACGACAGCTGCTTTAATGACTCGTGGTATGGCTGAGATTACTAGGCTAGGAACTGCCATGGGTGCCAACCCTACTACTTTTTTAGGTTTAGCTGGAATGGGAGATCTAATCGTTACTTGTGGTTCTACTCACTCTAGAAATCGTACTTGTGGTGAGTTAATTGGAAAAGGATATAGCATAGATGAAGCTATAGAAAAAGTTGGGATGGTAGTAGAAGGAATTAAAACTACTCATGCAGTAAATAAATTATCTAAAGACTATAATGTGGATATGCCAATTTCTAATACTCTTTTTAAGATACTATATGAGGATTTAGCTATTGAGGATTCTGTAAATATTTTAATGAATCGAAAGAAAAAACACGAAATAGATAGCAATATAAGAGGTTAAAAAGCGTGGCTAAAAGTATAAATTATAAAAGGCGACGATTTATATTTTTATTTTTGCCAATAATAATAATTGTCGCAATACTTTTTATTTATAAAGATAAAAAAATAGATCTATTAGATACTGTCAATCCTGAAAGAACAGTTTATCAAAATAAAATAGATACTAATGGATATATGATATTTAATGAAAAAGTATATACTTCAAGCGGACAGGGTGTAGTAGAATATTTTGCCAAAGAAGCAGAGAGAGTGCCTAGAGATTTTGAAGTAGCAGATTTATCATTAAATGAAGATTCTACAGGTTTAAAAGATGAGCTTTTAAAAATTCAGTCTGCTATAGAATATAAAAATAGAAATTTTCAGGACGGGGACTATTTAAAAGTAACAGAAACTGAAGAGAATTTAATAGAATTAATTCAGCTTTCTCTTTCTAAAAATGATATAAAAAATACCCTATCTGCTGTAGATACACTTGAGCTAAATACTAAAAAAAATCTAGATATATCAGAAATAACTAATTTGATAAATCTATCAAACCAAGAGCTAGAAGATAGAAAAACTCAGATTTCAAGGGAAATCTCTAATATAAATGAGATTTATAAAGCTGAGGAGGGCGGAGTAGTAACCTATAAAATAGATGGACTAGAAGAGTTATTAAATTATAACAAAACATCGGATCTGGAATTTAAAGATCTAGATGGAATAACTCCAAAACCTCAAGGCCAAAAGTCAAGTGTAGAAAAAGGCGATCCAGTTTATAAACTTATTGATAATTTTTCATATAAAATAGCTATCCCTATAGATGATTTTGATTTTATAAATAGTTTTAAACCGGGCGAAAGAGTTTCGCTAACTTTAAAACCTAGCACTTCGATTAAAGGGACAGTAACTGATATAAATTTAGATAAAGAAAATGGGGTTATGATAGTCTCGTTAAATGACGGGCTAAGTAAAACAGGATATGATAGAATCGTTCCAATTAGTGTGTTAAAAGACGAGACAAAATGTTTTTCATTCCCTACAGAAGCTCTAATAGAAGTAGATGGACAGCAAGGTGTTTACACAAAAGAGATAAATGGGGTTATAAAATTTAGACCAGTTAAAGTTTTATTTCAAGATGATAAAAATACGTACGTCTCATTAGGTGATTCTAATGGCAAAATAAAAATTAAAGATGGTAGTGAAGATTTTACGATTTCAGAATTTAATGAAGTAGTGTTGGAACCAAGTTTAATTAATGAAAAAGATGTTTATGTAAATAGTGATGGGAATTAAAAATGGAAAAAGAAATTAATAACGTTGATGTAATTGAAAATTTAGAAGATATTAGAAGACGAATAGAAGAAGCTAAAAAAAGAGCTGGAAGGACTGATGAAGTCTTACTTTTAGCAGTAACTAAAACAGTAGATTTTGATAGAATCGATAAATCAATAGAAGATGGGGTTACTGATATTGGAGAAAATAAAGTTCAAGAGATTCTAAAAAGAATGGACTACTATGAAGATAAGATAAATTATCATTTTATAGGTAGCCTTCAAAGAAATAAAGTAAAAGATATTATAGGAAAAGTAAAACTTATCCATTCTGTAGATAGTTTAAGATTAGCTAAAGAGATTGATAAAAGAGCTAAAAATGAAGAAATTATTCAGGATTGTCTATTGCAAGTAAATGTATCTAAAGAAGAGTCTAAATCAGGCGTTTATATTGAAGATTTAGACGATTTTGTGTATAATATTTTACAACTGGACAATATTAGAATCAAAGGTTTTATGACTATGGCGCCATTTGATGCGACTGATGAGGAGTTACATAAAATATTTAGAACTCTAAAAGAAAACTTTGATAAAATTAATAAAAAATATGAAGTCCTAGATATGGAATATCTTTCAATGGGTATGACTGGAGATTTTGAAATTGCGATTGAAGAAGGAGCTAATATAGTTAGAGTTGGTTCTGGAATATATGGTAAAAGAAATTATTAGGAGGAAGTTTAATGGAAAAATTTAAGAGTTTTTTTGGATTTGATGAGGATTTAGACGAAGATTATATTGATTATAACGAAGTTTCAAATTCTGACTCTATTCAAAATGAATCTGATTCTGTTAGAGTAGTAGAAAAAGCTAATAGAGCACCACAAAGAGAATCAGAGCGTAGAGTAGCTACTAGACCTACTAGCGGATATGCACAAACTGGAGGATCAAATATGCCACTTACAATTTGTATACATGAACCACAAAGCTATGACGAAGCTCCAAAAATCGTAGATGATTTAAGACTTAGAAAAGCTGTAGTTTTAAATTTTGAACAACTTGATCAAGATATAAAGAGAAATGTATTTGATTTTGTAAATGGTTCTTTATATTCTCTAGATGGAAAAATCCAAAAAGTTAATAAAGATATATTTATTTTAGCTCCTTCTAATGTAGAAATCGAAGGTCTAAAAGGCGAACTTCAAGAAAAGGGAGTATTTCCCTGGTAATTTATGAGAATAGATAGAGAGAAGTATCTTAGTTTTATTAGTGATGGTGCTGAAAAACTAGCTTTAAAGAGAATTCTCGATTTAGCTGAAATTACGCTAAATAGACATATCATTACTCATTCAAATTTTTTAGAACCAAATATAATTTATAACGCAAAGTCTATTTTAAATAGTTTTGACGAATTAGAATATACTTCTACTGGAGGATTTAAAAATCCTGAAAGATAGATTATTTCTATCTATCAATCATATGAAAATATAGAAGAACTCGATATTCCAATTATTGGGCTTGAGTCAGAGATTGATACTTCAAAAATTAGTCATAGAGATATTTTAGGATCTGTTTTAGGTCTTGGGATAGTTAGAGATAAAATAGGGGATATTTCTATTTTAGATAATAAAATCCAACTGGTGGTTTTTTCTGATATATCGGATTTTATTGTATATAATCTAGATAGAATTAGACATGAAAAAGTAGACTTTAAAAAGATAGCGCTTAATAATTTAGAAAAAGCAGAAGAAGAGTATAGAGAAAAGTTTGTTATAGTTTCTAGTATGAGGCTAGATGCAGTTATTTCTGAGGCTTTTAATTTGTCGCGCTCTGAATCTGATAAATTTATAAAATCTGAATTAGTAAAAGTTAATTATTCCACTATATCGAAAGGACATTATGAGTTAAAAGAAGGCGATTTAGTTTCTGTAAGGAGAAAAGGTCGTTTTAAAATTCATTCGATAGATGGACTTACAAAGAAAGATAGGGTAAAGTTAACCCTATTTTTTCCTATTTAAGGAGATTTATGCTAGCTACGTTTATAACTATAATATGTATAATTCTAGATCAATTTACTAAACATCTAGTTGTACAAAATTTAAAAAATAACCCTCCAATGGTTATTATAGATAATTTTCTGACATTTACTTATCTTGAGAATACTGGTGCTGCATTTGGTATTTTAAAAAATAGACGTTGGATATTTATTTTAATTACGATTATTTCAATTTTTTTAATTTCTTATATATTATTTAAATATAAAAATAAATTACAGACAATAAATACCATAGCTTTATCGCTTATTCTAGGTGGTGCTATCGGAAATCTTATCGATCGAATTAGGTTAGGCTATGTAGTCGATTTTGTTAGTATGAGATTTTTTAATCGCTATAACTTTGCTGTCTTTAATTTAGCGGATACTTTTGTGGTGATTGGCTCAATTATAATTATTATTTTCATTTTATTTAGTGATGTGAGTGAAAAATGAGAAGGGAAATTATAGTTAAAGACGAAAGTGAAAGACTAGATAAATATTTAGCCAATATTATTGACCTTTCTAGATCTCAGATTCAAACTCAGATAGAAAATGGGTTTGTCACTGTAAATGGAAATGTCGAAAAATCCAACTTTATCATAAATCCAAAAGATAAAATAGAATTTATATATGAAGAAGAGTCTAAAATAATTAAACCACATGATTTAGATATTGATGTTATCTATGAGGATGAGGATATAATAGTTGTTAATAAGCCTAAAGATATGCTAGTATATCCCGTAAAAGATGAGGAGAATACTCTAGTTAATGGACTTTTATATAAATATGATATATTAGGTAATATGTATTCTGAAAGACCTGGGATTGTGCATAGGTTAGATAGAGATACTACTGGGCTTATGGTAGTTGCGAGAAATGACGAGTCATATAAATATCTTGTAGAAAAATTTTCTAAAAATGAAGTAACAAAAAAGTATTATGTCATTGCTCATGGGTATATAGAAGAAAAGGTAATAATTGATAATCCTATAGGGAGAAACGAAAAAAATCGCACTAAGATGGATGTAGATACTAAAAATTCTAAGGAAGCTATATCTATAGTGACTCCATTAGAATATTTTAAAGATTATACCTTGGCAGAAGTAGAGATCATTACTGGTCGCACACATCAGATAAGGGTGCATTTAAAAAGCATTAATCATCCAGTAGTAGGAGATTTAGTCTATGGATATAAAAATAAATATGGCATAAATACACAACTTCTTCATTGCTATCATTTAAGTTTTATCCATAATGCTAAAAATAAGACGGCTATATTTGAGACTGGGATTCCAGAGTATTTTTTTGATTTTTTAAGAAAGATTTAATCTAGTGGGTTAGTATAAAATGGAGGGATTAAAAATGATGATAAGTCCAGAAATATATTATGAAAATAACCTTAAAAATAAATCATACGATCATATAGAAAAAGAGATTAAAGCATTAAATGAAAATATAGAAGCTTTAGAAAATAAAATTAAAAATCATAATAATAATGATATAGATTTTCAGATAGATCCTAGTCCAGAAACTAGACTTTCCATGTATAAAAAATATTTAGAAGAAGCTATAAAAGCACTAGAAAATTATAACGAAGATGAATATGAAAAATATAAAAGTTCTAAAATCACTAACTTTAATGAAAATATAGCTTATATAGAAAAAATCGAGTTTATAGAAGGTGGTTATCTTACTGGAAATGACATAAGATTAGTAGAAATTATGCCTGATCATATAGTTATGCATATTGACCGATCTTATAACGAGTTTAGAGGTTGGGATAAAATAACAAAAAAAGACTTCCCATATAATAAAGAAGTTTTTTTAGAAAAATTAAGCTCATTAAATCTAGGTGCGTGGGAAAATGATTATACAAATGATGATATAGTCGATGGCACGCAGTGGGATTTAAAAATTAGCTATAATAATGGAATAAAACCATTTTTATCTGGTGGATCTAATGTATTTCCTGATAACTATGAGGAATTTATTGATCTAATGGCTATGGACTATAGTAAATAGTAAATTTAGACTTGCTCTAAGCAGGTCTTTTTTTTATGTTTTACTAGTTTGTTACTATTTTTATATAAATAATTAGTATAATTTATCTAAAGATATGGAGGTTACTATGAATAAAAATGTTAAGATTGTTTTAACAGTTCTCATGACTTTACTTTTACTGACAGTAATTGCGATATTTGGGCTGCGATTATATTTTAGTCCTACTCCAGATTATAAGAGAAATAATGAGGTAGATGGAGTAAAAGTCGAGATTAAGGTAAGTAATGATGAGAGAAAACCTATAGTAAAGACACTAAAACTCTCTGAATATGAAAAGATGACAGAGGATGAAAAATCTAAGATAGAGGATTTTACTAGTGGCAGAGTAGAGGGAGATATTACATGTGTCCATCTTTTAGAAGATAAGAATGCATATTTTAAATTTTATAAAAATAATGAGATAGTAAATCCCGATACAATACCGATAATAGAGATAGTATCTCATCCTAGCCATTATAGAGATAAAAGTGGTAAAAAAGATTTTAAATATGAACTAGAAAAATTATCTAATAATGAATATAGCTTTGAGTTTGATAGATATAATACTCAATATGAAAAATACTTTATGGAGTATGATTTTATAAAATTAAAATATAAAATAGAAGGCACAGATTATATAACTTTATTTTCTACATTTAAATCTAATGCGCCAGATGGAACAGATTTTTTTAAAAATGAAGATTTAAAAGAACCACTAGAACCAACAGTTAATAAGTAAAAAAAGAGGGATTCGTAAATTAAAGCGAATCCCTTTTTAAATTAAATTATACAGCTCCTACGAAAGTCTTTATAAACCAGATTGTGGCAGGTTGGTAGATAATATCTACTAAGAAAGCTCCCACAATAGGAACAATTAGCATTGCTTTACGGCTCATACCATATTTTTCATTTACTGAAGTAAGGTTTACGATAGCTGTAGGAGTAGCTCCAAGCCCATGGCCTAAAAGTCCAGCACACATTACTGCAGCGTCATAATCTTTTCCTAATATTCTAAATACTACAAAATAAGAGAATAATACTAAAAAGGCTACTTGAGCTATAAGTATTACTAGAAGTCCCCCTAGTAAATCAGTAAGTTGCCACATTTTTAGAGTCATCATAGCTATTGATAAATATAATCCTAAAGCCACATCACCAATTCCATCTACTAGACCAAAATCAAAGTTATAAATATGGAACTTATCATTTAGATTTCTTAAAATTACTGCTATAAACATGGCCCCAACGTAAGTAGGAAAATCCATATCTATTAATGAACCTATAAATTTTGAAACTTCCATACCTATTGCCATACAGATTAAGATAGCTGTAACGTTTTTTGTAATATCTAATGAAGAAAGATTGCCTTTAGAAATGTTTATTTTTTCTATAGAATCATCGATTTTTACTTCTTCTTCAGTAGGTTTTAAATCATATTTTCTAATAAGTCTAGAAGCAGTAGGACCACCTACTATTACAGAAGAAATAAGTCCAAAAGTAGCACAAGCTGCACCTACTAGAGGCCCTAATTCATATCCCATTCCTGCGAAAGTGTTACCATATGATAACCCTGCTCCATGACCACCTACCATTGTTATAGCTCCAGCTAAAAGTCCATAAGCTTCAGGCATTCCAGTAGCTTTAGCAAGACCTACACCGATAACATTTTCTATAATAGCTACAAATCCTGCAACTGCCCAATAAATAATAAGCAATATCCCACCTTTTTTTACTAGCTGAAAACTAGCTCCTAGCCCTACAGTAGTAAAAAACATAAGCATTAAAAATGGCTGAAGTACTGTATCGAAATTAAATACAAAACTATTTGTGCGAAAACCTA
>JASBZD010000041.1 GCA_029983595.1 Peptoniphilaceae bacterium
ATTTTAACGAACATAAATGAAAATCCAATAATTAAAAATTCTAAAATAATTGCTAAATATGCCTTTTTCTCGTTAGACATTTTATCCTCCAAAATCATTATTTTAGAATAGTATATCATAAAGTTTTATAAGGAGTGTATTTTAAATTTAAAGGAGATTTAACTTTAGTCATAAAAAAATATAATATTTTATAAAAAGTTTCTTGAATTCTAAAAAAGTTGTGATAGAATATTAAAAAAGAATTAAGGGATATAGGAGATATAGAATGGAAAAAATAGATATTTTAACGATGGAACAGTTTTCTACCGATGAAATTATGGAAATATTAAATGATGCTTTTTTATTTAAAACAAAATTCAAAGATTGGCAATTTTCTAAAACTAGACTTATTGCCAATCTTTTTTTTGAGCCTAGTACCAGGACTCATTACTCTTTTTCAAGTGCACAGATGCAACTTGGGATGAAAATCATAGATTTTGCACCAGAGTCTAGTTCTGTAAAAAAAGGAGAGACTTTTCACGATACGTGCAGATTATTTCAAGAAATAGGTATGGATGCATTAGTAATTAGGGATATTAAAGATAAATACTACGATGATCTTAGAGATTTAAATATCCCAATTATTAATGGGGGAGATGGAAAAGGAAATCACCCAACTCAATCACTTTTAGATCTAATGACGATATATGAAGAGTTTGAGAGATTTGAAGGTCTTAATATGCTAGTAGTGGGAGATATAAAACATTCAAGGGTAGCACATTCAAATATTGGTGTTTTTGAAAGACTTGGAGGAAATTGTAAAGTAAGTGGATCAAGAGAGTGGATGGATAGCGAGTATAATTATATAGATTTAGATGAAGGGCTTAAATGGGCTGATATAGCTATGTTTTTACGCATACAGCGTGAGCGTCATGACGATTTAATAGATCTAGAAGGTAAAACTTATTTAGAATGTTATGGGCTTACAAATGATAGATTAAATACTATGAAAGATAATGCGATTATATTACATCCTGCTCCTTTTAATCGTGGAGTAGAGCTTGATGATTCTATCCCAGAGTGTGATAAATCTAGAATATGGAAACAGATGGAAAATGGAGTATATGTCAGAAAAGCAGTTATTAAGAAAGTAATAGGTGAAAGTTTTGAGTAAGAGATATTTATTATTAGAAGATGGTACTTTTTTTGAAGGTTCGTCTCTAGGCGGTAATAATTTTAAAATAGGTGATGTAGTATTTAATACTAATATGTTTCTATATCAGGATATTCTTTCAAACCCTTCATATGGTGGGAAGTTAATTACTATGACTTATCCTATGATAGGAAATTATGGAATAAATTCAAATGGATTTGAATCAAAAGTTGCCCCTATATTTGGTTTTATAATTTCTGAATGTGCAGAAATTCCAGGTAATTATAAATCCCAAGTTACATTAGAAGAATTTTTAAAGCTTAGAGATATACCTGCTATTAAAGATGTTGATACAAGAATGATAGCACGTCATCTAAGAGATAAAGGCTCGCTTAAAGGAGTCTTAACAGATTCAATTGATAATATAGAAAAACAAATAGAAAATATAAAAAAATATAAGCCAGAGAAAGATATGGTTGAAAAAATTTCAGTAAAAAATCCATTTCATATCCCAAATAAAGGAAAAAGAATAATTCTAATCGATCTTGGCGATACAAATACAATTCTAAAAAATCTTAATTCTAGAGATTTAGATATTGTTGTAGTCCCTTATGACTATTCATATAAAGAAATTGAGGCACTTCATCCTAATGGAGTAATTATTTCAAATGGTCCATCTAATCCAGAATATCTTAATAAAACAGTAGAAAATATAAAAAATATCATTGGAAAATACCCAGTTTTTGGGATCGGTTTAGGTCATAATATAATAGCGAGATCGTATAATTTTAAAATTATAGATTCAAGAAAGGCTAGTTTTGGTTCAAATTATCCAGTAAAAAATTTAGAAACTAATATGGTTAAAAATCGTATTTCTACAAACTCATACTATGTAGATGAGGACTATGTGGAAGAGAATGAATTTAAAATTACTTATAGAGATATAAAAGATGGTTATATTGAAGGGCTTAAAAATAAAAAGGATAGAGTATTATCTATTTCTTTTATACCTGAAGATGAAGAATATAATGAGTTTATAGAATTTTTAGAAAATAAGGAGAATTTAAATGCCTAAAAGACTGGATGTTAAAAAGATTTTAGTTATTGGTTCTGGGCCGATAGTTACTCGACTTATGCAGTAGAAAACGAAAGTAAGCCATCTGATAATAAAAAAGTAATAGTATTAGGTTCTGGCCCAATAAGGATAGGTCAAGGTGTAGAGTTTGATTATGCTACTGTCCATGCTGTAAAGACTTTAAAAGAAATTGGATATGAAGCTATAGTTATAAATAATAACCCAGAGACTGTTTCAACAGATTTTTCCATATCTGATAAATTATATTTTGAGCCATTAACTATTGAAGATGTAATGCATGTTGTCGACTTAGAAAATCCACTTGGTGTAATAGTTCAGTTTGGTGGACAGACTGCGATTAATTTAGCCTCTGATTTAGAAAAACGTGGGGTAAAAATTCTAGGCACTTCACTAAATAATATTAATAAGGCAGAAGATAGAAAAGAGTTTGAAAAAGCTTTAAATGAACTTTCTATACCTCAGCCAACTGGAAAAACTGCATTTAATGTAGAAGATGCTCTAGAAATAGCAAAAGAAATTGAATATCCAGTTTTATTAAGACCTTCGTATGTCCTAGGTGGTAGAGCTATGGAGATTATTAATAATGATGAAGATTTAGAAAAATATATGGAAAATGCTATAAAAGAGATTACTCATGATTCTCCTATTCTAGTAGATAAATATATAACCGGAAAAGAAGTAGAAATAGATGCTATATCTGATGGTAAATCTGTTTATATTCCAGGAATCATGGAGCATATTGAAAGAGCTGGAGTTCATTCAGGAGATTCATTTTCTATATTTCCACCGAATAGCTTATCAGATGAAGTAAAGAAAAAAATTGTAGAGTATACTGTAAAAATTGGTCAGAATTTTAATTTTATAGGACTATTTAATATACAATTCATAGTTGATAAATCTCAAAAAGTTTATGTTTTAGAAGTTAATCCTAGATCTTCAAGAACTGTACCATTTTTATCTAAAGTAAATAATGTACCAATGGTAGATATCGCCACACGTGCTATTATGGGAGAAGACCTTAATAGCCAGGGTCTGGAGACTGGAATAAAAGATGAGACAGATAATATATTTGTAAAAGCTCCTGTATTTTCTTTTGTAAAATTAAGAAGTGTCGATCCAAGTTTAGGACTAGAAATGAAATCTACTGGAGAAGTGCTGGGTAGCGACAAAACTATGGAAAAGGCTCTTTATAAATCGATGATAGCATCAGGTATAAAAATACCATTATTCGGCTCTATTCTTATGACTGTCGCAGATAAAGACAAAGATGAAATTATAGATATAGCTAAAAAGTTTGAAGAAATAGGATATGGTATTTATGCTACACATGGCACTGCTGATTATTTAAGGGAAAATGGCATATATGTAAAGGAAGTAAAAAAACTTAGCGAAGAAAATAGTAGTGATGATAGTGTAATAGATGTAATTATAAAAGGAAAAGTAGATTATGTAATTAATACTATTTCTAATAATAAAAAATCTACAAATGATGGATTTTTAATAAGAAGATTTTCTAATGAAAATAGTATTCCATGTTTTACTTCACTAGATACATGTAGAGCAATATTAAAAGTAATAGAATCTCAAACTTTTTCTATAAATAACTTATAAAATAAAAAAACATAAAATATCGACAAGTCAGCTAATATACTGGCTTGTCATTTTTTATAAGTTTATTAATCTATTATAATAAATTCAGTTTCATTATTTACTATATCTATTTCCTCTATATCAAAATCTTTTATATTAATAAAAATATTATTATTTAATTTATTTTTAAGATTTTCTATTAATTTTTCTTCACCCTGAAGATATGCTTCAACATCTCCATTTTCTAAATTCCTCACATTTCCAGTGATATTATATTTTTCAGCTAATTGTTTAGTCTTTTTTCTAAAGCCCACTTTTTGAACGCGACCTTTAAAAATGACATGGTATCTTTTTAACATTTATACCTCCTATTTTTAATAAAATCCATTTTATAAATTTTACCCAATTTGAATTATAAATAAAATTTGTGGTATTATATTTATATAACACCCCACGGGGGTGTAGATAGGGGGAATAATTTGAAAGAAAGATTTGATATAGAGGGTATGACCTGTGCTTCTTGCCAGGCTAATGTTACTAAAGCTGTAGAGAAGCTGGGCGTAGACTCAGTAAATGTTAATTTAGTTTCAGAAAGTATGACTGTTGAATATGATGATTCGAAGTTGAGTACTAATGATATAGTAAATTCGGTCGATAGAATAGGGTATAAAGCTATACCTAAAGATAATAAAAAATCTAAGGAATTAGAAAATGATAATAAAGATAAAGATGCTGAAAATATGAAAAAAAGGCTTATTATCTCATTTATTTTTCTAATACCATTGATGTATGTTTCAATGGGGTCTATGATGGGACTTCATATTCCTAGATTTTTAAGTGGGATAGAGGGTTCTGTAAATTTTGCATTTACTCAATTTCTATTGACACTACCAGTATTAATAGTAAATAAAAAGTTTTTTATTAGTGGATTTAAAGGACTTATTAATAGATCGCCTAATATGGATACTCTTGTAGCTTTAGGATCTACTGCGGCTACAGTTTATGGAATATATGCTATTTATAAATTAGGGTATGGCCTAGGATTTGGAGATCATGAAATGGTTCATGGATATCTTCATAACTTATATTTTGAATCAGCAGCGATGATTTTAACTCTTATTACGCTAGGTAAATATTTTGAGGCTCGTTCTAAAGGACAGACTAGGGCATCATTAGAGAATTTAATGAATCTTGCTCCAAAAACTGCAACTGTTTTAGAAAATGGAAGTGAAAAAGAGGTTAATGTTTCTGATTTAAAAGTTGGAGATATTATTTTAGTTAGACCGGGAGAATCAATTGCTGTTGATGGTAAAATTATAGAAGGAGCGTCAAATATAGATGAATCATCTATTACTGGCGAATCTATACCAGTATATAAAACTGTAGGGGATGAGGTAATTTCAGCTACAATAAATAATGAAGGATCATTTAAGTATGAAGCTACTAAAGTAGGAGAAGATACTACTTTATCTCAAATCGTAAAGCTTGTTAGTGAAGCTAATGAGACAAAAGCGCCAATTGCTAAGTTAGCTGATAAAATATCAGGTATATTTGTACCAATAGTTATTTTAATATCTATAATAACTTTTATAGTGTGGATGATAATAGGACAGGATTTTGAGTTTGCGTTAAATCTAGCTATTTCTGTTTTAGTAATTTCTTGTCCATGTGCGTTAGGACTTGCAACACCAATGGCTATAATGGTAGCTACTGGAAAAAGTGCTAACTTAGGTCTACTATTTAAAAATGCTGAATCTTTAGAAAATCTTCATAAAATAGATTCTATTCTTTTAGATAAAACTGGAACAATAACAGAAGGTAAACCTGTTGTAACTGATGTTATAACTAATATGGATAAAAATGAGTTTATTAAAATTGCATCAACTGTAGAAAAAGCTTCTGAACACCCACTAAGTAGAGCGATAATAAACTATGCTAATGATAAAAGTATTAATTCTAAAGAGCCAGAAGAATTTGAATCTATTACGGGCCATGGTATTAAAGCAAAGTTAGATGGTGTCAAATATTATGCTGGTAATTTAAAACTTATGAATGATAATAATATTGATATATCAAATTTTAAAAATGATGCGGAAAAGTTAGCTAAAGATGGAAAAACTAGTATGTATTTTTCTAACGATTCGGAAGTTATAGGACTAATTGCAGTTCAAGATAAGCCAAAAGAAGATTCAAAAGATGCGATAAATAGCCTAAAAAATATGGGATATGAGGTCGTTATGATTACTGGTGATAATGAAAAAACTGCAGAAGCTATAAGATCTAACTTAGGAATAGATAAAAAATATGCAGAAGTTTTACCTGAAGATAAGGATAAAGTAGTAAAAGAGTTACAAAATTCTGGTAAAAAAGTCCTAATGGTAGGAGATGGAATAAATGATGCTCCAGCCTTAGCTCGTGCTGATATAGGTATGGCTATAGGTTCAGGTACTGATATAGCTATAGATTCTGCTGATGTAGTTTTAATAAATGACAGCATCGGGGGAATTGTAAATTCTATAAAATTATCTGAAAATACGATAAAGATAATAAAAGAAAATCTATTCTGGGCATTTATCTATAATATTTTAGGAATACCACTAGCAGCTGGATTATTATATCCATTTACTGGATGGACTCTAACTCCTATGTTTGGAGCTTTTGCAATGAGTATGTCATCGATTTTCGTGTGCTTAAACTCATTAAGGCTTAGAAATTTTAAACCAAGTTTTGACGTAAAATCTAGTTATAAATCTGAGCATTCAGAATTAAAAAAAGAGCAAGAGAATACTAATAATATCTCATCAGTTGAAGATAAAAATATAAAAACTACTACAATAGATGTATATGATATGACGTGCGAACACTGTGAAGGCAGAGTAAAAAAAGCTATCGAAAAAATAGAAAATGTCGATAGTGCTAAAGCCGATCATAAGAATAATAAAGTTACAATAAATTATCATGATGATTTAGATATACAAAGGGTAAAAAAAGCTGTAGAAGATGCAGGGTATAGGACGGAGAATTTATAGTGCATGCAGATAAAGATAAAACTTTAAGAAGACTAAAAACAGTACGAGGACAGATTGATGGGCTTATTAAAATGGTAGAAGATGATAGATATTGCATAGATATTAGTAACCAACTAATGGCGTCAATTTCGATTTTAAAAAATACTAATAAAGATATATTATCATCTCATTTAGAGCATTGTGTATATGATGCTATTGAAAATAAAAATAGTAGTGATACAATGTCTAAAATAAAAGAAATAGAAGCTATTTTAGAAAAATTAAATAAAGCCTAAAGGAGAGATTATGGATATTAAAGATAGGTTAATTAAATATGTTAAAATTCACACAACTAGTGATCCAAAAGTAGAGACTTGTCCTTCTACCAAAAGACAACTAGATCTTGCAATCTTATTAGTTGATGAGTTACATCAGATGGGAATAGAGAATGCTCATGTAGATGAAAATGGATATGTATATGCATTTTTAGAGTCTAATCTAGATTATGAAGTAGACCCTATTGGGTTTGTAGCTCATATGGACACAGCTCCAGATTTTAGTGGAGAAAATGTAAATCCTAAAGTAATTAATTATACTGGTGGAGATATTAAACTAAGTGATAGTATAATTACTAAAGTAGAAGATTTTCCTTTTTTAAATGATTTAGTTGGCAAGACTTTAATAGTAACTGATGGTACTACACTTTTAGGTGCTGATAATAAAGCTGGAATAGCTTCTATTATGAATGCTATTGAATATATCACTAAAAACCCAGAGTTTAAGCATGGTAAAATATCTATTGGTTTTACACCTGATGAGGAGATCGGCAGAGGTGCAGATTTATTCGATGTAGAAAAATTTGGGGCTAAATTTGCTTATACAATAGATGGCGGACCAATTGGCGAGCTAGAATATAAAAATTTTAACGCGGCTTCTGCAGATATTGTAATTTCAGGCAAAAATGTCCATCCTGGTAGTTCAAAAAATGTAATGATTAATTCTATTATAATTGGAATGGAATTATTTAATATGTTACCAGTGGGTGAAAGACCTGAATATACTGAGAACTTTGAAGGATTCTTTTTCTTAAATGGCTTTGATGGTAATGTAGAAAAAACTACTATGGAATTTATTATTAGAGATCATGATAGAGAAAAATTTGAAACTAAAAAATCTATTATGCAGAGTGCTGTAGATTTCTTAAATAAAAAGTACAATAATGTCGTAGAACTTAAGATGAAAGATTCATATTATAATATGGAAGAAGTAATAGTTAAGCATCCGGAAATTATTGATTTAGCCTATAAATCAATGGAAGATGTGGGAGTGACACCAAAGATTACTCCCGTACGTGGAGGAACAGATGGAGCTAGATTATCTTATATGGGACTTCCTTGCCCAAATATCTTTACTGGTGGATATGCATTTCATGGAAAACATGAATTATTAGCATTAGAAGAGCTAGAAAAATCTTCAGAAGTAGTTTTAAAAATAATTGAAAATAATACTAAAAGGGCCTAATTTGGCTCTTTTTTAATATTTTTTGATATAGTATATAATATAAATAGAATATAAAAAGGAGTATAAAAGTGAAAATATTTATTAGTAGTAAAGTTCCGGAAGAAATATTAGAAAAATTAAAAGATTTTGAAATAAATTATCATGATAGTTTTAAAACATTATCTAAAGAAGAGTTAATTGACGGAGTTAAGGATGCGGATATTTTATTATGCCCTCTATCTGATAAAATCGACAGAGAAATCCTTGAATCATCTGATAGCTTAAAACTTGTCGCAAACTATGGTGCTGGATATGACAATATTGATATAGAGGCTTCTAAAGAATTGGGAATTATAGTAACTAATGCGCCTGCTCCTTCTTCTGCAGTTTCTACAGCAGAGCTTACATTTGGACTTATTTTAGCATCTAGCCGAAGAATTATTGAAGGTTATAAAGATCTAGAAAAAGGTAATTTTAATGGCTGGAAACCTACATATTTTCTAGGTAACGAACTAAGAGGTAAAACTTTAGGAATTATTGGGATGGGAAATATTGGTAAGAATGTAGCTAAAAGAGCAGAGGCTTTTGAAATGGACATAATATACTATTCTAGAACGAGAAAAGAAGAAATAGAAAATGAAAATATCTCTTATAAAGAATTAGATTATTTATTAGAAAATTCTGATATTATTACTATTCACACAGCTTATTCTAATGAACTTCACCATATGATTTCAGAAGAAGAATTTAAGAAAATGAAAAATAGTGCCATTTTAGTTAATGCTGCGAGAGGACCATTAGTTAAAGAATCGGCGCTAATAGATGCCTTAAAAAATCATGAAATAAAAGCCGCAGCTTTAGATGTTTATGAGTTTGAGCCTAAATTTTCAGATGAACTCTTAAAACTAGAGAATCTGACATTAGCTCCTCATTTAGGTAATGCAACTGTCGAAGCTAGAATGGAAATGGGAAATGCATGTGTAGAAAATATTTTAGATTTTAAAAATGGAGATACTCCTAGAAATAAAGTAAACTAAATAAAATAAAAGCTACTTATTGAAGACTTAATATCACTTTGATATAAATTTGACTTCATTAAGTAGTTTTTATTAATTAGAAGTTTCGCTTTGAACCTCGTTAGGATTAATAGTAATTTTTTCAATAAGATCTAAATTTTTTATATTTTTATCTACAGTATATTCACCAGGTTTAATTATATCTCTTAAACCATTTTGGTTAAGAATACCAATAAAAGATGCGCTATCTTGGATTAAGCCAGCCTGTTTTAATATTTCTGCAGCATTTTCAGCACTAGATCCTTCTAAAATTGTAAAAGTGACAGTTTCAGAAGGCACTTCATTACCTTTATTATTATCAATCATTTCTTTTCTAAGTTCTAAAATTTCTTCAGGCGTTCCTGTAACTTTTGATAAGAGTCCCAAGTTTGAAATATCAAATGGAACTTCATAATAACCTGGAACTATGCTATTTCTAAGGCTTAAATTATCTATTAATATAACTAGAGAATCTGGATCTTGAATAAATCCTTCTTCTTTTAATATTAAACTAAGTTTTTCTGGAGTTACATCTTCAGGCTTTAATGTAAAAAATCTCATATTTTCAGGATTTTCTGGCTCTGGCTTTCCACCTTCATAAACTATAACGGGTTTATTATCTACTTTTACTTCTTCTTCAGTCTGTAGACCAATTTTATTTAATTGTTCACTTTCTAATAAACCTAGATTAAATAAGTTATTTAGTCTAGATAAAATAATTATAAATAATAAAGCTACTATTATTAGATAAGTTATTCTAGAAAAAAGAAAATGAAAAAAATCAGATATTTTATTTTTACTCAATTATTTTTTCTCCTTTAAATCTATCAAGTTAGAATTAAGATTTTAACTATTGTATAATAATATTAGTTTATCGAAAAAAATAAAAATGTCAAAATTTGAATTAATTTGGAGTATAAATGAAAGAAATAATAATTACTAAAGATGAGTCGGGTCAGAGGATAGATAGATATTTAAGAAAAATATTTAAAAATGCATCTTTAAGTTTTATATATAAACAAATACGCAAAAAAAATATAGTAATAAATGATTCTAAAGTAAATGAAAAATATATTTTAAATGATGGAGATAGTTTAAAA
>JASBZD010000042.1 GCA_029983595.1 Peptoniphilaceae bacterium
GCTGTAGCTGAAAAAGGACTGCAAAGAAGCTCTACACGTCAAAGACTTATTAAAGAACTTCTAGAAATGTGTAAAGAACTTAATGTAGATGGTATAAATGTCGATTTTGAAGAGATAAATGTAGCTACAAGAGATAATTATACACAATTTATTAGAGAGCTTTATCCTATCTTTAGTGCAGAGGGACAAGTAGTAAGTGTCGATGTAGTGCCAAGAATTTTTACTGACGAAAGAGATAATTATGATAGAAAGGGACTAGCAGAAGCAGCGGATTATATAATGCTTATGACTTATGACCAATATTGGTCTTCAAGTCCAGAAGCTGGTTCAGTAGCAGAATATTCATGGGTTGAAAATAATTTAAACTCATTATTTAGAGATATACCAATGGAAAAATTTATCTATACAGTGCCATTATATACTCGTGTATGGCTAGAAAATAAAAATGGCGGGCTTGAGTCCCAGACTGTATCGATGGAAGTTGCTAATAAATTCGTAACTGATAATAATGTAGATCTTGAATGGGATGAAAAAGCTAAACAATATGTAGGTAAAAAAGATCTAGGTGATAGAATTGGTTATGTATGGATTGAAGATGCTAAATCAATTCGCGAAAAAGCATCTCTAACTCAGAAATACGATATGGCAGGAATAGCGTCTTGGAGATTAGGATATGAGACTCAAGATATATTCCCAGCTATTAATGATACTTTACATTAAATTAACAAAAAATTGATTAAATAGTTTATATTTGTGTTATAATAATATATGGTGGTTAAAACTTAAGCTTTGTTAAAAGGAAGTGATATTATTTTAGCATCGACACATAGGCTATTTAGCGAAAAGCTTTATGATGAAATAAAAACTAACTATAATATAGAACTTAATAGAGAAAAACTTATTTGGGGATCTGTATCTCCAGATATTTATCCTAAATATAAATTATATAGACATTATTACGAAGAGAGTATTAATTTTATAGCTTTAAGAGTTATGAAATTAATCCACACTTATAGAAATTTAGACTTTAGAAATATAAGTTATAAAAGACTTAAATCTTTTAGTAGAGAACTAGGAATTATTACCCACTATTTAGCTGACTATACATGTCTTGCACATGATAGAAAGTGGAAATTCCCTATAGATATGAAAATACACATAGATTATGAATCTAGATTAGATGAGTATTCTAAAAATCATGAGTTTAAGAGAATCAGATTTGACAGATCTTATCTACAAGTAGATGCGCTAGGTGTTTTTGATGAATTTGAAAATATTAAAAAATTCATAGAAAGTGTAGTTTTAGAATATAGAGAAGAAGTAGGCTTATCTAGGGACTTAAATTATGCACTAAGTTTAAATATCTGTATGACTAATTATATAATGGAATCAATTTTAGAATATTCTAATAAAAAAGTTCCGGCGTATTCTTATTAAAAACAGCCAAGTACCCTGATTTATGGGTGCTTTTTTTGTTATTTAAATAACTAACCATACCCTTATTTTGTGTTTTCAAATGTTAAATTTGTTGCAAAATAAACAATTTATGGTATAATTATAACGTGAAAACGATTTTCAAATTCGCATAATTTTAGGAGGTACTTATGGGAAACGGTAAAACTGTTGTAATTGGTGTAATAGGTTCTGACGCTCACGCTGTTGGTAACAAAATCATCAATCATAGTTTAACACAAGAAGGATTTAACGTAATTAATATTGGTGTATTATCTTCACAAGAAGATTTTATTAATGCAGCAATTGAAACTAATGCTGACGCTATTTTAGTTTCTTCTCTATATGGACAAGGAGAACTAGACTGCGCTGGTATGGGAGATAAAATGAAAGAAGCTGGTCTTGATAACGTATTACTATATGTTGGTGGTAATATCGTTGTTGGTAAACAAGTTTTTGAAGATGTTGAACCTAGATTTAAAGACATGGGATTTGACAGAGTTTATGGACCAGGAACACCTATCGAAGACACTATTGTAGATCTTAAAAAGGATTTAGGTATTTAATGAATTGTTATTTGTTTATTGATATTGGAAGTACATTTACAAAACTTACGCTTGTAGATATTGAAAAAGAAGAAATTTTAGGAACTGCTAAATCTTATACTACAGTTAGTGAGGATGTAACTATTGGTTTCAATAAAGCTTTAGACAAATTAAAAGAAGAAGTTAACTTTGATGATATTAATATAGTTAAGACTAATGCATGCTCTTCTGCTGCTGGAGGCCTTAAAGTCGTGGCTATTGGACTGGTTCCAGAACTTACTGCTGAAGCGGCAAAACGTACAGCATTAGGCGCTGGCGCTAGAATTATTAATACTTATAGTTATGATTTAAATGAATCAGAAGTAAAAGAGATATTAGATACTGAAGTAGATATAATTCTTCTTGCAGGTGGTACTGACGGTGGAAACACTGAAACTATATTACACAACGCGACTATGCTTAAAAACCAAGGTATTAAAATTCCGGTTGTAGTTGCTGGTAATAAGAGTGCTAATGACGAGATTAAAAAGATTTTTGGCGATGATGTTGAGTATCATATTACTGAAAACGTTATGCCTACAATAAATTCTATAAACGTTGAGCCTGCTAGAGAGACTATTAGAAATATTTTCATGGAAAATATCGTTAAAGCTAAAGGGATGTCTAAAGTTTCTGAAATTATAGATGACCTTACTATGCCTACACCTGCTGCAGTTTTAACTGCTGCTAGAACTTTATCTGAAGGTACAGAAAACGAAGATGGTCTAGGAGAACTTGTAGTTATAGATATTGGTGGTGCGACTACTGATATTCACTCCGTAAATGAGGGCCTTCCTACTAAGCCGGGGGTAATGTTTAGAGGTCTTGAAGAACCTTTTGCTAAACGTACTGTAGAAGGGGATCTTGGTATGAGATACTCTGCTATGGCAGTTTATGAAGCAGCTGGTCTTAGATTAGTAAAACAGTTTATAGATGCTGAAAAATTTAATATCGAAGAAGAATTTAAAAAACGATTTGAAAATACAGATTTTGTTTCTGAAACAGAAGATGATAAAGAGTTTGATACTGGTATAGCTAAGATATGTAGCTATTTATCTATGAAACGCCATGCTGGAACTGTTAAAGAAGTTTACTCTCCTATGGGTAAAATTTTTCAACAAAATGGTAAGGATTTAACTGAAGTAGATATATTAATTGGTACTGGTGGAGTTATCGTAAATAACGAAAAACCAGATGAAGTATTAAATGCTTCTAAATTTTCTATGGATGAACCAGAATCGTTAAGACCAATGAAGCCTAAATTATTACTTGATAAAGAGTATATTCTTTCGGCTATGGGATTACTTGCTATGTTTGAACCTGATATGGCAGTAAGAATGCTAAAAAAATATTTAGTTGAACTTTAATATAAATCACATTTTAGGAGGTTAATATGGATTTAAGTTTTAAAAAATGGAGTGAAGAAGATTTCTTCAAAGAAAGAGAAGAAGTTTTAGCTAGCTGGCCTACTGGAAAAGAAGTAGATCTACAAGAAGCAGTAGATTTCTTAAAAAGTATTCCAGATGAAAAAAACTTTGGTAAAAAATTAGTTAAAGCTAAAGAAGAAGGCATCACTACTGCTCAACCTAGAGCTGGGGTTGCTTTAATTAACGAACATATAGAATTATTACAATATTTACAAAACGAAGGTGGAGCTGACTTCTTACCTTCTACAATTGATGCTTATACTCGTCAAAATAGATACGAAGAAGGCGAAAGAGGGATTGAACAATCTAAAGCTGCTGGTAGATCACTACTTAATGGATTCCCAGCTGTAAACCACGGTGTTAAAGGTTGTCGTCAAGTTTATGAAGCTGTAGATCTACCACTTCAACTTAGACATGGTACTCCAGACTCTAGATTACTAGCTGAAGTAGGTCATGCTGGTGGTTATACTTCTAACGAAGGTGGAGCTATTTCTTATAACATCCCTTACGCTAAAATGGTTCCAATGGAAAAATCAGTTCACGACTGGCAATATTGTGACAGACTTGTTGGTTTCTATGAAGAACAAGGTGTTACAATAAATAGAGAGCCATTTGGTCCATTAACTGGTACTTTATGTCCTCCTTCTACTGCAGTTGCTGTAGCTATCTTAGAAGCACTTTTAGCTGCTGAACAAGGTGTTAAAAATATTACAGTAGGATATGGACAATGTGGTAACTTAATCCAAGACGTTGCTGCTGTTAGAGCACTAGAAGAACAAACTACAGAATATCTAGAAGAATATGGATATAATGATATAGACCTTACTACAGTATTCCACCAATGGATGGGTGGATTCCCAGAAGATGAAGCTAAAGCATTTGGACTTATCTCATTAGGTTCTGTTGCTGCTGCTTTAGCTGGTGCTACTAAAGTTATCGTTAAAACTCCTCACGAAGCATTTGGTATTCCTACTAAAGAAGCTAACGCTGATGGTATCAAAGCTACTAAAATGGTTTTAAACCTTTTAGAAGGACAAAGATATGCTGAAAATGATCAGTTAAGAGACGAAATTAACTTAATTAAAGCAGAAGTAAAATGTATGTTAGATGAAACTTTAAAACTTGGTAATGGCGACTGGGCTGTTGGTACAGTTAAAGCTTTCGAAACTGGAGTTATTGACATTCCATTTGGACCATCTATCTATAACGCTGGTAAAATGTTACCTGCAAGAGATAACAAAGGTAGAATTAGATACCTAGAATTTGGTAACATTCCATTTACTAAAGAAATCAAAGATCTTAACCGTGAGGCACTTCAAGAAAGAGCTGATTTCGAAGGTAGAGACATTGAATTCCAATTAACTATCGATGATATATTTGCAGTATCTAGAGGTAGATTAGTTGGTAGACCACAAAAATAATTGTGGATTATATACTGATATTAATTAAAAATTAATATATATTATGCCATCATCTATTATCTAATAGGTGGTGGCTAAAACTATTTAAATATTATAAGGAGGATTTTTTTAAATGAAAATCAAAAAAGTAATTTGCTCACCTGGACTTACAGGATTTTATTTCGATGACCAAAAAGCTATTAAATTAGGTGCTGGTCATGACGGGTTATTCTATACTGGCGACTCAGTAACAGAAGGTTTCACATCTATTAGACAAGCTGGAGAATCTATCTCAGTTCAACTTATATTAGAAGATGGACAAGTAGCTTTCGGTGATTGCGCTGCAGTTCAATACTCTGGTGCAGGTGGACGTGATCCTTTATTTTTAGCTAAAGACTTTATTCCAGTTATCGAAAAAGAAATCGCTCCTAAACTAGAAGGAAGAGAATTAGATAACTTTAAAGAATTAGCTGAAGAATTCGATAGAATGGAAGTTAATGGAAATAGACTTCACACTGCTATTAGATATGGTATTACTCAAGCTATCCTTGATGCAGTAGCTAAAGCTCAACATATTACAATGGCTGAAGTTATTAATAAAGAATATAACGTAGATGGTGAAATCAAAAGAGTTCCAATCTTTACTCAATCTGGAGATGACAGATATGATAACGCTGACAAAATGATTCTTAAAAATGCTGACGTTTTACCTCACGGATTATTCAACAACGTTGAAGAAAAATTAGGTAAAAATGGTGAAAAACTTAAAGATTACGTTGCATGGTTAAGAGATAGAGTTAACGAATTTAAAACTCATGATGATTATCAACCAGTTTTCCACATTGACGTATATGGAACTATTGGTGATGCTTTCGATTTAGATACAGAAAAAATGGCTGACTACTTAACTGAGTTAGAAGAAACTGCTAAACCATATCACTTAAGAATTGAAGGACCTATGGATGCTGGTTCTAAAGAAGCTCAAATTGAAGCTCTAGCTGCTTTAACTAAAGCTGTTGACGAAAGAAACATAAACGTTGAGCTTGTAGCTGATGAATGGTGTAATACATTCGAAGACGTTAAAGACTTCGTAGCTGCTAATGCTGGACACATGCTTCAAATCAAAACTCCTGACTTAGGTGGAGTAAATAATACTGCTGAAGCTATCTTATTCTGTAAAGAAAATAATAAAGGCGCTTATTGTGGTGGTACTTGTAACGAAACTAACAGATCTGCTGAAGTTTTAACTAACATCGGTATGGCTTGTGGTGCTGCTCAAGTATTAGCTAAACCAGGTATGGGTGTTGACGAAGGTTTAATGATTGTTAATAACGAAATGAATAGAGTACTAGCTCTAATCGAAAATAGATAATATAAACTAACGATTCTTAATTCAGAGAGAGCTTTTTCTCTCTGAATTATATTTTTATTAAGAGAGGTTAAAATGAAAACAGTACATGTAAATGATATACAAGAAGCAGTTAAAAAAATGTGTATTGATGCTGCTTATTTTTTACCTGAAGATCTAAAAACTAAACTAGAAGAAGCTAGAGATTCTGAACAATGGCCTTTAGCTAAAGATATCTATGATATTATTTTAGAAAATGGCGAAATTGCTAGAAATGAAGAAGTAGCTTATTGTCAAGATACTGGTATGGTTGTAGCTTTTGTAGATCTAGGTCAAGATGTGCATATCGAAGGCGGATTTATAGAAGATGCTATCCAAGAAGGTGTAAGACAAGGTTATGAAGAAGGATGTCTTCGTAAATCTGTAGTTACAGATCCTATCGAACGTAAAAACTCTGGTGACAACACTCCTGCAGTAATTAACTACAGAGTAGTACCTGGTGATGAATTAAAAATCACTATAGCTGAAAAAGGATTTGGATCTGAAAATATGTCTAGACTTGCTATGCTTAAACCTGCTGATGGTATTGAAGGAGTTAAAAAATTCATCCTTGATACAGTAGAAAATGCTGGACCTAACCCATGTCCTCCAATCGTAGTTGGTGTAGGTATTGGTGGTAACTTTGATAAATCAGCTGCTATGGCTAAAAGAGTTTTAATGAGACCTTTAGATCAATATAATGAAAATCCATTCTATGCTGATTTAGAAAAAGAATTAGAAGAAAAAATCAATAGCTTAGGTATTGGACCTCAAGGTTTAGGTGGAAAAAATATGTGTCTAAGAGTATTAATCGATACTTACGGAACTCATATTGCTGGACTTCCAGTTGCTGTAAATATCCAATGCCACGCTGGTAGACATAAAGACGTTACTTTTTAGGAGGTAAAAAATGGCAATTCAATTAACAACTCCACTTACTGATGACCAAATCGACGGCTTAAAAGCTGGAGATAGTGTAGAAATTACTGGTTATATTTATACTGCACGTGATGCAGCTCATAAAAGATTAGTTGATGCATTAGATAGAGGAGAGGAACTTCCTATCGATGTAGAAAACGCAATTATTTATTATGTTGGACCTGCTCCAGCTCCAGAAGGAAAACCAATTGGTTCTGCTGGACCTACTACAGCTTATAGAATGGACCCTTACGCACCAAGACTTTTAGATATTGGTCTAAAAGGAATGATCGCTAAAGGAAAAAGATCTGATGAAGTAAAAGAATCTATCGTTAAAAACCATGCTGTTTATTTTACTGCAATAGGTGGAGCGGCAGCTGTTATAGCTAAATCTGTAAAAGAAGCTGAAATAGTTACTTATGAAGATTTAGGTGCTGAAGCTATTCGTAAATTATATGTAGAAAAATTCCCAGCTACTGTTTGCGTAGATTCAACTGGAACTGACCTTTACCAAACAGGTAGAAAGGAGTATTTAGATTGGAAAGAAGAGAACGAGAAATAGTTAGACCTGCTAGAGCTGGATCTGCTGAATCTAACGACTTACTAGTTATTTTATCTCCATCTGATTCATTAGATATAAATATCTCTAGTGAAGTATTTAACCAATATGGAGACCAAATCGAAGAAGTAGTAAGAGAAGCGCTAGAAGAAAATGGCGTTAAAAAAGCTCAAGTAAAAATAGAAGATAAAGGTGCTTTAGATTTTACTATAAAAGCTAGAATCGAAGCGGCTGTAAATAGGGGGTGCCAAGAATAATGTATAAAAGTATGCTATTTATGCCAGGTAACAATCCAGGGATGCTATATAGCTCTACTATTCTAGGCGCTGATGCTGTAATTATCGACCTTGAAGATGCGGTAAGTGCATCTGAAAAAGACGCAGCTAGAATTTTAGTAAGAGAATATCTTAGTTTATTAGAATCAAGAAATATTGAGCATTCTAACGATATTTTAATAAGAGTAAACCCTACTGATACTCCATATTTTACTGATGACATGGATGAGATTATAAATTTAGATTTTAATGCTATTATGCTACCTAAAGCTTCAGTAGACTCTGTTAAAGAAATCGATAAATATCTAAACGAAAAAAATTCTGACAAAAAAGTATTCTGTCTTATAGAAACTGCTCTAGGAGTAGAAGATGCTTTTAATATTTTATCTCAATCAGATAGAGTAATCGGTGTTTTATTAGGTGCAGAGGACTTAACTTTAGATTTAGGTGCTGAACGTACTAAAGAATCTAACGAAATCGCTTATGCAAGAAATAAGATAGTATCAGTTTCTAAAGCTTTACAAATTCAGGCTATAGATACACCATTTACTGATACAGATGATATGGTAGGGTTAAAAAAAGATACAGAGTTTGCTAAGTCTATTGGTATGACTGGTAAAGCTGCTATTTCTCCACGTCATGTTGAGACAATTAATAATGTATTTGCGCCTACTGATGCTGAAGTAGAACATGCTGTAAGAGTATGTGAAGGTGCTATTGATGCTAAAGAAAAAGGACTAGGTGCTTGGTCTCTGGATGGTAAGATGGTTGATGCTCCTATTATTAAGAGAGCAGTAAATTTATTAAAACAAACAGATTACTTTAAGGAGGAATACAATGACCTACTTTGATACTAAATTAGAAGATGTAAAAATTCTTGAAAAAAATGATTATCCTAAAAAAGGTCATACAGAAACTATCTTAAGAGATAATCTTGATGAGTTAATTAAAGAATTAGATATAAAAGATGGAGCTAGTATCTCATTTCACCACCATTTAAGAAATGGGGATAATGTTTTAGTTCCAGTTATGAAAGCTATTGCAGCGACTGGAGTAAAAGATATAACTTTAGTAGCAAGTTCTATTTTCCCTTCTATGGCTGAAATTGTAGATCTTTTAGAAGATGGAACTATCACTAATATAATTACTTCATATATTTCTGGACCAGTAGGGGAAGCTGTATCTCATGGTAAATTAAAAGGAAGAATCATAATGCAGTCTCACGGCGGTAGAGCGCGTGCTATTATGAATGGTGAAGTAGAAATAGATTATGCATTTATAGCTGCTCCTTCATGTGACGAACATGGAAACATTTCTGGTACTAATGGAATTAACTCTTGTGGAGCTATTGGATATGCTTATTCAGATGCTCAAAAAGGAAAAACTACTATTGCTGTAACTGACTATTTAGCTCCATATCCAAATTATCCAATTGATATAGCTGGTGAATATATTGATTATGTATTAAAAGTAGATTCAATTGGTGAAAAATCTGGTATTGTTTCTGGAACTACTATGATAACTAAAGACCCAGTGGGATTAAAAATAGCTGCCGATACACTTCAGGCTATGATAGCTACTGGACTTGTAAAAGATGGATTATCATTCCAAACTGGTGCTGGTGGTATATCACTAGCTGTAGCTGATAATCTTAAAACTTATATGATTGAAAATAATATTAAGGGATCTTTTGCTTCAGGTGGTATTACTGGATATTTAGTAGATATGCTAGAAGAAGGATTATTTGAAGCACTATTTGATGTACAATGTTTTGACCTTAAGGCCGTAGAATCTATAGGTAAAAATAGAAACCACTTAAAAATGAGTGGCTCAATGTATGGTAACCCAGAAGTTTCTAACGTTGTAGATAATCTAGATATAGTAATTCTAGGGGCTACTGAAATAGATACAGACTTTAATGTAAATGTAACTACAGGATCTCACGGTATGCTTATGGGAGGATCTGGTGGACACCAAGATACAGCATTTGGAGCAAAAGTTTCTATTATTGTATCTAAATTATTCTCATCTAGAATTCCATTTATTAAAGATAGAGTAGATGTAATTACTACACCTGGTAATACTGTAGATATTCTAGTTACAGAACGTGGAATCTGTATTAACCCACTTCGCTCAGATTTAATTGAAAAATTTGATGCTTTAAAAGTGCCTCATATCACAATTGAGGAACTTAAAAAAATAGCAGAAGATGCAATGGGTAAACCAAAAAATATTGAAAAAACTGATAGAATAGTAGGATTATCTCAATCTAGAACTGGAGATATTCTAGATTATATCTATGAAGTAAAATAGTTTTTTATAATTATAATTTTTAAACTGATCTTATTTTTAAGGTCAGTTTTTTTCTTTAAATAATCTTAATATTCATATGTTAATTTTAGCATGGTGATAATATGAATA
>JASBZD010000043.1 GCA_029983595.1 Peptoniphilaceae bacterium
CCAGAAATTAACATTGAAATAGCTTCTAGTATGTTAGTTTTCCCAGAAGCGTTTTTTCCATAGAAAATATTAAAGTTTTTATTAGGATTTAATTTTAAACTATCATAATTTCTAAAATTATTAATGCTAATTTCTTTTATTTTCATCTAACTTCTATAATCTCATCAAAAAGCTCTACCCTATCTCCAGGATAAACTTTTCTTCCGCGTCTAGTCTCTATCTCATCATTTACACTAACTTCGCCATTTTCTATTAAAATTTTAGCCATACCACCAGACTCGGCGATACTAGAAAATTTTAATAAAGAATCAAGCTTTATAAATTCTGTATCTATTTCTACTATCATTATGCAAGCCTCACTGGTAGAACTAAATATAAATAATCATCATTTCCCTCTCCATTTATAATAAGTGGAGAAATCTCATTTTTTAGAAGAAGATTAATTCTATCTTCTTCCATATTTTTAAGCCCATCTAATAAAAATTTAGAATTAAACCCAATAGTAAGGCTATCGCCATTTTTATCAATATCAACAAGCTCCTCAACAGAACCCAGTTCAGTATTAGATAAGATTTTTAGAGTATTTCCATCAAACTCTAGTTTTACAAGTTTAGCCTTTTCAGATTTAGCTAAAAGCTCAGCTCTTTCAAGGCTTGTAACTAGACTTTTTCTATCGCACGAAACATAAATCTCATGTTCTTTTCTAATAATATCTTTATAGTTAAAGAAATTTCCCTCTATAAGGCCTGAATAAAAGCAAGTATCAACTAGATCAAATTTTATATTATTATCTGTAAAAGAAATCTTTACTGGAAAATCCTCTTCACCTATAGTTCTAGATAACTCATCTAGAGATTTAGCAGGCACAATAGCAGATAGTTCTAAATCTGAATCTATATTTTCTGAAAAAACAGAAAGTCTAATACCATCAAGTGATACAAAGTTAATTTTATTTTTATTAAGCTCGAATAAAACCCCCATAAGAGTACGTCTATTTAGATCTAAAGAAACCCCAAAAGATGTCTGTTTTATAGCCTGAGATAAAACTTGGGAGTTAATAGTAATAGATTTTTCATCTCCTACTTTAGGAATAGAAGGATATTCTTCAGGATTTAGAGTTAAAAGATCAAAATTAGAGTTTTGTACTTTTAAATTCATCCTATCTTTTAAGACAGTAATAGTAATATCATCATGAGGCAGTTTTCTAACTACATCACCTAAAAGTCTAGCATTTACTAAAGTGATCCCCTCTTCTACAATCTGTGCATCTATAAAAGTTTCAATACTTAATTCTTGTGCATCAGTACCAGTAAGTTTAATTTTATTATTTTTAGCCTCGATTAAAACTCCCTCTAACTCTAGAGAAATTGATTTAGAAGAAATAGCTCTTAAAACTGTAGAAAGTCCTTCCCAAAAATTATTTTGATTGATTTTAAATTTCATTTTTCTCCTCAAATTAGTATATAAATTATAATTAGTAGTAATAGGTACTGTGGATATGTGGATAAGTACCAAATCTTACGATAAACTTCTAAAACTTATTAGAAGTAGCTGTGGATTAGTTTTGATAATTATTAAATCTAAACTAATTTTTTATAAAAAGAGATTTAATACTATGATTTTATCTCTCTAATTAGTTTTTCTACTTCTTTCTTAAGTTCGCTATCAGTTTTTAAATCCTTATCTATTTTATCAATAGCATAAGAAATAGTGGAATGATCGCGACCTCCAAACTCCTGACCAATGCTCGGAAGTGATAGATTAGTATATTTTCTAGTAAGATACATAGCTATCTGTCTAGGATAAGCTATAGGCTTAGGTCTTTTTGGAGAATCAATATCCTCAACTGTAATTTTATAATTATCTGCTACAACCTTTTTAATTTTTAAAGGCGTAATCTCAACTTTTCTATCACTATCTAAAACATCCTCTAGCACTTTTTTTGCCATATCAAGATCTACATCACGTTTAGAAAGATTAGAAAAAGCTACGACTCTTAAAAGCGCTCCCTCTAGCTCACGAATATTAGAATCTATATTTTCAGCTATATAATTTAAAATCTCATCAGAGACATTAAACCCTTCTAGCTCGTTTTTGTTACGCAAAATAGCTATACGCGTCTCAATATCAGGACTAGATATATCAGTAGTAAGACCGCCCCCTAGACGAGTAATAATTCTATCCTCTAGTCCTTTTAGATCCTTAGGCGGTTTATCACTAGTTACTACGATCTGTTTACCATTAGAATATAGATTATTAAAAGTATGGAAAAACTCCTCTTGGGTACCCTCTTTTCCAGTAAGAAATTGAATATCATCTACTAATAATAAATCTACACTTCTATATTTTTCTCTAAATTCTGGCATAGTATCGCGTCTAATACTCTCAACAAACTCATTAGTAAACTGCTCACTAGAAACATACATAGGGATAAGTTTTTCATTTTCATCCATCATATAATTTCCAATAGCATACATAAGGTGAGTTTTGCCAAGTCCAGAAGAGCCATAAATAAAAAGTGGATTATATAAAGAACCTGGATTTTCAGCCACATTAACACTAGCTGCATGCGCAAACTCGTTACTTTTTCCCACTACAAAATTATCAAAAGTATATTTTTTTATAAGATTATTATTATCTGTAAAATCATCTACAGTAGAGTTAAAATTTTCAGAAATTTCATATTTTAAATTATAATTATTTCCAGTTTGGCTAGCAATAATCTCAGAAATTATACTATCATATCTCTTAATAACATGATCATATGTAAATTGGTTAGGAAGCTTAATAAAAAAGTCGTTACCGCTAATATCATAATCGACCTCACCAAACCATAGGTTATAGCCAGTTCCTACTTTTCTTTCAATATTAGATAAAATATCTTGCCATTTATCTTTTTCAAGTTTTGCCACTATAAACTCCTTATAAACAATATCCACAGTGGATAACTTTATAAACAAATTCCGATTAAGTTATCCCTGTGGAAAATGTGGATAATATATTTTTTAGATAGTTATTCACAACTGTTGATAAGTGTGATGTTAATAACTAAAATGGTATAATTAAATAGTTCTAGTTAAAAAATTATAAAAATTTAGATGACTTTTCCACATACTTATCAAAAGGCTGTTAATAACTTGTTATCAATAAAAAACCTAAATTAACAATTAATATAAAATAATTTTATATGGATAAGTAAAAACCTTAAAAATAAGTAAAATTATTAGAAAAATCAAGTAAATCACACGATTAAATCTATACGTATTTTATCAGATATTTTCTATAATTTCAATAGTTATCCACAGGCTAAAAACTTTATAAATATAAAAATAAAGCATAGATTTTAAAAATTAATTTTAAATAAAAAGACATTTTTATATTTAATATATATTTATAAGTTTATTATAAAAACTCATTATTAGTATGCTAATTTTATACGAAATAATTTGTAAAGATTTCTTGACAAACACTGATAAAATTAATATACTATATTAGATAATTTTATGACTTGAAAAGGAGGTGGAGTTTTATGAAAAGAACTTTCCAACCAAACACTAGAAAAAAAGCTAAAAAACATGGTTTTAGAAATAGAATGAAAACTAAAGCTGGAAGAAATGTACTAAAAGCTAGAAGACTAAAAGGAAGAAAAAGACTTACAGTTTAATGGATACTGTTAAAAGTTACAGAGATTTTAAAAAGGCGTATGACAATGGTAAAAGTTTTGGAAATAGAAACTTGGTTTTATATGTTAGAAAAAATGGACTAGACCATTCACGCCTTGGTATTACCATATCGAAAAAAACTGGAAATGCAGTTATAAGAAACAAAATTAAGCGCCGCGTAAGAGAGATATATAGAGAATGTGAAGATGATCTAAAGACTGGATATGACTATGTCTTTATTATCAGACGTAATGTTCCAAATATCTCTTTTGACGAATTAAGGGGCTCTTTTTATCATATTATTAAAATTTCTAAGATTAGGAAGTGATAGTTTTGAGTAGACTTATGATAATTATTATTAAATTTTATCAAAAATATATCTCTAGATTTACTCCTTCATCTTGTAGATTTTATCCTACTTGCTCAGCATATGCTATTGAGGCTTATAGAAAATATGGCTTTTTTAAAGGGACTTTTTTAACTATATGGCGCATTTTAAGATGCAATCCTTTTAACGAAGGAGGATATGACCCTGTCAAATAAATTTAACTTTAACTTAAGTAGAGAAAGAAAAATTGATATTTTAGTCTATCTTCTTTTAGTTTTTTTATTTTTTGCACTCGTATTTCCTACTTTAAATAATCAGACTTGGGAAATTTTAGATAATTGGAGACAGGCAGATACTTATAGCGTGGCTTTAGATTATTATAGAAATGGGATAGATCTTTTAAATCCTAGATTTTCTTATTATGGAAAATATCCTCAAAAAATTCAGCTAGAGCTTATGATTTTACCAGCTTTAGGCACGCTAGTTTCAAAACTTACTGAATTTAGTCCTACTATTTTTAGAACTATTTCAGCTTTAGCTTTTGTTATATCTGCTATTTTTTTATATAAATTATCTATTGAGAGAAAAAATAGGCGCGTAGCTTTAATAGCTAGTGTCATATATATTCTTCTGCCTTTTTCACAATTTTATGGAAGGACTATTATGCCTGAGAGTTTTGCGCTTTTAGGATATGTTGCATCATTTTATTTTTTCTCAAAGTGGGAAAATACTGAAAATTTTAAAGATTTATTATTTAGTTCAGTCTTTTTAGGATTTGGACTTTTACAGAAGCTGACTTTAGGATTTATAGGGATTGTTCCGGCTTTTATGCTTTTATATAAGTATAAAAAGAGATTTTTAATATCTAAAGAAGTCTGGATTTATGGACTTATCTCACTAGCTATTCCTTTAATCTATTATTATATAGTCGGTATTGGGGCTAAAGATCCCTTTGTGCGCCAGATTTATGGAATTGTTGTTGATACTGATAGATATAATCTTTTAGAGAGTCTAAGATATATTATGGATACTGCTTTTACAGGGCTTACTCCTATTGTGTCGATTATCGGGCTTTTATCTTTTTTTTACTTTTTATATAAAAAAGATTTATTTGTATGCCTATGGTATGTTGGACTTCTTTTAAGTATGATTTCTATTTTATCTGGAATTAGGCTTATGTATTATCTAATTTTCTTTATGCCTTTATTTTCCTATGCGACTTCTGTTTTAATAGATGAGATAAATATTGAGCCTATAAAGCTTACTATTACAGTAATAGTTATTGCTATTACATTTTTTAATGGGCAGAATTTTTTAATATCTAACGCAAAAGCTGACCCTTATCTAGACTCTATTATTGGCGCGATTTATGAATATATTCCTGAAAAAAGTTTTATCGCCATAAATGGAGAAAACCCTGCTCCTATTAGTGCTACTGGAAATTTTGGGTATAGACTTCCTATGAATGAAAAAGATAAGCCTATAAAACTTATGCAGGCTATGGATGAGGGATTAGAGTATTACGTATTTTTAAAATATAACGATTTAGACAAGAATTTTTATAAGATTATTGAAAGCAATAGTGATTTAGTTTACCAAAACTTGGAAGTTGCGATTTTTAAATTTCATGGAAAATAAAGACGAGTTAATAAAGCTAATTAAATATTTTTCTATATCAGTTTTTGAGACTATTTTTGATTTTAGTATAGTTTATTTTACTAAAATTTATCTTGGGTTTTCTATAGTTACTGCCAACACGTTAGGCGTAGTCTGTGGCTCAATTACTCAGTATTTTTTAACTAATAAGTTTGTTTTTAATGTTAAGGCTGAGAAAAAGACTGCTATTATATTTTTTGGTACTGCAATAGTTGCCTTAATTTTAAATAATATAATTATTTATGTGGCTAATAATATTTTAATAAATTATCTAAATGAAAAACTTTCTTTATTAGTTTCTAAATTTATATCAATAGTTTTACCTTTTTTTGTGATATACTTTACAAGGAGGTATCTATATGATAAGTTTTCTGACTAAAACTCTATATGTGCTACTTCCCTGCTATAATGAAGAAGAAAATATTAGACCTTTAGTTTTGCAGTGGGTAGATCAGAAGGATTTTATTAAAGATAATGGGTTTGATTTAGTTATTATGCCTATTGATGATAAAAGCACTGATAATACTAAGGAAGAAATTAAAAATCTTTCTAAGAAATATGATTTTGTAAATCCAATTTATCATAAGGTTAATAAAAATCTCGGCGGAGTTATGGATACCGGTATAAATGAGTTTTTAAAAGTCTCTAAAAAGGGCGATTTTCTAGTAGTTATGGATGGGGATAATACCCATAAGCCTGAAGCTATAAGAAAAATGCTTAAAAAAAGACATAAAGCTGATGTAATAATAGCTTCTAGATATAGATTTGGATCTAAGATAAAGGGGCTTTCTCTTTTTAGAAAAACTATGAGCGTTCTTGCTCGTGGATATTATACTCTAGTACTAGATGTACCTAATGTACGAGATTATACATGTGGGTATAGATTATATAGCTATGAAGCGCTATATAATGCTAAAAATATTTTTAAAGATGATTTTATAGAAGAGACTTCTTTTGCGTGTATGATGGAAATTTTATATAAATTACATATTACTGGTGCAAGTTTTTATGAAGTGCCTTTTACGCTTTATTATGGCGATAAAGGTGGAGATTCTAAGATGAATGTTGCTAACACTTCTAAAAATAGCATTACTACCGCATTAAAACTTAAAAATTTAAAACGATAGGAGATTTAGATGGTATATTTATATCGATTTGTGGGCTATGTTTTAAGATCTTGCTATGATTTTATAGCCGGTATTAGAACGGGTGATGCTCACGTTTTATCAAATTACGCACTGGCGATTATTGCTATGGCGGTGATTTTTAAAATAGTGCTTATGCCACTTACTATAAAACAAAGTAAATCTATGGCTAAGACGCAAGCCTTATCAGAACAGATTAAAGAAATTCAAAAAAAATATGGAAATGATACTCAGACTATCGCCCGTAAACAACAAGAGCTATATAAAGAAGCTGGGGTAAACCCTATGAGTGGATGTCTTCCACTTTTATTACAAATGCCGATTCTTATAGCGATGTATAGAGTAGTTTTAATGCCTACTAAGTTTGTTTTTACTGAACCAGGACTTTATGAATCTATAAATACTTCATTTTTCTGGATTCCAGATATGAAGCTTGCTGATGCTACAATGATATTACCTTTACTAGCTTCTGTAATTCAATTTTTCTCATCTAGATTAATGAGAGCGTCTATGCCTCAACAATCTAGTGGAAATAAAGAACAAGACGCTGCAATGAAACAGACTAACGATATGATGAGTATTGTAATGCCGGTTATGTTATTTTTCATGTATAGAGCATTACCTGCTGCGATACCTCTTTATATAGGTACAAATATGTTACTTAGCACATTAGAACAGGTATTTGTAAAAAATAGAGTAGTAAACCGAGTAAAAAACGAGGGAAATTAAAATGAGTTATTTAATTAAAACTGCAAAGACTATCGAAGAAGCTATTGAAGCTGGTTTAAGAGAGATTAATAAAACTAGAGAAGAAGTAGAGATAGAAATTATAGAAGAGCCTAAATCAGGGTTTTTTGGGCTAGGTTCTAAAGAAGCAGTAGTAAAACTAAGATATGATGACGAAGAAGATATTTCTAATTTCGTAAAAGATATTTTATATGACGAAAAACCTGAGCCTAAGACTTATGAAGAGCCTAAAGAGATAATTATAGAGACTTCTAATAAAAAAGAATCTGAAAAACCAAAAAGCATTAAAGATTTTGATGATGGAGAGTCTGACGAAATACCTTATGAGCATCTAGACCCAAGAGATGAAGAAAAATATAAATCTATAGTAACTACTAAAGAAGTAGAAGCAGAAGAGATTTATAAAACTGAATCTCAGCCAGTAGAAGTAAAAGAAGAGTTTGATGGTGGAGATGAAAAGCAATTTGAAGAAGCATTCGACATAAAACCTGACAAAGAGCCTAAAAATATAGAAGAAGAAAAAGACTCTAATAAAGCTCAAAAACCAGAAAGAGCATCTAGACGCCATGAAGTCCTAGAACCTTGGACTGATGCAGAAATAGTTAAATTTTCTGAAAAATATATTATAGAAATAGCTGACGAGATGGGTCTAAAAGTAGATGTTCATCCTAGATTTGATGATGAAGTTTTATCTATAGAGATTACATCTGATAATAGTGATGAGCTAGGAATTATTATTGGAAAACGCGGAGCTACTTTAAATTCAATCCAATATATCTTATCTCAAATAGTAAATAAACATCGCGAGGAGTTTTTAACTTTAGATCTTGATGCTAATGGCTATAAAGAAAAGAGAAATGAGTCATTAAAGAGAATGGGAAGAATTGGCGCACAAAAAGCTCTAAAATCTGGAAGACCATGGAAGTTAGAGCCGATGAATGCTGCTGATAGACGTATAATACATCTTTATCTAGAAGATAATGACGAGATAGAGACTTATTCAGAGGGAAAAGAGCCTTATAGAAGAATAGTTATTAAAAAAATAGATAAATAAATTAATTTGACCTACTATGCTAATATGCCAGTAGGTCTATTTTAAATTAGGAGTAGATATGTCGATAAAATCATATTTTGAAAAAAGAAAAGAGGCTAAAAGACTACACGAGCCAATGGATGAAGTAACGAGATATTTATTAATGGGTTTTGCATCTATATTTTTAGCATTTGGGACTCACCTATTTAAATACCCAAACTCGTTTGTAATAGGAGGAGTAGAGGGGCTAAGTATTGTCCTCTCGCCATTTTTACCATATACAAGACCACAGCTTACTCTATTTATAAATATCGCACTTTTAATAGTCTCACTTATAGTGCTAGGGAAAAAATTTACAATACGCACAGGATATGTATCTATAATAAACTCTGTAACTGCCCTTATCTTAAGTTATATAATGCCGATGGATGGGCCATTTACAGATAATAAACTCTTAGAACTAATTCTAATGCTATTAAATACCTCAATAGGTGCAGCTATATTATTTAACCTTCATGCTAGTTCTGGCGGAACAGATATAATTGCTCTAATCTTAAAAAAATATACTAATCTAGAAGTAGGTAAAGCCCTACTCGTAGCAGATAGTCTAATAGTTATAGCATCATTATTTATATTCGAGCCAGAAATAGGCTTATTATCACTACTTGGGCTTATTGTAAAAGGATATTTAATAGATGGCGTAATTCAGGCAATGAATACCGATAAATTATTTATTATAATCACCTCAAAACCTAAGGAGATAGGAGACTTTATAAGAGTAGATCTACATAGATCTGCTACAGTGCTAGATGGAGTGGGAAACTTTGAAGGTGCACCTAAATCGGTATTTTTATTAGTGCTATCATCAAAAGAAGCACCAAAATTTAAAAAGTTTATAAAAGAGATAGATCCTTATTCGTTTGTAACTATTTTAAATACCTCAAAAATAATAGGTAAGGGATTTTATCAGACAGTAGATGATAGGGATTTATAATATATTAAAAGAGGGGTTATATCCCCTCTTTTCCTTTAGATTTTTGTTCTATAAATTTATTTTGTTCTACTTCACTATCAAATTCGTGTAAAAATAAGTCAAAATTTCTATCTATTTTTATAATATCAATAAAATTTCCAGATATATTATTATATTTATCTATTTTAACTTTAGAGCGTCCATCTTCCACACCGCTTATTAAAGTAGTGTAAAACTTATCACTTTTTACATCCACTCCATTTATTAATACTATAGGGTTATCTTTAGTATCTATATCTGTGTGGTGAAGTTTAAAGTCGAGTTTTTCATTATCTTTTATAAACTCTTCTTCATATCTATTTTTAAAAATCGCATTTTTTTTAAAAGTACGCACTATATAATATCCATCAAAGGCTTTATTTTTATATAATACATATATTCTATCTTCATCTTCTGATACTTTAAATATTTCCTCATCCTTATATGGATAAGCGTCTAGTTCTATTAGTGTATCTTTTAAGTCTTCATAGTTATTAATCACATATAGTTTATCAAAATAGA
>JASBZD010000044.1 GCA_029983595.1 Peptoniphilaceae bacterium
CACTAAAAGAATAGCCATAATTACTGCTATGAATATGCCAGTTCCTATTTCTCCAAAAAATTTAAGTAAAAAATAGTTTAAAAAACCACCAGTATATCCACCATTAAATGAACTTCCACCGATTCGATTTTCACGAAATGTCCCTGGGTAATCAGATAAAAGATCAAAAATTAAAGTAAATAAAATTAAAATACCTACTCCAGATAAAACTATCCCCAAATCACTAGTATCGATAGAATTTAGATAAGAATTTATAGCAATAAATATAAGTATAAGAGGTATCAATAAAGCTGCATTCCCAAAAGCTAATATAAATAACTCATCTAAAAAATCGCCCACTAAGCCCATACCATTAGTTAAAAAACTTAAAGATAGAATAATAGCCACTAAAAATAATATAGCTCTAGCAGGACCTATAATTCGAAACTTATTTTTTTTATTTTTATTACTTTTATTCCTCACATTTTTTGTAGCCATCTATTTAATACCACTAGATCCAAACCCACCATCAGATCTTTCAGTTTCAGAGATTTCTAAAACTTGCTCTATCTGAGCTTTTTCATATTTTACACATACCATTTGCGCTATTCTATCACCATTTTTAATCGTAAAATCTTCACTACCTAAGTTAATCATAATAAGTCCGATCTCTCCTCTATAGTCTGAGTCTATAGTACCTATTCCATTAGCTAGTGTAATGCCATTTTTTAGAGAAAGACCACTTCTAGCTCTTATCTGAATCTCATATCCTTCAGGTATTTCTGCATATAAACCAGTTGGAATTAATTTTATATCCATAGGGTGTAAAACTACATCCTCCTCTAAAAAAGCTCTAATATCCATTCCAGCTGAACCTTTAGTTTTATACTCAGGTAGCGCATTGTTACTTTTATTTAAAATTTTAATCTTCATATCCACCTCAAAACGATTGTTCTGTTTATATTATATCTAATTTTTTAAAAATAATAAAGTAAATCACATTAAAAAAGCGCAAGGTAAAATATACTTTGCGCATAAATTTTAATTTTAAGAAAATTCTCTTTTTGCAATCTCACTTATCCTAGAGCCATCAGCTTTTCCCTCAACAATAGGCATAACATCTTTCATAAGATTTCCCATGTCCTTCATTGAAGAATAACCTTTATCAGATATAACTTTTTTAACAATTTCTTCTAATTCTTCATCTGAAAGCTGCTCAGGTAAGTATTCTTGTAAAATTTCCATTTCGGCGTTTGTTTGATCTACTAAATCTTGTCTATCGCCACGTTTAAAATCTTCAATTGAATTTTTCTTTTCTTTGAGTTGTTTACTAATAATTTTTAAAATCTGATCGTCATCAGCATCAACTCTTTCGTCAACTTCAAACTGTTTAATTGAAGCTCTAACCATTGTGATGGTGTTCTTTCTAAGAGTGTCCTTTTCCTTCATAGAAGTCTTAAGGTCTTCCATTAGTTTTTCTTTTAAAGACATAATAATCTACCTCGATTAGCGTTTACGATTTTTTCTGCGTGCTTCTTCTGCTTTTCTTTTTTTCTTAGCACTAGGTTTTTCGTAGAATTCTCTTTCTTTTATCTCTCTAAGAATTCCGCTATTAGCACATTGTCTTTTAAATCTTTTAAGCGCTGAATCGATAGATTCGTTTTCTCCTACTCTTATCTCAGACATCCACTCAACCCTCCCTTCGTACAAAAAGGCGTAATTTTTTAATTACTTTAAAAAGTATACATTAAAAATTGTGAATTATCAAGATTTTTTCATATTTTAACTAAATTTTTTTAACTTCTAACCTCAGTGATGTATCTATAAATAGTTGGCTGAGAAACTTCTAGTTTTTCTGATAAGATTTCTACAGAACCCTTCATAATAAAAATGCCTTTTTCGTCAAGATTTTTTACTATCCCAACTTTTTCATTCTTATTAAGACTATCTACTGGTTTATTTAGTTTTATAAGCTCCTTATTAATCTCATCAGATATAATATCATCTATTGTAGTCGTTATTTCTATTTCTGATCCAGTCTCGATTATTTCTTGATTATTCATAAGAGATTCATTAAATTCATATCTCTGCTCTACATATTTATCAGAATGCGCTAGTTTTAGAATCTCTTCTGCTAATAATTTATATTTTGTATCATCAATAAACATAATTAACATGCCTATTAATTCATTATTATCATTTTTAAAAAAATAAATAGAAGTTCTTAGATATGTATCATTACTTTTTACTGTTAATTTATCAGATGTAAAGTCATGTTTTTCATATAATTTATTTTCTAAAACATAATCTACGACCTCGTATACTTTAGATTTTGTCTCTGCATGATCTACCCTACCATATTGCATTGTCAAAATTTTTGTGAATCCTTCTGACATATCTATAAGTGATAAAATCACATTTGGTCCTATAGTCTGACTTAAAAATGTCACTAGACTTACATATTTTTCAATTTCACTCTTCTTTTTTTACTCATTAATTTCCCTTCCCTAAAACCTTAAATTATTATACCAAAAAAGGCGAGAATAAATCTCGCCTTTTTAAAAATATTTTTATTAGAAAGCAGTTTTAGTTACTAAAGCTATAACACATAAGATAACAGCTAATGGTACATATACAAATTTTCCTATATTATACCAAGTGTCTCCTTGTTTTTTAGCAGCTCCTTTATTTACTTCATCTAATAAATCTTCTTTTTTCATAACCCAGAACCATGATATAGCACCAAGTGTAGCACCTAATGGAATAATATAAATACTAACTATATCCATCCATGGACCCCACTTAGTTATAGCTTCCATAAATACACCAACACCAAAGCATAAAATACCAAGCCCAATTATAACGGCATTTCTCTTAAGTTTTGGGAATTTGTGTAAAATAGACTCTACTACTACCTCAAACATGTTTTGAATAGATGAAATGCCGCCGAATAATACTGCTAAGAACAGAATTATAGCAAATAATCTACCTAAAGGCATTTCTTGTAAAATAGTAGGTAACGTTACGAATAATAAACCTGGTCCAGCGGCAGGGTCCATTTGATAAGCAAATACTGCAGGAATCATAACTAGCGCAGCTACCATAGCAGCGATAGTATCAAATATAGCAGTCCATTTAGCACCATCAACTATATCTTCATGATCTGGAAGATATGCACCATAAACGATCATTCCAGAACCTGTAACTGATAGAGAGAAGAATGCCTGACCCATTGCAGTTATCCAAACTGTAGGATCAGCTAAAGCTGTCCAATTAGGTTTAAATAAGAATTTATATCCTTCCATAGCTCCTGGTAATAACGCTACTCTAATAGCCATTATTACAAATAATACAAAGAATATTGGCATCATTATTTTATTAGTTTTTTCTATAGACTCAGCGCCTAGAATTAAAGTAAGTAATGCTAAAACTACTATAATTACGTGAAGTGGAATTACAGAAAAATCATGTAATGCAAAAGATTCAAACCATGGACCTGGTTCTACTGTCATAAGTTCTCCAGTGATAGCAGCTAAAAGCGCTTTAAGTACATAAGAAATAATTACGGCATATCCTATAGAGATACATAATGAACCCGCTAAAGGAAGCCATCCTATAACTCCTCCACCACTATTTTTACCAGTTCTCCAAGCCATATCATATGCACCTACCGTACCAGTTCTAGCACGACGACCTACAGCATACTCTGTAGATAGACCTACATAAGCAAATAAAACAATGAATATAAAGTATGGAACTAAGAAAGCAAATCCACCATTAGAACCTAACTTATATGGGGAACCCCCATACATTGGCCATACCAACCGCAGAGCCTACACAGGCAAGAACGAAGCCCCACTTACTAGCAAATTTTTGTTCACTCATATTATTACTCCTTGGTCAAATAAATTTTATTAATTATTTTGTATTAAATTGTGTTTATAAAAATAGCTATACCCAAGGTCAGGCATAGCTATTTAGTTAATTTTGTACTTTACTATTCTATAATAATTAGTCTATATGTTCAAATCTAGCAGTAAAGAATCTTAATTGAGCTGGTTCATAAGTGAATTTAAGCCCTTTAATATCTTTTCTATGTTCATATAGATGTTTACAAGTTTCGGCTACGATATCTAAGTGTTTATAAGTGTAAACACGTCTAGGAATTGTAAGTCTTACAGTTTCTAGTTTTGGATAGTGGTTTTCACCAGTTTTAACATCTCTACCAGCTGAAACAATACCTCTTTCCATTGATCTTACTCCACCTTCAACATATATAGCTGCAGCTAATGCTTGAGCTGGGAACTCATCTTGAGTTAAGTGATCACAGAAACGTCTAGCATCTAAAAATATTGCGTGTCCACCAGCTGGTTCGATAATTGGAATTCCATATTCTTTTAATCTATCTCCAAGATATCTAACTTGTTTAACTCTATATTCGATATAAGAGTCTTGTAGAGATTCTTCAAGACCTATAGCTAAAGCTTCCATATCACGTCCAGCCATACCACCATATGATGGCATACCTTCGTATACAACTACTAGTTCTTTAGCTTTTCCAAATAGTTCATCATCGTTAAGTGCTAAGAAACCACCGATATTTACGATACCGTCTTTTTTACCAGACATTGTAGCTCCATCAGCATAGCTAAACATTTCTTTAACGATTTCTCTTATAGATTTATCTTGATATCCTTCTTCTTGTTCTTTAATGAAATAAGCATTTTCTGCAAATCTAGTAGCGTCATACATAACTTTTATGCCATGTTTAGAGCATAGTTCGTGAACTTCTCTCATGTTTTTCATAGAAACAGGTTGTCCACCAGCTAGGTTAACTGTTACAGCTAAACATACATAAGCTATATTTTCAGCACCTTTTTCATCAATTAATTTTTCTAATTTATTAAGGTCAATATTTCCTTTAAATGGTACATCTAAAGCAGCATCGTGTGCTTCGTCTCTGATAACATCTACGAATATACCGCCATTATGTTCTTGGTGATATCTAGTAGTAGTAAAATACATATTTCCAGGAACGTATTGGCCTTCTTTAATAGCGATAGAAGATAAAATATTTTCAGCTCCTCTACCTTGGTGAGTAGGTACTAAGTGTTTAAATCCAAATACTTCTTTAACAACTTTTTCTAATTTTAAGAAGTTTTTAGATCCAGCATAAGCTTCGTCACCAACCATTATACCAGCCCATTGCTTATCGCTCATCGCGTTAGTTCCTGAGTCTGTTAAAAGGTCTATGTAGCAATCTTCACTTTTTAATAAGAAAGTATTGTATCCAGCCTCTTCAATAGCTTTAATTCTGTCTTCCTTAGTTACAGTCTTAATTGTTTCTACAGATTTAATTTTAAAAGGTTCTGCAGGGTACTGTTTTAAATCAAAAATATCTACCATTTTTTCCTCCTCAATAATATAAGCAATTTTTTTCGTAACGTTTTCCTAACGTCTAAATAGATTATATCAGTCTATGAAAACAATTGCAATACTTTTTTATCACTTTTTAATAATTTTTTCTCACTTTTTTTAAATTATTTATTCTTAGTAAAAATAAAAAAACCGAAGACCTAAGTCCTCGGCTATTCTAGTTATATTAATACATTCCACCTGGCATACCTGCTGGCATTGCTGGTTCTTCACTTGGAATTTCAGCTACAGCTGCTTCAGTAGTTAAAATCATTGATGCTACACTTGCTGCATTTTCAATTGCAGATCTAGTTACTTTTGCTGGATCTACGATACCAGATTTAATCATCTCTACATATTGGTCATTTAAAGCGTCATATCCTACGCCATTTTCGCGTTCTAAAACGTTAGATACAACTACAGAACCTTCTGAACCTGCATTTTCAGCTATTTGTCTTACTGGTTCTTCAAGAGCTTTAGCTATTATTGCTGCACCAGTTTTTTCGTCGCCTTCAAGCTCTTCAATTTTTTCTTTTAAAGATTTAATTGAATCTACTAAAACTGTACCACCACCAGGAACGATTCCTTCGTCTACTGCAGCTTTTGTAGCAGCAAGAGCATCTTCAAGTCTTAGTTTTCTTTCTTTTAATTCTACCTCTGTAGCAGCTCCTACTTTAATAACTGCTACTCCACCAGAAAGTTTAGCTAGTCTTTCTTGTAATTTTTCTGAGTCAAATTCTGATTCTGTATTTTCAATTTGTCCTTTTAGCTGACTCATTCTAGCATCTAGTTCTTCTTTAGTTCCTGCACCACCTACGATTACTGTAGAATCTTTGTCTATTCTTACAGTTTCAGCAGAACCTAGCATATCTACTGTAGTATCTTTAAGGTCATATCCTAAATCATTTGAGATTAGTGTAGCACCTGTTAATATAGCGATATCTTGTAGCATTTCTTTACGTCTATCCCCAAATCCTGGAGCCTTAACAGCTACAACATTTAGAGAACCTCTAATTTTATTTAATAATAGTGTCGCCATTGCGTCTGGCTCGATTTCTTCAGCTATTAATAATAGTGGATTTCCTGATTGAACAGTTTCTTCTAATATAGGAAGTAAATCTTGAATATTAGAGATTTTTTTATCTGTTACTAAAATATTAGGTTTAGATAATTCAGCTACCATTTTTTCAGAATCTGTTACCATATATGGAGATTCATATCCACGTTCAAACTGCATACCTTCAACAATATCTAAAGTAGTACCAGTTGTGTTAGATTCTTCTACTGTGATAACCCCATCTCTTCCCACTTTTTCCATAGCTTCGGAGATAAGTTCACCAATTGTACTATCTGCTGCAGAAATAGAAGCAACTTGAGCTATAGCTTCTTTAGTCTCTACTGGAACAGAAAATCTTTTAATTTCTTCTATAGTATTATCTACAGCAATTCTAATACCATTTCTTAATAAAATAGGATTAGCACCAGCTGCGATATTTTTTAATCCTTCACGAATAATAGCTTGAGCTAATAAAGTCGCTGTAGTAGTACCATCACCAGCTACATCATTAGTCTTAGTAGCTACTTCTTTAACTAGTTGAGCTCCCATATTTTCAAATCTATCTTCAAACTCGATTTCTTTAGCAATAGTCACACCATCGTTAGTAATAAGTGGTGCACCATATGCTTTATCTAAAACTACATTACGTCCCTTAGGTCCAAGTGTAATTTTTACTGTATTAGCTAGTTGATCAATACCTTTTACCATTGATTTTCTAGCATCTTCATTAAGTTTAATTTCTCTTGCCATTTATATTTATTCCTCCTATTCGATTACAGCTAAAATATCATCAATTTCTAAAACTGTGTATTCTTCATCTTCTAATTTAATTTCAGTTCCACCATATTTAGAAATAATAACTTTATCGCCTACTTTTAATTGTCCTTTAGTATCTTCATCTTTTTCTATTTTAGGACCAATAGCGATAACTTCCGCCATTTGAGGTTTTTCTTTTAGATTATCTGGTAATACTATTCCGCCTTTAGTCTTTTCTTCGGCTTCAATTTTTTTTATTAATATTTTGTCACCAATAGGTTTAATATTCATTGTATTTTCCTTCCTTTAATAAATATTTGTCTTAAATATTTGTCTTAAATATTTTGACAATTTAGCACACGACACACTCGAGTGCTAACAACATTATATATATTACCCAATTATAGTAAATTATTCAACATTATATTAATTTATTTCCCGATTTTATTTTCTCTACCATAGTAAAATAAATACTGCTGAGCTACTCCAGCATATTTCCCAAACTTATCTCTACCTAAATCTGAAACTTCTTTTTTCTTTACTTCTTTTCCAAAATAAAGAGTTTCCATAACTCTTTTTATCCATACATCTACTGGAAAAGAATCTTTTTTATCATATCCAAAAAGAGTAATACAATCTGCAATTTTTTCTCCTATTCCAGGTAGAGTTATAAGAGTATCTCTAATTTCTTCTCTAGTTTTATTTTTTAGATCATAAAAAGGAAACTCGCCATTTTCTATCATATTAGCCACTTTATAAATTCTCTCATCTCTAAAACCTACTCTACAATGCTCTCGTAAATCTTCAGGTTTACAGATTGATAACTCACTAGGTGTCGGAAAAGAGTAATAATCTCTATTATTATATGTCTCAATAAAATTCCCATATTTTTCGCAAATTAGCCTTATCGACTTTTTAATCTGCGGTATCCTATTATTAGCTGAAATCATAAAAGATATAATCGTCTCAAACTCATCTTGTTGTAAAATTCTAATTCCATCGCCATATTCTATACATTTTTTCATAGTCTCGTCAGAGTTAAATGTCTCTTGGATAGCTTTATATTCAGTATTTAAGTCAAAATAATTTTTCCATATATTTTCAAAATCTTCTAGATTTGTATTTCTAAAAATTACATCCTCTCCTACTTTTAAGACATTTAAAACCCTATTAAAGGCTACTACAGTATAAGAACCATCTTCTTCTCTGTCCCATCTGAAGGCCTGACCACATTCAAATATATGCTCAGGATCAAAATTCTCTAATTTTTTAATTATTATATCGTCATTATCTATAACTATTTCCATTAATTCTCCTAATTATTTCATAAAAAAACTCGCTAAATAGATTATATCCATTATTAGCGAGTAATAAAATCAATTAAATTTTATGTAATTTTTTAGTTATCCAAATAGTACATTAAAACTGAAAGACTATCATTTAGCCTTACATTTTCAACTACTACTCCTTCAGGAACTTTTACTTCAGTAGAGGCAAAATTCCAGATTCCCCTTGCTCCATTTTCTACTAATAAATCTGTATATTCTTGAGCACTTTCTTTAGGAATAGTTAAAATACCCACATCTACTTTATTATTTTTTACATATTGCTCAAGTTCTGATACATCTCTAATTGTGATTCCACCAATTTCTGTGCCAATATTATCTGGGTTTCTATCAAAAATATCTACTACTTCAAGACCTACATACTTAAATCTCTCATAGCTAGCTAGAGCTTTTCCTAATTTACCACCACCGATAATAATACCTTTTTTATTTTTTCCATATCCAAGAATTGATCCAATTTCATTTTTTAGACTATTTACACTGTAACCATATCCTTGTTGACCAAATCCACCAAAGTTATTTAAGTCCTGTCTAATCTGGGATGGAGTAAATCCAGTCATTTCACCAAGCTTTTTAGAAGATATACCTTTTACATTTTTATTTTCTAACTCTTCTAAATACATAAGATATATTGGCAGTCTACGAATTACAGCTTTTGATATTTTCTTTTCTGAATTTGCCATAAATTACTCCTAATTATATAAAATCTTTGTTTAATTAATATTATAACATATTCATTACTAAATTTTAACTATTTAATTATAAACTTAACAAATTTATTTTGATTTAATTTTATTTTTATATAAAATATAGATGGAGGTAATATGTCAGTATTACAAGTAAATGGGTTAAAAAAAGAATTTATAGATAAAACAATTTTTGAAGATGTAAATTTTCATATTGAAGAAGGCGAAAAAGTTGGTCTTATAGGCCAAAATGGACAAGGAAAAACTACGCTTTTAGAGATTTTATCTAATAATATGGGATATGATGAAGGTTCTATATCTTACCAAAAAAATTTTGAGCCAGCATATCTAAAACAGCATACTAGTATAGAGTCAAATCTAAATATTTATGATGAGGCTATTTCAGTTTTTGAAGATGTTTTTAGGCTTGAGGAAAAAATTAAAAGTCTTGAGTTAGAGATAAGTAATCTTACTGAAGATAATTTTGAAAACTCATCTATTTTAGA
>JASBZD010000045.1 GCA_029983595.1 Peptoniphilaceae bacterium
GCATATTCTTCAGAGTCCTTTATTTTAACTGCTCCATTTGAATCATTATATTGAGTCCAGTTAAATGGTGGATAAGCAGCCTCCATACCCACAATTAGCTTTTCTTTTTTAGGATTATTCTCCTCTGCGTTAGAAATACTAGAAAAACTAGTAATCAACAAAACTAGCGTGAGAAGTAAAACTCCTATACTTCTAATTCTTTTCATAATTTTCCCCCTTTAAATTAATTTATAAAATAAAAAAACTTTCATCGAAAATGGTATAAACCATTAGGGACGAAAGTTGAAATCACGTGTTACCACCCATATTTTACAGCTACCTCACGATAGACTGCCTCAGAAAGTACTAGCATACTCCTTTGTTATAACGTACAAAACTCGTCAATCTATCAATTATCCAGACTGAAGCTTAGAGTCTTTATTCATCATACATATCGATATCCCCTCTCATCTTACGGGATTTTCTGTAAAAGTATTATATGACTACTCGTCTCTTCATAGCATTTATATTATTTATAATAATATCAGAATAATTATAATAGTCAACAACTTTTTTACTTTTTACAATCAATTAATATAGGGTAAATATGTAATTAGAAACATTAATTATAATACATCTGTATTTATACACATATTTTAAGTTAATTTTAAGGAGAATTTACATATGGATAGATTAGATAGAAAAATAGATATATCTCAGCTTATAACTGGAATATTATCTATTTTCATAGGGATATTGGTACTAAGAAATCCAAGAATTGGCATAATTGGTGTAGCATTATTTCTGGCAATAGCTACAATATTTCAGGGATTTTCTATGATATATAAAAATTATAGAATTAAAGAAAACTCTGGAAAAGGTGATAATCTCTATTTATTTGGTGGACTTATAAATATTCTTTTTGGGATAGCGCTATTATTAAGTTTTAAATTTAAAACCATCTCTGTACCACTTATCTTTTCAATATGGATAATTATTGAAAGTATCATAGGTATATATAGAATTTTTACTATAACTAATAGTTTTTCAATTTTAACTTTTATATCTGCAGTAGTATTTATTATTGGTCTAATCGCTGGAATTATGCTACTTAAAGATTCATTTGTCGCTACAATGGCAGTGACTTATATAATAGTCTTATATTTTATAGTAGATGGAATAAAAAATATTTATCTAGCTTTAAAAAAATAGGAGTCCATTAAATGGGACTCCTATTTTTATATAAGTTCTTTAGATTTATTTATTCTTTCTAATACTTTATCTTTTCCTAAAATATAAATAATATTTGATAATTCAGGACCATGCTCCACGCCAGTAATAGCTACACGAGTAGGCATATATAAGTTTTTACCTTTAATTCCAGTTTCTTTTTGGATTTCTTTCATAATAGTTTGAGCATTATCAAAAGTAATAGAATCCATACCTGATATTTTTTCTTCTAGAGCTTCTAATAATTGAGGCACAGTTTCACCTTTTAAAATTTCTAGCTCATCGTGAGAAACTTCAGGCATATCCTCAAATGCAAATCTAATCGCATCAGGAATTTGTTTTAAATTATCTACACTATCTTTAATAGTAAGAAGTAAAACTTCTGCCCAGTCTTTATGGTCGTCTAAAAATTTCTCATCAGCAAGTCCACTATCTATAATAAAAGGCTTAGCAAGATTAAAAAGTTCATCTTTTTCTAACTCTTTCATATAGTGAGAGTTAACCCAGTCTAGTTTTTTTCTATCAAAAATACCGCCAGCACTAGCTACTCTATCAAAAGTAAATAGCTCTACCATATGATCTAGGCTCATAATCTCCTCATTAGAATCTGGAGACCACCCTACTAGAGCTAAATAGTTTACTAACCCCTCTGGTAGATATCCTGACGCCTTAAAGTCTTCTACAGAAACATCTCCCTCTCTCTTAGAAAGTTTTTTACGATTCTCATTTAAAACGGTAGGAAGATGACAATACTGAGGTTTTTCCCATCCAAAAGCATCATATAGGTAAACATGTTTAGGAGTAGAAGAAATCCATTCTTCCCCTCTTACGACATGAGTAATCCCCATTAAATGGTCATCAACTACTACAGCCATGTGATAAGTAGGGAAACCATCAGATTTTAATAAAACTTGATCATCTACATCATCAGAATTAATAGTAATATGACCTCTAATAAGATCATCAAACTCAATATCCACATTAGAAGGCATTTTTAAACGAACTACATACTCTTCTCCATTAGCAATTCTCTCTTCTGCCTCTTCTTTTGAAATACCACGACATAGACCATCATATTTTGGCACTTTACCTTCCATTTTTTGTTTTTCACGAAGATTTTCTAATCTTTCATGATCACAAAAACAATAATACGCTTTATCTTTCTCAATTAGTTCTTTAACATATTTTTGGTAAATATCTAATCTCTCAGATTGGATATAAGGACCATACTCTCCTTTTTGGATAATTTTACCATCTTCAATAAACACGCCTTCATCATAAGTAATTCCAGCCCATTCAAGTGATTTAATTAGATTTTCGATAGCATCATCAACCAGTCTAGTTCTATCTGTATCCTCAATTCTTAAAATAAATTTACCATTATTTTGTTTAGAAAATAAATAATTATATAAAGCTGTACGAAGCCCCCCGATATGTAAATATCCAGTAGGACTTGGTGCAAATCTTACTCTAACTTCTCCCATTTTTCCTCCTAAATGTTAAACACTTTGTTTTTTAACACTAAATCTACAAACTCATCATTATTTTTAGTCTCTTTTAATAAGTTTAATATAACTTCAGTAACTTCGCCAGTAGAAATTTCGCCCATAGCCTGTCTAATTAAGCTAGCAGCCATAAACTCATTATTAGATAATAAAAGCTCCTCGCGTCTAGTTCCGGATTTATAGATATCTATAGCTGGGAAAATTCTTCTTTCAGATAAATTTCTATCTAGATGAATTTCCATATTTCCGGTACCTTTAAACTCCTCAAATATTATATCATCCATTCTAGATCCAGTCTCTACTAAAGCAGTAGCTAAAATAGTAAGAGAACCGCCATGTTCTATATTTCTAGCCGCACCAAAAAACTTCTTAGGTTTATATAATGATAATGGGTCTAGACCACCGGATAAAGTTTTACCACTAGATGGTGTAGTAAGGTTATATGCTCTAGCAAGACGTGTAATAGAATCAAGTAATATAACCACATCTTCTCCCTGTTCTACTAATCTCTTAGCTCTTTCTATAACCATCTCAGCTACTTTGATATGATTTTTAGGCTGCTCATCAAAAGTAGATGAAATAACCTCGCCTTTTACAGATCTTTTCATATCTATAACCTCTTCAGGTCTTTCATCAATTAATAAAACCATAAGATGTATTTCAGGATATTTTGTCTCTATAGCTTTAGCGATCATTTTAAGTAGAGTAGTCTTACCAGATTTAGGTTGAGATACAATAAGTCCTCTTTGACCTTTGCCTAATGGACTAATAATATCTACCATTCTAGTAGCAAAATTATTATTTTCAATTTCTAGTTCTATTCTTTTAGTAGGATAAATTGGAATAAGATTTTCAAAAGACTCTCTTTTAGAGATTTCATTAGGATTTTTATTATTAACAGAATCGACATATAAAAGTGCGTTAAATTTTTCTTTAGGACTAGGAGGTTTCGTAACTCCCACGACCTTATCCCCAGTTTTAAGTTTAAATTTTCTAATCTGGGAAGGAGATATGTATACATCATTATCGCTAGACTGATAATTATCACGTCTTAAAAATCCATACCCATCTGGTAAAATTTCAAGAATACCACCTACGAATTTTTTCTCATCCATATTTTCTAATATGTTAGTAGCATTATCGGACACATCATCTAAATCTAGCTTATGTTCATCCTCTTTATTTAGATTAACTACATTATTTTCACTTTTAAAGTCATTTAAGTTATCTGACTCAAACGTATCATCAAAATCCTCTTCATCCTTATATTTTATAAGCTTAATAAGCTCATCTTTATTATATTTTTCAGGATTTTTAATATCAGATTCTTTAGCTAAATTTCTAATATGTTTTTCGGACTTATCATCTATATCATCACTTTTAATTTCAGATGACTTATCAATAATCATCTGCTTTAAAGTAGATTTATTATATTTATATGGTGCATCTATCCCAAGGTTTTTAGCAATTTCACGCAAATCAGATAAATTCTTATTGTCCAAATTTAAAGGTGTATTATCTATCTTTACATCCTCCTTACTTTTAGCAATAATATTAATTAATTCAGTAGAAGAAAAATCTTCGCATACTTTATAGTCCAAAGACCTCGCAATACTAACTAGATCTTCACGGCTTTTAAATTCTAATATATTTGAATTTAATTTATAAAGGCTCATGAAATCTTCCTCATATTTTAGAATTAATATACTTATTATATCATAAAAACATTTAATAATTTTCTAAAATTTGTGTGACAAAAATAAAAAAAATAGTCTAAAAACACTAAGTCTTTAGACTATAATTTGTAATAAAATTAGACTCTTTTAATTATTTTAAAGTTACGCTTCCGCCAACTTCTTCAATTTTAGATTTGATTTCTTCAGCTTCATCTTTAGATGCGCCTTCTTTAATCACTTTAGGAGCTCCATCTACTAATTCTTTAGCATCTTTTAGTCCTAAACCAGTTACTTCTCTAACTACTTTAATAACTTTGATTTTTTCAGATCCAACTGCTGTTAATTCAACATCGAATTCGTCTTTTTCAGCTGCTGCTCCAGCTCCAGCTTCAGCTCCAGCTGCTGCTGCAGGTCCAGCTACAGCTACAGGTGCTGCAGATACGCCATATTTTTCTTGTAATTGTTCTACTAAATCGTTAAGTTGGATAACTGTAAGGTTATCAATCGCTTCAATTATTTCATTAATATCCATTATTTTTCCTCCAAAAATTTTAAATTATTATATTGCAGATTATTCTGCGTCATTAGTTTCTTCTGTAGTTTCTACAGCTTCTTTAGTTTCTTCTTCCGGTGTTTTTGCTTCTTCTTTAGTTTCTTCTGAAGTAGCTTCTACATCTTTTGTTTCACTAGCTTCTGCAGGTTCATTTTCTTTTCTTTTAGCAAGTTCTTCAAATACATAAACTAAATCTCTTAAAGGAGACTGAGTTAATTGATTTAATGTACCCACAATATTGTAAAGTGGTGAACTGATGCTTCCCACAGCTTTTCCGATAAGTTCTTCTTTAGGTGGGATTTTAGCTAATTTTTCTACTCCATTAGGATCTAAAATCTTTCCATCAAGAAAACCTATTTTAATTTCTAACTTGTCATTAGTTTCTGCAAATTTAGAAATTACTTTAGCTGATTCAGTAGCATCTTCCATCGCAAAAGCAATAGCGTTAGGACCATTTAAGTATTCGATTAAATCTTCATGTCCTAAGTTTGTAAACGCACGTCTAGCATAAGTATTTTTATATACTTTATAATCTACATTAGCTTCACGCGCTTTATTACGAAGTTCAGTAACTTGTGAAACAGATAAGCCTCTATAGTCAACGATTACAAGAGAATGAGAATTTTCAATCTTTTCTTGAATTTCAGAAACTATAGCTTCTTTTTGTTGTAAAACAGCTTCTTTCACTCTTTCACCCCCATTAAAAAAAGTCTCACCGCAGACGTGATGAGACTAAAAAATTTAAACTTAAAAGATTTATGTCTTACCTCGGTAGGAAATTAAGGAAAATCCACCTACTGTCTACGGTTCTATTTAATTACTAAAATAGTTTACTATATATTTTTTTAAATGTCAATAACTTTTATTAGAATTCTGTAGTATTAATTTTTATTCCAGGACCCATTGTACTTGCAACAGTAACACTTCTTAGGTATTTACCTTTAGCAGAAGCTGGTTTAGCTTTAACTATAGCGTCCATGATACTGTCAAAGTTTTCTTTTAATTTATCAAAATCGAATGAAGCTTTTCCAATAGCTACGTTAATAATAGCATTTTTATCTACTCTATACTCTACTTTACCAGATTTTACTGCATTTACAGCATCAGCAATATCAAAAGTTACAGTACCAGATTTAGGGTTAGGCATAAGACCACGTGGCCCTAAAACTCTACCTAATCTACCAACTTGGCCCATCATGTCAGGAGTTGTGATAATAGTATCAAAATCTAACCAGTTTTCGTTTTGGATTTTTTGAACCATTTCTTCAGCACCAACGAAATCAGCACCAGCTTGTTCAGCTTCAGTAGCTTTTTCGCCTTTTGCAATAACTAATACTTTTACATCTTTACCAGTACCATTAGGAAGTACTACAGTACCTCTAACTTGTTGGTCAGCATGTCTTGGATCTACCCCAAGTCTTACAGCTAATTCTACAGATTCATCAAAATTAGCTTTAGCAGTTTTTTTAACTAAATCTAGCGCTTCACTAGAGTTATATAAATTTTTTCTATCGAAAAGCTTTTCGCTTTCTTGGTATTTTTTTCCTCTTTTTGCCATTTTATGACCTCCTTGTGGTTATAGCGGGACTTCCCCTCCCACGTATTTTTACTCTTCTACTGTAATGCCCATGCTTCTAGCAGTACCAGCTACCATTTGCATAGCTGATTCTAAATTAGCTGCATTTAAGTCAGGCATTTTTTGTTCTGCAATTTTTTTAAGTTGATCTTGTGTTAACTTACCAACTTTTTTCTTATTAGGCTCTCCAGATCCTGATTTTAAGTTTAACTCTTTTTTAATTAAAACAGCCATTGGTGGCTCTTTAGTAATAAACTCAAAAGATCTATCAGCATAAATTGTCATCTCAACAGGGATAATAAGTCCTTGTTTATCAGCAGTTTGTGCGTTAAAAGCTTTAGTAAATTCAACGATATTGATACCGTGAGGTCCTAAAGCAGTACCTACTGGTGGAGCTGGTGTAGCTTGTCCAGCGGGAATTTGTAATTTTACTATAGCAGCAACTTTCTTTGCCATAATTTTCCTCCTTTGTGGTAATATCGAGATTAACTCTCCCACGTCCTAAAATAAATTTAAACTTTCAGTGCTTGGTTGTAATCTAAATCCAGTTTAGTCTCTCTTCCAAACATAGATATTAAAACAGTAATCTTTTCTTCTTCTTCGTCTATATTTTCAATTTCTCCGACAAAATCTGTAAATGGACCATCAATAATTTTTACCTGGTTACCAACTTCATAACCAAAATCAGATGGCTTACGCTTCTTAACACCTAGAGAAATCTCTTCTTCTAGAGTAAGAGGTATCGGATTAGATGCAGGCCCTAAAAATCCAGTAACGCCTCTAGTATTTCTAACTAGATACCATGACTCATCAGTCATAATCATCTTAACTAGAACATAACTAGGATATAACTTTACCTCTTTAGATTTTTTAGTTCCATTTTTTTCTTCTACTACATTATCAACTGGAACTGAAATCTCCTGAACAAGATGCTCCATTCCTTGGTTCTTAACCATCTGTTCCATTGTAGTTTTTACTTTGTTTTCATGACCTGAATAAGTATGAACTACATACCATCTAGCATCAGGATCTCTATCAGTTCTTTCATTTGTAATATCAGCCAAAACTTATCCCTATCCTATAATTAATTTTAAGATATTTTGTACAATAAAATCGAATAAATAAACTAGCAATGAAGAAATTATACTTACTACAATAACTAAGGCAGAATATTTTATCAGTTTGTCTTTGCTAGGCCACACAACTTTTTTAAGTTCTGACTTTACACCTCTTACATACTGAGATCTACTACCTTGTTCTCTCTCATTAACTTTCTCGTTAGCCATAAATACTTAAAACCTTCCTATTTTGTTTCTTTGTGATTTGTATGACTTTTACAGAACTTACAGAATTTTTTAAGTTCTAATCTTTCCGTAGTGTTTTTTTTGTTTTTAAAAGTCACATAATTACGGTTTTTACATTCTGTACATTCTAAGGTTACACGATCAGCCATTAGGCACCTCCTAGAATTAAGTTATTGACATAAAATCAAAGTAAGTTTAACCAATAAAAAAAGGGCCAAACCCCACTTTTATAATTATATCTATATTATTTTACCAAACTAAATTATATAAATCAAGTGTTTATTAATTTAATTTGTATTAATTTTATATATTATTAATTGATTTGTCAAGAAAAAAAGAAGGCCGAAGCCTTCAATTTTATTTAATAAACTATCTACGGTTAGTTATAGCATTTACAATAGCAAGTAAGATTACAGCACCTAGTACTGCTACTAGTATAGTTGGAAGTAATCCACCACTAGAATATAATCCTAAAAGTGATAGTACAAAATTACCGATAAAACTTCCTACAATACCTACTATTATATTAGCTACAGCTCCCATTTGAGAGTCTTTTCCTACTACCATACTTGCTAACCATCCTGCTAATGCACCAATGATTAATGTAGCAATTATTCCATATCCTTCCATAATTTTCTCCTTATTATTAAAAATTACAATAAACTATTGCATTATTTTAATACCCGGATAAGAAATATTTAAACGTGAATTCCCGTTTAAACTATTTTTTACCTTCTTCTTTATACATTTCTTCTAGGAAGTTAAAGTATGATGGATCTACTTTTATAAATCTATTATTGTTATCCATATAGTATTCTTTACCTTCTCCTGCTTCTTCTCCTTCTGGAGCAAAGATTTTAGTAGCTTTGGCATTTTCTGGAGTAAGTTCTTCAAAATGTTTTACAATTGCGTCAATATGTTCTTGTTTCATGTATTTTTTGTTAGCCCAAGTAGGATCTCCAGATACTTGTCTTTGTGAAATTATATATAAGTCATCTTTGAAGTCATCTGCATATTCACAACAAAAAGCTCCAGCGTCTACTCTATTATTTGTTAAAAGTTCTACGTTAGCTGGGTGAGATCCACCAAATTGTACTTCAGAGAAAATTCCACCTTCGCTTTCAGTTTTTTCAAAAATGTCTGTTCTATTTTGAACATCGTTAGTTCCATTAGGACCAAAAGTTTCCCATAGAGTTTGAGTTGGTACTAATCTACCTGAAGTTGATGTAGCTGATACGAAACTAAAAGATTTTCCTTTTAATTTTTTTAATGCTTCTTCTTCTGATAATCCTTCATATTCTCCTTTATTAGCTATATTTGTAGCTAAGTAAGAAGTATATCCTGCTTCATCTAAGTTTCCATTTGGTGCTGGAACAAATAGTGGAATTACATCTGGATCTTCCATTCTAGCTTGTACATAAGTAGCTCCTGAACCAGTAGTAATTTGAGCAGTACCAGATAAAATAGCTTCTGAAACTACTGCATAATCATCAGCTGATTGATAGTTTACTTCAGCATTAAATGGTTCTAATGCTACGTTCATTTCTTCGATAATCGCTTCAGTTTGTGGGTTTATTTGTCCACCATCATTTGGAAGCATGATTAATGTATATTCAGTTTTTTCAGCTGGTTTTTCAGCTGGTTCATTTGTTTCTTTAGTTTCTGTTTTATTTTCTGTAGTTGTAGTTTCTGGTTTATTAGTATCGTTATTGTTTGGTTGAGAGCAAGCTGTTAATACAACACATAAAACCATAAGTAATAATAATTTAAAATTTCTTTTCATTTTTCCTCCGAATTTCTCCTTAAAATTATTAATTTTTGCTACCATCTATATTTAAAATCTTTGCACCATTTTTTATAGTATCTAAAATATC
>JASBZD010000046.1 GCA_029983595.1 Peptoniphilaceae bacterium
TTCTCATCAGTTGTCTATATTATTAAAGATAAATATATTGGATTTTATAATCTCGGCTCAGATGTAGAAAGTCTAGCTAATGAGTATATAAAAATATTAAATATAGGTTATATATTTGTTTTTCTAAACCCCCTATTTTCTCAAAGCTATAACTCACTAGGAGATTCAAAAACTCCATTTTTAATAAACTCAATTGGTCTGATTTTTAATATAATTTTAGACCCAATTCTAATATTTGGTTATTTAGGATTTAAACCACTAGGTATTAGAGGTGCTGCAATAGCTACAGTTTTATCACAGTCTTTAGTTTCAATAATATTAATATTCTCAATTCTAAATTCAAAAGATGTAATTAGAAATAGTCTTAGAAAATTTTATGTAGATATTAAATGGATTTCTAGAATATTTAAACTTGGACTACCTACAGCTTTAATTTCAAGTATCCACGCATTTGTAACGATAATTTTAAATAAATATATGGCTAGTTTTGGGCCTAAACCAGTTGCAGTATATTCTATAGGTTCACAGATAGAATCTATAACTTGGATGACTACAGAAGGGATACAGGTAGCAATAGCTGCACTAGTAGCTCAAAATTTTGGAGCTTCACTTTATGATAGAGTTCAAAAATCTATTAAGGAAGGTATAAAATTAGCATTTTTTATCGGTCTATTCTCGACTTCAGTACTTTTTATATTTAGAAATGGATTATTTAAAATCTTTGTACCTAATGACGCAGAGGCTATAAGACTTGGCGGAATATATCTAGCTATTTTATCACTTTCACAGATTATGGCGGCTATTGAAATAGCTTCTACTGGAGCTTTTAATGGACTTTCAGATACTAAAACGCCATTTTATATTTCTGCTACTTTCAACCTCTTAAGAATACCTCTTTCAAAAATTTTAATCGGATTTATTGGAGTATATGGAGTATGGGCATCTATGACTATTAGTTCTAATTTAAAAGGGCTAATCGAATTGATTTTATTAAGAAAAAAGTCAAAAAGGATATTTAAATGATAATAATAGAAAAAGAAATAAATTCTAATAGCGAAAATCTTATACCCGAAAACTCCATATTTTATGATATTGAAACTACAGGATTTAAAAGAAATCGAGATAGAATATATTTAATAGGCACTTTAGCTAAAATAAATGGAAAATTTATTCTAAAACAGTATTTGACAGAATCGCAAGAAGAGGAAAAAATCCTAATAAAAAAGTTTTTAGAAGATATAGAGGGATTTGAAACCCTAATTAGTTTTAATGGCGAGGCATTCGATAAGGGCTATATTGAAGAAAGGGCAAAAAAATATAAAATACCAGTAGATCTAGATAAATATAACTCATTAGATATTTATAAAATAATAAAAGCCCAGTCCTATCTTCTAGAAGTAGAAAATTTTAAACTAAAAACTCTAGAAAGACATATAGGTATAATCAGAGAAGACGTATTTACTGGTGGTGAGCTGATATCAATATACTACGAGTTTGAAAATGGTAAACGCGATTTAGAAAAAATTATTCTACTTCATAATGAAGAAGATATTTTAAATATGCCTAATCTATTTTTAATTTTGGCAGAGATAGAAAAGCTAAATACCATAAAAATAGATTCTATAAACTTAGTAGTAAAAGATATAAAACTAAAAAAGGATTCACTGGAGATAGCTGGAAAATCTAATATAAAAAATGGCTACTTTGAGTCATATAATAAAAGGCTAGTTATAGAAAATTACGAATTTAAATTTTTCTCAATAGTAAATCGCGGATATTATGACGAATCTAGAACTTGTGTATTTATAGAAAGAGAAGATATGGATCTGGTAGAATGTTATGAAATCACGACTCCAGATGGACTATATTTACTGAAGTTTGATAAAGATAATCTATATAAACATATATTTAATTATTTTAATGAAAGTATACGTAGTTTAATGGGTCTTTAGGTATAATAAAGGCTTATTTTATGATATAATTTAGCTAATTATAATAAGGGGATTTTATTTTGATTAATTATAAAGAAGAAATAGCAAAACTAATCGAATCAAATATGGAGACTGATACAAATATTTATAACCTGATCGAGACTCCACCAAATAAAGAAATGGGCGATTTTGCAGTGCCTATGTTTTCTTTTGCAAAAATTTTAAAAAAAGCACCTAACATGATAGCTTCAGATATTTCTGAAAAGCTAGAATCTGAATATTTTATAAAAATTGAAGCTAATGGTCCATATATTAACTTTTTTATAAATCCTGATATTGTCGTAAAAGATGTTTTATCAGAGATATTAAAGTCTAATGAAAATTATGGAAAAACTGATATTGGTAAAGGAAGAAATGTTACACTAGACTTCTCTAGCCCAAATATCGCAAAACCATTCCATATCGGTCATCTAAGATCGACAGTTATAGGAAATGCTATTAGAAATATCTATGATGCACTAGGGTTTAATACTATAGCCATAAATCATATGGGTGACTATGGAACTCAGTTTGGGATGCTTATTACTGCTTATAAGCTTTGGGGCGATGAAAATGCCGTAAGAGAAAATCCAATTCCTGAACTATTAAAATTATATATTAGAATAAATAGTGAAGCTGAAGAAGATGAAAGCCTTAGAGATGAGGCTAGAGCCTGGTTTAAAAAGTTGGAAGAAGGCGATGAAGAAGCAGTCTCTCTATGGACTTTTTTCAGAGAAGAATCTATAAAAGAGTTTAATAGAGTATATAAAATGCTAGATATAGAATTTGACTCATATAATGGAGAAGCATTCTATTCAGATAAAATGGAACCAGTTATCGAAAAACTAGATAAAAAGGGGCTTTTAAAAGAGGACGATTCTACTACTATAGTAGACTTAGATGAATATGATATGCCTCCAATGCTTATTAAAAAATCTGATGGTTCCACACTTTACGCAACTCGTGATTTAGCTGCAGCACATTATAGAAAAGACACTTATGACTTTTACAAAAATATATATGTAGTAGGTTCACAACAAATACTTCACTTTAGACAATTATTTAAAGTTTTAGAACTAATGGGAAATGACTGGGCAGATGACTGTGTCCATGTAACTTTCGGTATGGTAAGTCTTCCAGATGGTACTTTATCTACTCGTAAAGGAAATATCGTATATCTTGAAGATGTACTTTTAACTTCTATTGAGAAAACTAAAAATATTATTGCTGATCGAGATATAGAAGATAAAGAAAAACTAGCCTCTGATATAGGTATAGGTGCAGTAGTATTCCAAGAGCTATTTAATGATAGAAATAAAGATTATGTATTTGATTGGGATAAATTATTAAGTTTTGAGGGAGAAACTGGACCTTATGTTCAATATACACACGCTAGAATCTCATCTCTACTAAAAAAAGGTGACTTTAATAATGAAACTTCAATAGACTATTCTCTACTTAAAGAACCAGAAGAAATAGAGATAATAAAACATCTAGCAAAATTCCCAGAAGTAATAATAGAAGCTGGCGAAAAATACCAGCCATTTATAATTACTAGATTTATAGTAGCTTTATGCCAAATGTATAACTCATATTATGCTTCAACTTCAATTTTAACAGATGATAAAAAATTAAAAGAAGCAAGACTAGCACTAAGCTTTGCAGTAAAAACTACTATAAAAAATGGACTTGAAATTCTAGGAATTAAAGCACCAGAAAAAATGTAAAGTATGTAAAAAATTAGCACTTTAGAAAAATCTAAAGTGCTTTTTTGTTATTTACCATTCCATTTATAAAAGTAAGTTGAATCTGAAGGAAGTAGTGGAAGATACTTTTCCATAAATTCTTTATTTTCTTTTTCTGGATCAAATTCTTTAAAATACTCTGGATAAGCTGCTTTGCCAATAAAAGTTATTACAGTATAATCTCTCATCGATCTAATAATATCATTTTCATAAGTATATAATTCACCATTCTTTATGGCATCAAGATGTTCCCAACCTTCTCTTGAAGTAGCTAATTCATTTAATGAATTCTCAGATTTTTCTTTATCAATTCCTAAGCCGGATTGAACTGATACAGTATTTGGGCTATCAAAGTTGGAACCTTCAACAAAAATTAAATCTGGATTAGTTTTTAAAACATATTCTGGATTTACATCTCCAACTTTAGATTCTGGATAAATGTCTTCATATATATTTTTAACTCTTACTATATTGGCAATTTGTCCTGTATATCCAATCTTACCTGTTGATTTTCCATAATCTTTAAATGTAGGTAAAGCTGATCTCATTTCATAATACGCTGTTTTTCTTTCATTTTCAGGAATTGAATTTACAATCTCATCTATTCTATTGCGCTTTTCTTTATAATTAGCAATAAGTTCCTCTGCTCTCTCTTCTTTGCCAAAAATTTGACCAATAATTCTACACGATTTTTCGTGTCCTTCTATAGACATATCAGTAAAATCAATAAATACAACAGGTATACCTAAATCCTCTAGAGACTTAATCTGATTTTCTCCTATACCATTATACTGATAGTTAGCAAAGATAACTACGTCTGGTTTAGTTGATACTAATTTTTCAAAATCAAAATCATTTTGAATTACCGACCCCACATCTACTATATCTTTAAATCCTGATGCTTTTTCCTCTAGGATATTCCAAAAAGGTTTAGCATAATTTTTTGTATCATACACTGATGTAGAGCCAACTCTCTCAAATATATCTGGCCCTCCTACTTCCATTAAGTTAGTATAAAAAAATGGATAGTACGCATTCTTTATAGGTCTTTTTACAGTTACTTCTCTACCTCTTACATCTGTTATAGTAATTTCATCGCTTATCTCTTTATCATGATTAGATGAAGCAGTAGTTTCAGTTTGAGCCTCGCTCTCTTTATTTTTTGAAGTAGATTCTTTTTTAGAACTACCACAACCTACCATAAGTACCAGTGCTAATAATAACAATAAAAATTTTTTTGTTTTTTTCATTTTTATCTCCTTAAATTTATTAAAAAAGCTATAAGGTATCTATAGGTAAAATTGATTTGTAACTATTTAATGTCTCCGTTACATCAACTTTAACGTTATAAACATCTTCTAGAACTTCTTTTTTTATTATGTTCTTATTTTCTCCCTCTAAGACTATTTGACCTTCTTCTATTACATAAAAATAGTCTATAAACCTGCTCATAAGTGATAAGTCATGAAGCACAATTATCGTTATGCATTTATTTTTATATGTATAGTCTTTTAATATTTTCATATACTCAATTTGGTTAGAAATATCTAAAGCTGAAGTAGGCTCATCAGCAAATATTAGCTTAGGAGATTTTACAAGCGCCTGTGCTAATAAAACCATCTGCTTTTGCCCGCCAGATAGTGAACTAAAACTTCTATTTGAGATTAATTCTATATCTAATTTTTTAATGATATTATCGACTTTAGTTAAAGTTTCTTCATCTATTTTCCATGATAAATTTTGATATAAGCCAAGAAGAATTACTTCATATACTGTATACTCCGTCTCAAGATTTACTGTTTGAGAAATATAAGAATAATCAATTGGATTTAGTTTTTCATCATTATATTTCACATCACCGAATGCATTTGTAATGCCTAATATACTTTTTAAAAACATTGACTTACCTGATCCATTTACACCAATAATTCCATTTAATATAGAATCTTTAAAGTCTGCATTTATATTAAATAATATATTCTTTTTAGAAATATCTAGATTTATATTTGACACATTTAAATTCATTTTCTTTCCTTTCCAAAAATTATATAAGCCATAAACGGAACGCCAAGTATATTAGTTATTATACCAACTGGTAAAAGTCCACCTGGAATTATTAATTTAGAAATAATTGATGCAAGTAGTAAAACTACAGCCCCTAATAATGCCGAAGCTGGTAGTGTATATCTTGAATCATTACCTAAAATAAATCTAGATAAGTGAGGAGCTATTAATCCAACAAATCCAATTGTTCCAACATATGAAATAGCTATAGCAGTAACTATGGAACTTCCGAAAAAAAATATTTTTCTAGTTCTTTCAACATTTAATCCCATAGCTTGAGCTTGGTCTTCCGACAATGATAAGAGATTTAAATCCCATGATTTTAAATATAAATAAATAAAACATATTGTAAAAGTAATTGCAATAACTAACACACTTGTCCAAGATGCTCTCTCAAAAGAACCAAATGTCCATTGAATAATTTGTTGAACCTGTTTTTCATCCGCTATATATTGTAAAAGAGATGTCATAGCCTGAAAAAAGAAATTAAGTATAACCCCAAAAAGTATCATTGTTCTAGAGTCCATTCGTTTTATATTAAGTGTGAATAACATTATATATGTACAGAAAAATGTAAATAGAATCGCTGAAATCTGTGTATTAATAGCAGGCATTAAAAATGGAAATCCAGTAATAATACTAAGTGCAGCTCCTGTAGAGGCAGCAGATGATATTCCAAGTGTAAATGGATTAGCTATTGGGTTTTTTAAAATATTCTGAATACAATATCCTGCAAGACCAAGCGATGTACCAACTACTAAGCACGTAAAAGTTTTAGGCAATCTAAATTTAAACATAATTACCCTTTCTATAGATTCCCCATTAATAGTATTCCACGGGAGTAAAATTCTTAAATCGACATCATAATATCCTATTGTTAAATCAGCAATACATAAAACTATTAAAACAATAAATAATATAAATAATGAAATTTTTCTTTTTCTTGTGAGATTTTTATAAAAGTCCATAAATTTACCAATAAAAAAAGTATAGACATATCGCCTATACTTAGAATAATCAAAAAAATACAATCGTATCCACGCGATATTTTAAAATTTATGCATGTATTCTGACTCCTGCTTAGCAGTTTATAAGCCTTCCCAATTTCTCAGTGGCATATTTATAAACCTATCAGTTACAGCGGCGGGACCGTTTTGGATTTTCACCAAATTCCATCTTAGCTTTAAATAAAGAACATAAATTATATTCAATTATCGTAATAATACCACTCTAAATTAAAATAGTCAATAAAAATTATTAAACATATATGAAGTTTTTAGCATATATTGTTGTTATATTTATTTTTAGACATATATATAGTATCTAAATAGTTGACAATATAATTCTAAAATGATAATCTAACTTAAAAATCTCTCTGGAGGATTACATATGATTAAAGATTATTGGGTAAATGCAACTGAAAACTTTAGTAAAAACACTGAAAAGCAGTTTAATAGCCATGAAGCTATAAAATGGGCTGATTTTATATTAAATGAAATAAAAGAATTAGAAGAACCTATAGAGATCCTAGATATTGGAACAGGAGCAGGATTCTTCCCTTTAATATTATCCTCAGAAACTAGACATGTAATAGGCATTGATTTAACAGAAACCATGATAGAAGAGGCTTCAAATAAAATAAAAAAATATAAAGTAAACTCAGATGTTTTAGTAATGGATGCCCAAGATACATCTTTTAAGGACAATTCATTTGATATAATAATTTGCAGAAATTTAGTATGGACTCTTCCTGATCCTATCAAGGCATATAAAGAATGGAATAGGATACTTAAAAAAGATGGACTACTATTAATTTTTGATGGTTCATGGTATATCCATCATTATGACGAAGAACATAAAAAAATATTTAATAAAAAAAGAAAAGAAATGGAAAATTTAGGAGTTGAGGTTTATTTATATGGTGATAAGGAAACCAGACCTGATGATTATAATCTAATGCTAGAGACTTATTTAAAAGATAAATATAGGCCAGAATGGGATGTTAAAAACCTTACTGAATTAGGATTTGATATTGAAAAAGTTTTAGAAGAATATATGGACGTTATGTTCGAAAAAGATTATAGAGCAAAACAAGGAATGATTGCACCATTATTTTTTATAAAAGCAAAAAAAATCAAAGCACTTTAGAAAAATCTAAAGTGCTTTTTTATGATCATCTACATATTCTTTTTTTAAATTCTCATATCCTTCGATAACGCTTTTTATTAGCTCATTTTCTGAACTATCTAATTCTATGGATTCAATATATTTTATAGGTGTTACTTCTACTGTGCTTCCTGTAAAAAACGCACCGTCTATTTCTATAAGTTCATAGTCATGGATTATTCTATTTTCTACTTCTATACCCAGATTAGAAAATACTTCATTTATTTTCTTTCTAGTAATCCCCTTTAAAACTCTATCATCTGGAGCTGTTATTACTCTATCTTTCATTGTAAAAAATAGATTTGAGCGTCCACCTTCTAAAAGTTCGCCATCCTCAGTTCTTAGAATTACTTCAAATGAGTTAGTTTCCATTAAGTATTTAGATACTTCAGATTTATAGTTAGATCTTAAAATCTTTTGGTTTGGATTTTCTCTCTCATAATCAAAAATTGAAGCTTTTACGCCATTTTTTATATCTTCATCAGTCGGCATCCTATCCCAAAATTCATATACAACATAATTCTCATCTGAAATAACGACTTTTATTAAAGATTTTTCGATTTCATTTAGTTTAATAAGTTTTAAAATATCATCAAGTATATTATCTAGCGAAACTTTTAATTCTCTGCCAGATGCTTTAAATGTATCCTCTATTCTCTTTAGATGGTCCTCATAAAAAAGTGGAAAACTATTATAAATATTTAATACTGCATAGACTGAATTATCAGAAATGGAAGAAAAAGCCTCAGTATCTTCGCATTTTTCTACATCTCCATTAAATATTAAATTTTTTCCTACTGCTTCGATTACCATATTGCCTCCTAAATATATCTAAAGTAGTGGAGATAATAATCTAGATATAGATTCACTAATCCTTTTTATTGTAGGTCTATTTTTATAATCTATAAAAGTATATTTCTCACAATTTAAGATATCTTCATCAAATTGTCTTGCATTTTCATGATTTACTTCAAAATCAAATATAAATGCATTTACTTCAAAATTTAACCCAAATGACCTTACATCAAAGTTGGTCGTCCCAACCGTAGTAATATAATCGTCCACTAAAATCATTTTAGAATGTAAAAATCCTTCATTTTTGTAGTAATAAACTTTCGCCCCATGTTCTAAAAGCTGCCCTAAATAACTTCTAGATGCACTTACTACAAATGGATGGTCTGGTTTTTTTGGAACCATAATTCTCACATCAACACCCGAATAACAAGCCATTATTAAAGACTTCATAAGTCCATCATCTGGCACAAAATATGGAGTCTGGATATATATTCTATGCTTTGCTAGATTTATCATCTTTTGGAAACCATCTCTAATCTGCTCAAGCTCTGATTCTGGCCCTGAAGATACAATAGAGACAGCTACATTTTGATTATCGTCTAGTTCTTCTACATAAGTCTGATATGCCCCAGC
>JASBZD010000047.1 GCA_029983595.1 Peptoniphilaceae bacterium
GCGTTAGATGAAATATTTAGCGACTTACGATAAGTTATTGGTCCTTGATATCCTCTATAAGCATTTCTTGGCCATGGATTTCCATCTAAATCTTGTGGTGAGTCATCAGTAATAGAACCAGCAGTATATCCTTCAATAAGTGATGGATAATATACTGAAATAGGCTTAATTGAAGATCCAGGTTGGCGTTTAGAGTCTGTAGCTCTATTTAATATTCTATTACCAGTTACTCCTCTACCACCTATCAATCCTTTTATATAACCATCTTTATAATCGATAATTACACTAGCTGATTGTGGCTGGGTTATACCTTTATAATCCATATTAAAATAATTATTGTTAATAGTCATAGTTCCATCATTATTAACTACAAAAACATCTGGATTATCATTTAAAAAACTCTTAGTAACAATAAATGATCCATCGCCTTGGTTAATAAGCTGTCCATTAGGAATATGAAGTGGACCAATTTCATGAGTTACAAGGTTATTTTCTTCATTAATAGAATAAACATCATGAAAAGTAATATATTCTCCTCTAGCATTAAGTGGTGGGGCTTTAATAATTAGATCTCGATTTTCTTTAAACTCATAGTTTTTTTCAGAGATTACAAAATTAAAATTCCCATCAAAAACGTTTTGTACAAAATAATATACTATTCTGCCTTGTCCATCTATAATATTTTTAGCTCTATCTCTAGTCCAATCTACTAAGAATGGTGCTCTAGGTTTTTTTGATCCTGAAATAACTTCAGTAAAATCATCATATATATTTTCTAATTTAGACTGAATATTTCTATCAATAGTAGAATATATTCTTAGTCCACCATCAAAAACTAGTTTTTGAGCATCAGAATAAGAAAGACCTTGAGATTTCATTAGAAGTTCTACTGATTGGGTTTGGATATAATCTACTGGATAAGAGGTCATAGTATGAAAAGACTTTTGTCCAGGTTTTAGAGTCTCCATTATATTTTCGTTAAGTGCATTTTGGTACTCTTCTTCAGAGATTTTCCCTAACTTTCTCATCTGTTTAAGTACTACTTTTTGACGTTCTACAGATTTTTCGTTATAGATAAGCTCCATGTCGGTTCCATTAACTTCAATATGTCCAACTGAAATCATCTCATCTGGATTATAATTTTTCTTTTCAACTCTAAAGAAAGGCTGGTTAGCTGATGTAGACTGTACAATACCTGCAAATAGTGCTGATTCTGCAATAGTAAGATCTTCTACATTTTTAGAAAAATACGTCTGAGCTGCTTCTTGTACCCCATATGCGCCTTGACCTAAATATATTTTATTTAGATAAGCTTCTAAAATCTGTTCTTTAGAAAGCTTTGTTTCTACTTGTAGAGCAAGATATGCTTCCATGATTTTTCTATTTATAGATCTATCAGGAGTAAGATACATATTTCTTACTAATTGTTGAGTAATAGTACTAGCTCCTCTTAATCTACCGCCACTAGTAGCTGAGTTTACAATTGCTGAACCTATACCTATAATATCCACACCAGGATGAGTATAAAATCTTTCATCCTCTATAGATGTAAATGCGTCAATAAGCTGTTGTGGCATTTGATCTATAGTTACTACAGTTCTAAATTCATACTCAGGATTTTGAACTTTCTGTAATAGATTACCTTCTGAATCATAGATTTCAGAAGTTTGTACTAATGACGACATAATAGTTGTAGGGTCTACATCGGGAGATTGTTTAGCAATAGTAGCTATAGAACCACCAAAAACCATAGCTAGTGATACTCCCATTATTGCTAATAAAAAAATAGCCACTAAAAATAAATTTAGAATTACTCGTCCAGGTGATTTTCTATTTTTTAACTTATGATCTGACAAAAAAGAACCTCCTATTTTTGTTCAATCACATATTTTAATAATCAATATGTTTATGATTTTAAAGCTTTATAATAGTTTAAAAGCTTAGTTCTTATCAATAAATTATACCATAGCTAAATTATATTTAGTATATAAATATTTTTTAGGTATATATAAAGAAAAAATGTCGCAGTTTTTAACTTATGTTATAATGAGCTAATGAGGATTTAATATGACAGAAAACTTAAATGATATAAAAAAAGAGCGAGTATTGTTGGTTTTTGTAAGGCTTGATAATTTATCTAATAATTTAGAAGATGAGATAGAAGAGCTTACTTTACTTGCTAAGGCTGCCGGAGCTGAAGTGGTTTCTACTGTGGTTCAAAATAAGTTAAGAAGAAATCCTTCTACTTATATTGGTTCTGGAAAAGCTATGGAAATTTCAAAAATTGCTGATGAGATGGAAGTTGATTCAATAATTTTTAATAACGAACTTTCTGGATCTCAGGTGAGAAATCTAGAAAAAATTATAGATAAAAAAATCATTGATAGGACTACTTTGATCTTAGATATTTTTGCAAGCCGAGCTACTACTAAAGAAGGAAAGCTTGAAGTAAAACTTGCTCAGCTTAAATATCGTCTTCCTAGACTAGTAGGATCTACTGGCTATCTTTCTCGTACAGGTGGGGGAATTGGTACGCGTGGTCCAGGGGAGCAAAAATTAGAAACAGATAGACGTTATATATTATCTGAGATAGATAGTATTAATGAAAAATTAAAAAAAGCAGAAAAAAATAGAGAGGCAAATAGGAATAAAAGGCTTAATAATGATATACCACTAGTTTCTCTAGCCGGTTATACTAACTCAGGAAAATCTACATTACTTAATAGACTTATAAAAGAGGTAGATGAAGATGTAGAACGTGAGGTTTTTGCTGAGGATATGCTTTTTGCTACTTTGGGTACTTTTCTTAGAAGATCGAAATTTAAAAATAAAGAGGAATTTCTTCTTATTGATACTGTTGGATTTGTATCTAATTTACCTACAAAACTTATCGAATCTTTTAAATCGACATTGGAGGAGATAAAGTACTCTGATGTGATAGTTATAGTAGCTGATGTCTCTAGTGAAAATATTCTAATGCAAATAGAGACCACTAATAAAATAATTGAAGAAATTAATCCAGAGGATTCAAATATTATTTATGCTTTTAATAAGATAGATAAAGTAGATAATCTTGATAGTCTAAATTATCTAAATAAATTTGAGCCAAATATTTTTATTTCAGCAAAGACTGGAGAGAATATTGACAACCTTCTGGAGCTAATTTATAAAAATATCACTCATAAACGCTACGATACAAATCTACTTATTGGATTTAAAGATTTTGATAAGGCTGATTATCTATATAATAAATATGATATAAAAAATAAAGAGTATACAGAAGATGGAGTAAAGTTAAGTATTATATTAGATGAAAAAGACTATAATAAATATAAAGAGTATGTGATAGATGATGTATAATTCAGTCTTAAATGAAAATTCAGATAGTTTTATTGAAAAGAAATCAGAGTTTATAGGATATGCAGCTCCGGTAAATAGTGAAGACGAGGCTCTAGAATTTATCTCTAAGATTAAAACTTTAAATAAAGATGCTACTCATAATTGCCATGCTTATATAATCGGTGAAGATAAACTTATTCAAAGATTTTCAGATGATGGAGAGCCTTCAGGCACGGCCGGTATACCGATTCTTGAAGTATTAAAAAGAGAAGATTTAACTAATTTATGTGTAGTTGTTACTAGATATTATGGCGGAATAAAGCTTGGTGGCGGTGGTTTAATTAGGGCATATTCTAAAGGAGCGAAAATCGCCATTGATAGTGCAAGAATAGTTAGTATGCGAGAGTTTATTAAGTTAGATGCTAGTGTAAATTATGAAATTTCTGGAAAAGTAACAAATTATCTTAATAATAATGAGATAAAAATACTTGATACAGTCTATACTGATGAGGTTACCTATAAATTACTTATTCTTTTAGATGATCTAGATTCTATAAAGTCAGATCTTATTAATTTGACTAGTGCAGATGTTAATTTTATAGATGGTGTAAAGAGTTTTATGCCGACAATAGATGGGAAGTTAGTATGAAAAATGAGATTGAAAAAATAAAAAAATGGTTATATAAAAAAGTTTCAGATGCTAAAGCTGATGGAGTAGTTTTTGGAATTAGTGGGGGTCTAGATTCTTCAGTTGTCGCTAAACTATCTGTAGATACTTTTAATGAAAATGCTCTAGGTTTAATTATGCCGATTCATTCTAATAAAGAAGATGAAGAAGATGCAATACTTCTTTCAGAAAAAATAAATCTAAGATATAAAAAAGTAGATCTTTCTGACACTTATGATACTTTATTATCATCTAGTTTTAATAGTGAAAATCTACTTGCTAAACAGAATATAAAACCACGTCTAAGAATGACGACTCTTTATTATTATGCTCAAGATAATAATTATCTAGTTATAGGCCCTACAAATAAGTCAGAGTTTTATACTGGATATTTTACTAAGCATGGAGATACAGGCTGTGATCTTATGCCAATTGTTGACTTTAATAAAAAAGAGGTTTTTGAAATAGGTGAGATTTTAGGCCTTCCTAGAAAAATTTTAGATAAAAAACCTAGTGCTGGTCTATATCAAGGGCAGTCTGATGAAGAGGATATGGGATTTAGCTATAAAATATTAGATAGTCATATCGATGGAATTGAAGTTGAAAAAACATATAAAGAAAAAATTGAAAAAATGCATAATTCTTCTTATCATAAAAGAAGTATGCCACAAATGTATAAAAGAGGAGAGTAAAAAATGTCAGGACATTCTAAATGGAGTACAATTAAACATAAAAAAGGAAAAGAAGATGCAAAAAGAGGTAAGGCTTTTGCTAAACTTTCTAGATATATTACAGTAGCAGCAAAAAAAGGGGGAGATCCAGACTATAACCCTGATTTAAAATTAGCTATTGATAGAGCAAAATCTGAAAATATGCCTAATGACAATATAGAAAGAGCAATAAAGAAAGGTACTGGAGAGGGCGATAGCGCAAACTATGAAGAAGTAACTTTTGAAGGATATGGTCCAGCGGGTATTGCGGTAATAGTAACTACACTTACTGATAATCGAAATCGTACAGTCCCAAATGTAAGACATGCATTTGATAAAAATAATGGTAACCTAGGCACTACTGGAAGCGTTACTTTTATGTTTAATCATGCTGGAACTATTATCATAGAAAAAACAGATGATATAGATGAAGATGAGCTTACAATGGCTGCTTTAGATTTAGGTGCTGATGATGTTGTTTTAAATGAAGATTCTTATGAAGTAATTACTAGCGTAGAAAATTATCTAGATGTAAAAAATGGATTAGAAGAAAATTATACTATTGCATATTCTGAAATTGGATATGTACCTCAAAATTACCAAAAATTAGATAATCCAGAAGATATTAAACTTATGGAAAGAATGTTAGATATGCTTGAAGAAGATGATGATGTCCAAGATGTATATCATAATTGGGAAGAAGAAGAATAATGATTAATCCTGTAGCTTTTACTATTTTTGGAATTGATGTAATGTGGTATGGCATTTTAGTAACTCTTGGGATTTATTTAGGGGTTTTATCGGTCTCAAAATTAGCAGATGGATCTAGAGGTATAACTAGCGATGATATTTTAGATTTATGCCTTATAATGATACCAGTCGCAGTTTTAACTACTAGATTATGGTTTGTAATATTTTATGACTTAGAATATTATCTTCAAAACCCTATCCAGATTCTTAATTTTAGAGAAGGCGGCTTAGCAATCCATGGTGGGATAATCGGCGGGTTTATTGTAGTTTTATTGTTTTCTAAAAAGAAAAATATTGATTTTTTATATTTATTCGATATTTTATCGCCAGGACTTGCGTTAGGTCAAGCAATAGGAAGGTGGGGAAATTACACTAATCATGAAGCTCATGGAGGTCCTACTGATCTTCCGTGGGGCATAATGGTGGACGGAGTAAAGGTTCATCCCACTTTTTTATATGAAAGTATTATTACTTTTTCATTATTTTTATATTTATATTTCTATCTATCTAAGAATAAAAAATTTGATGGTCAGATGTGTTCGATATATTTAATCGGATATGGTATAGCTAGACTTTTAATTGAACCACTTAGAACAGATAATTTAATGGTGGGGAATCTAAGAATAGCTAGAATTATAAGTTTAATTTTTGTAATTATTGGAGTGGCGATATATTTTTATGGAAAAAAGAATAAAAAATTACCCACTTTAAATAAAAATAATAAAAAAATTATTAAAAACAAGTAATTAACAGCATTTAAAGGCTTTGTAAAAATTTTACAAAGCTTTTTTTTTATGCCATAAAATGTGGAAAAATTTATAAATTTATAGTATTATTGTTATAGAGTGGTAAAAAGTGGTAGATAATATATATAAAGTGGGGGAAAAATGTTTTTAGGGGAATTTACCCATAGCTTAGATGCTAAAGGAAGAATTATAATTCCATCTAAATTTAGAGAATCACTGGGTTTTGAGTATGTTCTTACTAAAGGCCTAGATGGTTGTTTATTTTTGTTCTCCAAAGAGGAGTGGCTTTTATTCGAAGAAAAGCTTCGTATGCTACCATTTGCCAATAAAGAGGCCAGAGCTTTTGTAAGATTTTTCACAGCTGGAGCGACTGAGGGGTCTCTAGATAAACAAGGTAGAGTTTTAATCCCACAAAATTTAAGAGAACATTCAGAAATAGAAGAAAATGGTGTAATTATCGGTACTCCAAATAGGATAGAAATCTGGTCAGAAGAAAACTGGGATAATTACACGAATAGCGAAGATTTATCATATGAAAAAATTGCATCTCAAATGGAGGAACTTGGTTTTTAATGGAATTTAAACATAAATCAGTAATGCTAGATGAGACTATAAAATCCTTAAATATCAATCCTGATGGGATATATCTTGATGGAACGGTAGGAGGAGCAGGGCATTCTAAAGAAATAGCAAAAAAACTTAATAATGGAAAACTTATCTGCCTTGATCAGGATGACGATGCGATTAAGAAAGCTACAGAAGAATTATCAGAATTTGAAGATAAAGTAATAATTAGAAAATCTAATTTTAAAGATTTTGATAACGTTTTAGATGATTTAGAAATTGAAAAACTAGATGGAGCTCTTCTGGATTTAGGAGTTTCTTCTTTTCAGTTAGATGATGGAGAAAGAGGGTTTTCTTTCCATCAGGATTATCCACTAGATATGAGAATGGATAGAAATAACCCACTAGATGCCAAAAAGATAGTAAATACATATTCACAAAAAGATCTGGAGAGAATTTTATATGAATATGGTGAAGAGTCTTGGTCTAAGCGTATATCTGAATTTATTGTAGAAGAGCGTAAAAATAAAGAGATAGAGACTACTTTTGATCTTGTGGAGATTATAAAAAAAGCTATACCAAAAGCAATGAGGATGGACTCACATCCAGCGACTAAAACATTTCAGGCGATACGTATAGAAGTAAATAATGAGCTTGGAATTATTGAAGATACTATAAAAAAACTATCTAATAGGATGAATAAAGGTGGAATTATTGCCATTATAACTTTTCACTCATTAGAAGATAGAATTGTTAAAAATACGTTTAAATATCTAGAACAAGACTGTATATGTGATCCAAAAGCGCCTATCTGTACTTGTGATAAAAAAAGAGAATTAAAAATAATCACTAGAAAACCTATATTACCGACACATGAAGAAGTAGAGGAAAATAGAAGGTCTAGATCAGCAAAACTTAGAGTAGCAAAAAAAGTATAAAAATTGGAGTAAAAAATGAGTGTTAAAAAATCAACTAAAAAAAGTAATAGACATTTGAAAATATGGTATTTCTTATATTCTTTAGCTATTTTATTATCTATACTATTTTTACTAATGAATTATTCAAAAATTAATGCTCTAAACTTTGAGTTAAATAATTCAAATGCTATAATAAAAGAAAAAACTAATACTCAAATGGATCTACAAGCAAAAATTGAGTTTATGAAAAGAGATCATGAAATAGTTAGTGAAGCGCAAAGTAAGCTTGGTATGGACTATGCTAAAGATTCACAGATTTATTATATTTCAGTAGATACAGAAAATAATGAGTCTACTCAAACAGGTGTTTTAGGCACTTTATTTAACACAATTACAGGAATGGGCGATAATTAGGGGGATTTATAAATGAAGAAGAATAATAATTATTTTGATAAGAGAATTATTTTTCTTCTTATTTTATTTTTGCTGCTTTTTATTGTTGCTATATCAAGACTTTTATTTATTCAGGTAATTAATAGACGAGAGTTTCAAAATAAAGCTATGTCTCAAATTAATAGTAGCGAGGATATTGATAGTAATAGAGGTTCAATATATGATAGAAATCTTAAAAAACTAGCTGTAAATGTTCCGGCTGCTAAACTTTATGTAAATGGAAAGCTTTTAGATAATGATGATAAAAAAAGAGATTTTGCTTCAAAACTTTCTATAGAATTAGATGAAGACGAAGATGATATTTATAAAAAATTAAAAAAAGAATCTACTGTACTTTTAAAACAGCGTATAGATTTAGATACAGCAAATAAAATTAGAAGTAAAAAATTACCTGGAGTAGAATTTGAAGAAGGATATCAAAGATTTTATCCAAATAATGATATGGCATCTCATCTTCTAGGTTTTGTAAACTCTGATGGTGTCGGACAATATGGTATAGAGGCATTTTACAATGATGATCTTACTGGAAAATCTGGAAGGATTTATAAAACCGCTGATGGTGGGAGAAGACAAGTCCCAACTGGAGAAACGAGAGTTTATGATGCTTCTGATGGATTGTCTGCAGTTTTAACTATAGATCAAGAAATACAATCTTATGCGGAAGAAGAAGCCTCGAAAATAATGGAAGAGTTTAATGCTGATGGAGTTCAGATTATTGTAGAAGATGTAAAAAGTGGAGAAATACTTGCTATGGTATCTAACCCAAACTACAATAATAATGATCCTGCTTCTCCAGTTAATGGATCTCAAAAAAGAGCCTGGGAGAAAATGAGTCCACAAGAGATTCAAAATGATTGGTTTGATAACTGGTCTAATAAGGCAGTAAACTATATCTATGAACCTGGATCGACTTTTAAACTTATTACTACAGCAGCAGCAATCGAAGAAAATGAAACTAACCCAAATGAGCATTATTATTGCTCAGGTTATATTAGAGATATAAAAGGTGCTCCAGTTATAAAATGTGTTAATCATAACCTAGGAGATCTTACACTTACTGAAGCTCTTGAAAGATCTTGTAACTCAACTATGGTTTATGTAGCGAGAGATCTGGGAAGAGAGAAATTTGTAAAATATATCGAAGGGTTTGGGTTTGGTGCACCTACTGGTATAGATTTAAAAGGTGAGCTAAGTGGATTAA
>JASBZD010000139.1 GCA_029983595.1 Peptoniphilaceae bacterium
GGCTGGCGAATTCTCGTTGTGGGACTCGGCAGAGAGAAGGGTTTTTGGATAAAAACTCGAAACCTCAATGGAATGAGAGCCAAACCGCGTGCCTTGTTTTCGATCATGGCTGCGGAACCTAATTGAAAAGCTATTGGAAGCAGGGAATTTAACGCAGCATAATGCTCTCCTTCCAAGAAAATGAGAGGAGAATAATGGAAATTCTTCACAGTCGTCAGAATGTCAGAAAACCAATTGGCCCACTTGCCGCGCCGGTAGGTATTCGCTTCAATCATCGCATTCCGAATGAGGACGGGCTGCTGCTGGGAGCCACGGGACCGGAGCCTCAAATATCGTGGGTTGTGCCGCGTGCTCCGCAAGGGTGGAATCAGGAAGCGGTCGAGCTGCGTCTGACAAATCTTGACTCAGAAGAATCTGAGTGTCATGTCGAAAAGACTTCTGAGAATAGTTTTCTAGCATGGCCTTTTTCACCATTGGAAACAGGAATCCGGTACACGCTATCGCTACGGGTAACTGGTGCCGGTGGTGAATATTCACCCTGGTCAGAACCAGTAGAAATTGAAACTGGTCCACAGTGCGCAGAAGACTGGCTTGGTCGTCCAATCACGCCCATCCCGCGCGTTGACCGCCTTGACCCTGCTCCTGTAGTCGTGAGGACAGTAGATATTCCGAGCGGAGCGAAGGCAGCTAGAATCTCGGCCACAGCAGGGGGAATATACGAGATCTTCATCGATGGCCGAAAAGTAGGCGACACGGAGCTTGCGCCAGGATGGACTGAATACAGTTCACGCTTCGTTGTTTCTACCTATGATGTGTCAGAGTTCCTGACCCCGGGATCGCACGAAGTGGCGATAATTCTTGGTAATGGATGGTACCGAGGACGACTCACGTGGGAACCAGGTCGCGCCAACGTTTACGGCGATGAATTGTGGCTGCTTGCTGATGTCTCATACCGCGATTCCGATGGAAAACGTGAGACTATAGGCACTGATGAGACGTGGACATGGCGTCCCAGCAATGTCACGAAAAACGATCTGTACGATGGCCAGACGATCGACTTGCGGAAGCCCCATTTAGGTGACCCAGCCGAGGCACGAGAAGTAACCGTCCGCGCATTGTCTCACGCAGCTTTAGTCCCCGAGGTGCTCCCTCTGCCGACAGTGGTACAAACTATTAAGCCGCAGGAAGTAATTACAACGCCGAGTGGGAAGAAAATCCTCGATTTTGGACAGAACTTGACTGGTCATCTACAGGTGACAATCCCCAGAGGAAAGAGTGGAGATGTCATCACCATACGGCATGCGGAAGTGCTCGAAAACGAGGAACTTGGTGTCCGACCGTTGCGTAACGCTGAAGCGACTGATCAGATTATTCTGAATGACATCGCGGAAGGCTCGGACGTGAAAGTCCGCCCCACTTTGACTCAGCACGGCTTCCGGTATGCTGAAATCACGGGGTTCCTAGGCGACGACGGTGAGCTAGCCGATTCCATCGAGGCAAAGGTCATTTCCGCCAAGCAACAACGAACAGCATGGTTTGACAGCTCGAATCCAGAACTCAACCGTCTATTTGAAAACGGCTTGTGGTCTACCCTCGGTAATTTCATTACCATTCCGACTGACTGCCCTCAACGAGATGAACGACTTGGCTGGACAGGTGACATCGGCGCATTCGCACCGGCTGCGCTTGCGCTGACTGATTCAGCCGCATTCCTCAACTCATGGATGGATGACGTAGCAACATCACAAGCCCCTGATGGCGGCATCCCCGTGGTAGTCCCGGACGTCTTGGATGGTTCCAAATTGACATGTGCGTGGGGCGACGCCTGCATCCTGGTGCCTTGGGCTGTCTACCAGGCGACGGGCAACAAGCAGGTGCTTCAGCGATACATTCCTGTAATGAGCGCATTTGTTGACGGTGTGCACGCAATATCCACTGATTACCTGTGGAAAGGCGGTTTCCAGTTCGGCGATTGGCTCGACCCGGATGCTCCGCCGGAAGATCCAGCGGCTGCAAAGGCACACCCGGATGTGGTAGCGACTGCGTATTTTGCGCACTCTGCAGAAATCGTCGCAAACGCATACCGGATTTTGGGAGACAGCAATCGTTCCAAGCAGTACCAGGATCTGGCTGACAACGTCCGTCAAGCCTATTGCGATGCTTATGTGACTGCTGCAGGGTGGATAGTCTCCGACTGTGCGACTGTCTATTCTCAGGCGCTGTGCTGGAACCTATTAGGTGATGATCGACAGATTCAGGGAGCGGGTGACCGGCTGGCAGACCTTGTCAGACAGCGGAGTTTCCGCATTTCAACTGGATTCGTTGGAACCCCACTCGTGCCCACGGCTCTGGCTAAGACTGGACATCCCGAAGTCGCAGTTCGACTGGTGCTTGAAAAGAAGTGCCCCTCATGGCTCTATCCAGTAACAATGGGAGCAACAACCATCTGGGAACGCTGGGATTCGATGCTGCCCGATGGATCCATTAACCCAGGGGAGATGACTTCGTTCAATCATTATGCGCTGGGCGCAGTTGTTGAATGGCTGTTAGCTGACTTGGCAGGCTTGTCAATCGGAGAACCGGGTTTGAGAAATGTGCTCATTAGACCGCTCTTAACTCGTTCTCTTGATTATGTGCATGCATCACGAATGACGCCCGTAGGCCAGATTGAAAGCGGATGGCGCCTCAATGGTGACAAGTCGACTGCAACGGTGAGCGTTGTCATTCCAGTAGGAGCAACCGCTACAGTGCAGCTTCCGGGAATGAAAGAACAGAAGGTTGGTCATGGTGAATACTCATGGATAGTTGAGATTCCCGATTTCCAGACGATTAGGACTGTGAGAGACGTGATTGACCATGTTGAACTATGGGAACAGATCTTGGAAGTGATCAAGCAAACTGATGTCAATGAGTTTCAACATGATCCAGAGTCCGCCATGATGAACTTCCTCAAGATGGCGTTTGACGCTCCTGCCAGTGAGTTTTCAAATGCTGCCACAGGAGGAGGCTTCATCATCGGAGTCGAGGAAACAAAATCACAGATTGACCAGCTCGTCAGCAGCTATATTGCTCGCGACTAGGACGAAATAGTGGAGGGGGAACGCCGGAAAGCGTCCCCCTCCACTAATTACTCACTAGACCACCAAGATTCGAAGGAGAACGACCGTGTTTGAAGACCAACACTGCAATGCTTTGTTGGATCCACCAATTGAATTTCGTCCGGAGGTTAGGTGGTGGCTGGCTGAAGGCCTCCATACTGATCGCACGCTGCGCCACGAGATCGATTCCGCCTACAAACTTGGATTTGGCGGAATGGAATTTCTTGCAATGGATGAAGGAAATATCGACCATTCCCGATATGGATGGGGAGCCGAAGAATGGGTGCATGATTCGCAGATCGTTGTGGAAGAAACAACGAAACACAACATGTCTTTCAGCTTCACATCTGGAACAAACTGGTCAAATGCCAACTTGCCGACAATCGATCCGGATGATCCAGCTGCTGCTCAGGAACTGGACTATTGCACGGCGGAGTGCACCGCCAAAGAAGGATTCGTTGGGAAAATCCCTCAGATCGATCTGGAGGATGTCAAAGACCTGGGACCAATACCTCTCGGACGCGTTGTGCCAAAGCAACAACACCTTGTCGCAGTAGTAGCGGCTCCCTTGGCCGAAAGCGACGGCAGTGATGAGGCGGAAATTCTTGATATCCATGCGATAACAGATCTGACTGACTGTGTCCACGATGAGCAACTATCATGGAAGCCTTCTGAAACAGATGACAGAACATGGAAGATCTTCTTCTTCTGGTCCCACGGAACCGGACAAACAGCTTCTCCGTCTGCAAGCGTGAACTACACCGTCAACTATCTTGACAAAGAAGGCGTAGACGCAGTCATTGATTACTGGGAGCATGTTGTTCTGACCCCGGAGTTGCGCAAGCAAATCCAGCAAAATGCACGAGCGCAGATGTATATGGACTCGCTGGAACTCAACACGTGGGGACGAGGAGGAATGTTCTGGGGGCGTTGCGTTGCCGAAGAGTTTGAAAAACGTCGCGGATACCAGATAACCAAGTGGCTCCCATTCCTCGTGCGCACAACCGGTTTGATGGCGGCGGACACGACTTATCACTATGAAGCATTGGCAGCAGAGGAACGACAACAAGTCGAGAAAGTGAGATTTGACTACGTTCGCACTCTAACTGACTTGTACATCGAGCATATGCTTCGTCCGTTTGCAGCTTTTCTTCACGAAAACGGGATCCAACTTCGTTCGGAGATCAGCTACGGGCTTCCTTTCGAGCTCACTCGTCCAGGACCTGAAGTTGACGGCATCGAAACCGAGTCTCTAGAATTTGGATCGCAGATCGATGCATACAGGCTCCTTGCAGGGCCGGCTCATTTGTTCGGAAAACAGTATTCATCCGAAACTGGTGCCACTACGCGTAATCACATGCTGGAGCATCACTTTTATGACCAGATCATTGCGACACAGCTCGCGGCCGGTATTACGAAGACTGTGCTTCACGGGTGGTCAAGTATGGCCGGTGCGCCTGGTGCGACATCCTGGCCAGGCCATGAGGGAATGTGGCCGATGTTCTCAGAGAGATTTGATCTACGGCAACCTGCCTCAGAGTTCTATCCGCTGTGGAACAAAGCAGTTGGACGCAAACAGTACATTCTGCGTCAGGGCAAGCCGCGAATCGACGTGGGAATCTTGCGTACCGACCACTTCACCGACAACTTGTCAGGCACCACATTTCTCGATCCCAGCGGAAAACGAATTCCGGATGAATACGCCTATGGGCACATGTGGATGCGAAATCGGGAAAACCACTGGTGGCAGGATCTGGGCATGCAGGATGCCGGATGGACGTATGAATTCTTTGATCCGACTCTTCTGCTCAGAGACGATGTCTCATGCGATGGAAACACTGTTCAGGAAGACGGGCCAGGATATCAGGCGCTGATCGTCTATCAGGAAGCTCTTGATCTGGATGTCGCTGAGCTCCTGTATCGTTGGGCGCGCCAGGGGCTACCGATTCTCGTTGTCAACGGAGCTCGCGAGCTCAAACTCCTCGCAAAACAGCAATACGTTGTTCATCATCATGCAGCTTCACGAACACCGGGATTAGATGGAAAAGATGATGAGCTTCGCGAGGTCATCACCAAGCTTGCTCAGCTGTCAAACGTGGCAGTAACAGACGATCCCGCGCAAACAATCGATGCGCTACGAGGGCTGGGTGTGCAGGGGCGAGCTGAATTTACCGAGCCTAACCGGCAGCTGCTCACGCACATGAGGCAGGAAGGTCGATACCGGTATTTGTACGTCTACAACTTCCTGTACGAAAACAATGATCGCGCGCAGACGGATATAGTTATTCCTGCCCGTGCAACCGTCAAAGACATCGATTGCTGGACAGGGAAGCTCCACGAGCATCACGGCGTTCAATATCGCGATTCCTCGACCCTCATTCATGTGGATCTTGGTCCAGGTGAAACGGCGATTATGGTGATCGATGAAGAGGCTGCTGACTCATTGATGGAGACTAGCCCGTCGAGTGTCAGCGAGCTGGCTCAGCTCAATCAGTGGGAAATCGAAGTTGAAAGCTGGGACGCTGGCGAAGACGAAGAAGTAACAGAAGACCGCGGCCTGGGATACGTCACGACCGAAGTGCGTCCGACAACCGCTATCTCGAAAATCAAGGTTTCTGACAGCGAGCTCAAGCCATGGTGCGAGCTTGAAGAAGTCGGGCCAGAAGTAAGTGGTGTGGGAGAGTATCGTGCAGTCTTCACGATGCCGGAAGAGCGGAACCTGAGTGAGCTTGGACGGCTCATTCTGGACCTGGGCAGCACAAGCGGCGGACTGGGATCAGTACAAGTCAACGGAAGTGACCCAGTTGGATTTGATACGTCAAGCCCGACAATTGACATTTCCGGCATGGTGCACTCAGGCAAGAATGAAATTGTCGTGCGCGTGTCGTCTTCACTCAATAACCGCCTGATTGCTCGCGGTTATTACGACGACATTTTCGACGTGATCACGCTTCAGGTCGCCGGAAAACAACAACCACAGGAGACGACTGTGAAGGACTACGGTCTGCAAGGACCGGTCAGATTGCTCTCTGTCAAGTAATTGGGGGCACGACAAAACGTATGTCTTGTCGTTTAACCCTAATTGGGCATAATTGTGGGGCTGCTCTGAATGGAGCAGCCCCACAAGCTGTCAGATCAGACTGACTCAGCCAGCGCACCCCCATTGGTTCGTGAAATCTGACCAATGAGATATCCGGACGGATTGACGCTGCGCTCGAAAGTTGAGCGATCAACGCTGATCACGCCGTATCGCGGCCCATAGCCGAAAATCCACTCAAAATTGTCAAATGCACTCCAACAGATCCAGCCTCGAACATCGATGCCGTCATTCAAACAGCGTTGTACGCCTCGGAGCGCTCGCCGAATGTAGTCGACTCGCTGAGCATCATCATCAGTTGCCAGACCATTTTCTGTTACCAAGACAGGTACGCGGGCAATTTCCGCTGCTTGACGGATCGTGGCCTCCAATCCTTCGGGATAGATCTCTTCCCCTGTAGCGGTGGTCGATGCACCTTCCGGTACAATTGCCGGGCCCTCGGCACCCATGAGGTGACGACCATATGTCTGGATCCCCACGAAATCATCATCTCGGCTGATCTCAAGGAAACGCTCGTTGATCTCAGCGCGCATATGCCTTGCACGTTCTTCTCCACCCTCCGCGGCCTGGATATCGGAATTTGCAAGTGTCCACCCCACCGGTGTGTCGGGGCACACAGCCTTAATTGCCTGTCGAGCTTTTCGATGGGCCTCGACCTTGATGTCAAACCCTTCGCACGTTGCCGTGAATTGGAATGGTGCAATTTGAGCTGGAAGCAGGTCAAATTGACGGGCTGCTTCCACGAATGCCGGATTATTCCTGCGCTGATCAGGGCTCTTTTCGACAAGTCCCACCTCAGCAAGAAGCCACGGCAGATTTGGTTCATTCAGAGTGCACGCCCAGTCGATGAGGTCACCCAGCTGCTCCATCACAAACATGCAGTACCGGGCAAAAAGCGCTGGGGTATTGCTTGATTCCCAGCCTCCCTGCCGCAGTAACCAGAGGGGAGAAGTGAAGTGATGCAGAGTCACCACTGTTGTCAGATTGTGTGACTTGCAAGACTCAAACATTCTGCGGTAGTGGGCGATTGCAGCAAGGGAAAAATGTCCTTCCACCGGTTCAATGCGCGACCATTCCAGAGAAAAGCGATATGTGTTCAGGCCGAGAGATGCGATCAAGTCGATGTCTTCTGCAAAGCGATGATAGTGGTCAATCGCATCGAGAGAAGGCTCATGGAAAAATGTGTCATGCAGGTTTTCGAGGAACCATATGTCGTTATTCGCATTACCTCCCTCGACCTGATGGGACGCTGTAGCAACTCCCCACAGGAATGAGTCGGGGAAGTGTGGCGCGCCGGCGGTGGTATTCGTAGATGACGTGGCATACATGAGTTGGCATTCCTTTCTGGACTTACTTGACGCCCTTGATGAGAGGCATCAAAACGAGGTTGAAGGCGCACAAAATGGCCGCAATAATCCACAGCAGCATGTAATTCTTACCGGATCCGATAGCCAGGATCATCGGTGCGACCGCCGGGACGACGATATTGGGGATATTGAGCGCCAGACCGAAGACAGCCATGTCTTTACCAACGTCTTTCTGATCAGGCAGAACTGACGCGCAAAGTGCCAAGTCCACGGTCAGATACATTGCTTGTCCTACTGCGAAGACCAGCCACGCAACGATGAACATTCCAAAGCTGTGTGAGAAGGCTCCGATGACGAGCGCCAGAGACATGAATACTGCTGCAGCTGCGACGAAAGGTTTGCGTGCTCCAATTTTATCGGATAGCCAGCCGGACCCGGTAAAGAAGATGACGGAAATCGGCGCTGACAGCAAAGTGAGCAGACCAGCTTTTTGCCCAACCTCAGGTAGCGGAACATGGATAACGTCGATGAGGTAATACACGAAATATGTCAGCAAAGCAGCCATGGCGATGCCTGCGAGGAATCGTGCGAGCCAGGTGATGCCAAAGTTCGGATGCTTTCGGGGATTGACGAACATTCCTTTGAACATTTGTCCCACGTTCATGTCGGGCACTTGACTGTGGCCGAATTGAGGATCCTTGTAGAGAAATAAGAGGGGAATCGACGTAAGCGCAGCAAGCAGCACCGGAGCACTCATCAAAAGAAGAGGTACCCCAACAAGTGCACCAGTGAGGTAGGTACCGCCGGAAAATGCCAATGCGCCGAACAGCCCCATGATCCCCATCACTCGGGCGCGCATGCGGTCAGGAACTGCTTCAACGGGAATTGCTGCATACGCATTGAAACCGGCCTGCATCGAGCACACGCCAATCACGTATGCAATACCGATGAGGACGACATTCGACGTTGCTCCGACAACGAGTGCGCATACCAAAGTTGTCACAAGACCGGCAATGATCCACGGGCGGCGACGGCCGAGACGTGAGGTTGTACGGTCAGATAACGCCCCCACTAACGGGACAATGACCAACATGAGGAGCGAACCGATTGACACGATTCGTGAATAAATAACATCTTTGGTGTCAGGGGCAACTGAAGCGATTCTCAGCGAAAGTGCGGTGCCGAGACTCATTGCCATGATGTACATTCCGACAGCCGCGATGAGAACGAGGATGATAGTCCGCTTGGGGATACCGAAAATCTGGACAATTCGCGCCTCCTCTTCTTGCTCAGGTGTGAGCTGGGGCGTGTCGTCGTGGCCGATCGCGGCGGTTGTTGCATGGATATTTGCCGGATTTGCACCGGCACTGATCGTGGAAAGCTCGGCCGCAGTGTCGTCCGCAGCTAAAGCAGGATTGGGTGCCTGATTCTTTTCCGGTTTCATTCGAACTCCTTTGAACGATAGTCGGAAGCTGAAGCTCGTCATCAAGCTGTTTCTTATTGAAAGTGAACCAATGTGGCACACCTTCGTGTTCTAAAATACACCATTTTGGAACACGATTAAAGGTTTCATTTCTACTGTCTTGTAGAATTGAGGTCATGCGCACTGTCGAGGAGGGAAGATGACCGGAAAGCAGCGTGGTCCTTATATGAACAGTCAGCGTCGACGAACAAGGATTATTGCTGCTGCTGTTAAGGCCATCGGTGAAAACGGATTTCGTCACCTCTCGATGCGTCAACTTGCCGATGAAA
>JASBZD010000048.1 GCA_029983595.1 Peptoniphilaceae bacterium
TCGATTTCAGCCCCAACTATTTCATCTTTTCCATCTTTCATAATATGAAACTCATATGGTGGATAATCAGCACTAGTAGCTACTATTATCTTGCCACTAGACTTTACTTGATTTAATATAGAGCTTGAAATCTCTTCAGTATGAGGAACAATATCTACTTTAGATTTCTCAGCATTTTCATTATTTGTAAGCTCTTCTGTCTCTGGAACTTCTGGATTATCTGTACATGAAGAAAGTGTAAATAGCATCATCATACAGAGTAACACCATAAAAACTTTCTTAAAACTTTTCATAATTTCCCCCTCCTAAAATTACCCCTAAAAAAAACCGCTAGTTCTATGCCCCTATAAGAGGCGATAAAACCGCGGTACCACTCTAATTATTCTTACATTTAAAAGATATCTTTATAGCCTATAACGTGTGCTAACCGTATATCGATACTAAATTTCCCGATATAATCTCATTGGTTCTCTTCAGCAAGACTTACTCTATCAGCTTTCACCTAACCTGACTCTCTAAAAAGTAGCTTATCTAACTTACTCTCCAAATCTAAGATTGTTTAGTCTATTCTAAATGAATATGAAATAAATGTCAATAGTTTATTTAAATTTCCTTAGACCTACAAAAAGATATATTTGAGATATTATAAAAACTAATATCTTGATATAAGAAGGAATATTATAATCATTACTTAAGAAAATTACTATAACTGGGATTAAAATTAAAGCATATTTTTTAAAATTATAAAATGAAAATGCAGCAATTTGAATAAACCCAATAGTATATAAAGTTTTAATTAGGCTATCTAGATACACATCTGTAATAAGAAGAGTATCACTTACAATAGATTTATCTGCATCGATAAAAATTTCATCAATAGCAGTTCCATATGTAGCCATAATTTTTGCAAGGTAACTAAATATCAGCGAAAGTATTATAGCATAGACGATATTACTAATTAGATTATATAAAAAGTAATTATTTCTAGTAATCCCCAAATTTTTAGATAAATCAAGCATTCCTGTAATCTGTCTAATACAATAAACTATTAAAACTATAGTAAGTCCAAGCATTAAAAGTCCTGAATACATAACTGGAAATAGAGTCTCTTTAGGTATGTTAGTTTTAATTAAAAATACAGCCACAGCTGATATAATAGCCATAAATATAACCATAACTATATTTTCTATAAACATCCTCTTTCCATTAAATTTCATAAGTTTTAGTGAAGCACTCATCTTAAATCCTCCTTATTCGTAATCATTACATATATATCTTGAAGCCCAAGTTTTTTTACCTCTATATCGTTAGACTTTAGATTTAAAATTTCATCTTGTGATAAATTATCATAAACTGATACAATTTTATTATCCATAATAGTTTTTTGATCTAGGATATTCTTATTTACAATAAATTTATCTACTAAATCCTTATTTCCAGAGATTTCAAATGATTTTTCGTTAAAACTATAAATATCCTCATTAACTATAAATTTTCCATTATCTAAAATAATTACATCTTCTATAATTCTCTCTACCTCGTCAATAATATGAGTAGAAATAAAAACTGTTCGATTTTTCTTTTCAGTATCTTCTAACAATAATTCATAAAACTTATATCTATGGTTTGCATCTAAAGCAGTAGAAGGCTCATCAAACAATAAAATTTCAGCCTCAGAGCTTAAACCAATTATTAGAGTAATAAGATTTTTAAACCCATCAGAATATTTATTATATTTTTTATTTATATCAATATTAAATACCTTTACTAAATTTTCACAAGTAGAGTCATCCCATCCATTTAATAGATCTTTACAAGCCTTAAAAATATTCTTTACTTTATCATCATTAAGCATATTAGGAATCATATCCTTCGATACAAGTAAAATCTTATCAGTAATATCCTGATTTTCTTTTATATCTATATCATCAAGTTTTACACTACCATCAAAATTTAAAATCTGATTAGACATAATTCTAAAAAGGGTCGTCTTACCAGCCCCATTACGCCCAAAAAGACCATAAATTTTTCCTTTTTCAAACTCAGCATTAATATTATCTAAAACTTTTTTATTGCCATAACTTTTATGTAAATTCTCTATCCTAATCATTTTTTACCTCATCCCTATTTTTATCAAGCTCTTCTAAAAATCTATCTTTACTAATATTTAATCTATCCATCTCCCTAACTAAACTAGGGATAAAATCATCAAAAAACTCTTTTTGTCTTTTTTCTAGAATAATATTATAAGCATCATCAGTTACAAACATACCCATACCTCGCTTTTTATATAAAATTCCCTCATCAACTAGGATATTTAAACCCTTTCTAGCAGTAGCAGGATTAATGCTAAATACCTTTTGAAAATCATTAGTAGAAGGAGTCTGATCATCATTTTTTAGATTTCCCTCAAGAATCTTATTTTCAATCATATCCACAATCTGCATAAAAATAGGCTTATCGTCATTGAACTTCATAAATTCACCACCTTTTTAGTTAGTTACTTAAGTAATTAACTATATAATACACCAAGCTTTATTTAATGTCAATAGGAATTTGATATGAAAATTTAGACATTTGTTTATTTTTTATTTTTATAGTATTATTTTCCTATATATTTTATAAATTGAATATTCGGAAGACGGGTGTAAATCCCGCACGGTCTCGCCACTGTGATAGGCAAGCTTTAATCTAATATGCCACTGAGAAATTGGGAAGGCAGATTTTAAGCGTCTGAGCCTTAAGTCAGGATACTATATTTTTTTGTTATTACGAAGTATGATGGCAAAAGCTACTCTATCTTCGTATAGAGTTTTTTTATTTAGGAGACATTTTATGGAAAATACTTTAATTATTTATTCATCAAAGACAGGAAATACTAAAAAAGTAGCAATAGCAATTCACGAGGTAAACCCAGATTCTAAAATTTTATCTTGCAATGAGGTAAATTTAGACGATATAAATCAGGCTGAATATATAATAATAGGTTATTGGATTGATAAAGGAATGCCTGATAAAGAAGCACTTAAAATAATAGATAAAATTCATAATAAAAAAGTAGGTATATTCTTTACATTAGGCGCTTACCCAGACAGTGACCACGCTACAAATATGTTAAATGAAGGATTAATTCTATTTGGCAAGAATAATAACGAAATAATATCAACTTTCTTATGTCAAGGTAGATTAAATCCAGCACTTACTAAGAGATTTGAATCTTTACCTGATTGGCATCCACATGCAATGGATGATGCAAGAAGAAAACGTCACAAAGATGCCGAAAGCCACCCAGATGAAGATGATTTAAATAAAGCTAAAGAGATTTTTAAAGATTTTGGAAAGAATTAATGCTAGATCTATCTTCAATATATAATAAACGGATAAAAAGTCACCATTTAATGAGTGATTTTTCAAAATTTAAAGAAAAATATTGTAACTTATCTGAAATTTTAGAAGAAAAAAGTCAATCTGATTTAAATACGATCTATATCCACATACCTTTTTGTTCTAAAATATGCTCATTTTGTAATATGTCTAGATTTAATGGTGCAGCTGATAATGAATTTGTAGATATGTTAATAGAAAATATTAAACTTTTAGGTAATTCAAATATATCTAAAACTCAGTCTATAAATTCAATTTACTTCGGAGGCGGAACACCAACTACATTAAATGAGTATCAATTTGAAAGGATTTTTGAAGCGATTTATAGATTTTTTAAAATAACTTATGATGCTGAGATTTCAGTTGAAACTAGTCTTTCAGACTTATCAACTAATAAACTAAATACTCTTATAAAACTTGGAGTAAATAGAATAAGTATTGGAGTCCAGACTTTTAACGATTCTGGACGTACATATTTTAAAAGACTAGGCAATGGCTATTATGCTATAGAAAAAATTAAAGAATATAAAAATACAGGACTTAAAAATATTAATGCAGATTTGATTTATTGCTATCCTAATAGTTGTTATGAAGATACTCTTAAAGATATAAGAATATTGGATGAATTAGGCATTGGAGGATTTTCAATCTACTCTCTAATTACTTCAAAAAGAGGATTAGCGGAAAAAGACTTTTTTAGTTTAGAAGAAGAATATGAGATATTTTATAAAAGTTATAATTTATCAAAAATGTTAGGTTATGAATTTTTTGAATTAACCAAAATGATAAAACCAGGTTATGATAATTATCAATATATTGTTAATAGTCATAATAATAAGAATATTTTCCCAATTGGACCAGGAGCTGGCGGAAAATTAAATAATACTAAATTTAGAAATCCGCTTAATTTAGACAGTTATCTAGAATTTTTGAATAATTATGATAATTTTGATATAAATGTCTACTCTAAAGATCTATTTAATATCATTAAAGAGGCAAATAAAGTCCAATTTGGAATAATATCAAAAGATTTTAAAAATAACTCTAATGAATTATCATCTTTTATAAATCAATTGAGTTATAAAAAACTAATAACTGATGAAAAGAATCACTATAAACTTACAGATATTGGAATATTTTTTGGAAATAATATTTATTCTGAATATTTTAAATTATTATCAGACTCTATAGATTTGGAGGGAATATGAAACATAAAAATATTTTATTTATTAGTATCGTATTTATACTTTTATTAACATCATGTACAAATAATTCCAACAATACAACTATTATTTCACCTAACAATAAAAAAGAATATAGTTCTGAAATTAGCTCTAATGAAAACAAAGATAAAAATAGACTATCTGTCGTGGAGGACGGTAACTATTTAATTGTAAATGATTATCAATCTGTAGAAACTAAAATCCCAAAAGATTTTAAAAGACCTGCAGTCTTATCAGGCACTCCTCTTACTATTTGGTATGACTTAGGCGGAAAATCTGTCGTTACTTCTAGAATTTCCAAAAATTTAAAGCTTGATCCTAAATATGAAGATGAGATAAAAAATCTTCCAGAGGCTGGAGCTGTATTTTCTTTAAATATGGAGGCAGTAATTTCAGAAAATCCAGATTTAATAATAGCTCAAGTTGGTACTCAAGCAGATTATGCAAAAAAATTTAGAGATATGGGTTATCCAGTAATTACAACTTATATCAAAACATTTGATGATGTAATAAATACATATGAATCATTCGGAAAATTATTAAATAATGAACAAATGGCCAAAGAAAAAATAGATAGACTTGTGAATAAACGCAATGAACTAATATCAATGGCGCCAAAAGAGCCTAAATCCGTAGTTATATTGTATGTAACCGCTAATAATATAGCAGCTAAGTTAAATAAATCCATCGCAGGAGATATATCTAAAAGTCTAGGAATAAAAAATATTTTAGAAAATGCAAAACCTAACAAAATAGGATCAGAAAACGCTTACTTAGATGTTGAATATATTTTAGAGCATCAACCAGATATAATTTTAGTTACAAGTATGGTCTCTGATAATGAAGAAGCTAAAAGAATTATAGAAAATGAATTTGAAACCAATCCTGTATGGAAAGGTGTGAAAGCAATAGAAAATAACAATATTGTTTATCTACCCCAACAGTATTTTTTATATAATTCTGGTCCATTTTATGACAAAGCTATAGAATACTTAGCTCGCGCAGTATATCCAGAAATCTATGGTAACCTAAGTGAGTTTAATGATAAATAAGCTAAGCTTTAAAGATTTAAATAAATTTAAAATTATTATTATATTGATTTTTATAATACTTTGTATATTTGCTTTTTTTCTTGGGAATATAATGGGAGCTACTAAAATCCCATTATTAACTATCTTCAGAGTTTTAAAATTAGAACCTAATATCCCAGAATATAATATTATTTTTAATATTAGACTTCCCAGAATGATTTTATGCCTATTAGTAGGTGCAAATCTTTCTTTATCTGGTGCGATTTTACAAGGTGTAATGAATAATCCCCTAGCAGATCCTAGCATTATTGGAGTTTCCAGTGGTGCTGGACTATTTGGAATTGGCATGATAATTTTATTTCCCAGTTATACTCACATTGTCCCAATTGGAGCATTCTGCGGTGCTATGTTAGCATCTTTTCTAATTTATATTCTATCTTATAATGGAGGAATAGAACCAAAGAGAATTATTCTAGCTGGAGTAGCAGTATCTTTATTATTTGGTGCTGGAATTTCTTCTTTGATGGTATTTTTCTCTGATAGAGTTCCAGGTGCTCTTTCATTTATGAATGGATCTTTTAGCAAGGTTTCATGGCCTGAAGTTAAAATGATTCTTCCATATTCATTAATTGGAATAGTTATATCTTTATTATTATCAGAAAAATTAAATATTCTAAAACTAGGTGATGACGTGGCAAGAGCAGTAGGTCTTAATGTAGAAAGATATAGACTAATATTTATTGCAATCGCATCACTTTTAGCAGCAAGCGCTGTAAGTGTAATTGGGTTATTAGGGTTTGTAGGATTAATAGTACCCCATACTGTAATGTTAATTTTAGGTGGAGACTATAATTATAGCTTATTAGGTTCAATCTTTTTAGGCGGAGCATTAGTATCATTTTCTGATATATTTGCAAGAACTATATTAAGTCCATTTGAAATCCCTGTTGGAATAATTATGGCAGCTCTTGGTGTTCCATTTTTTATAATATTACTTAGGAATACATTATGATAATTTTAGAAACAAAAAATCTATACAAATCATATAAAGATAAAGAAATATTAAAAGATATAAACCTAGAATTTAAATCAGGAAAAATCTATTCACTAATTGGTCCAAATGGTTCAGGAAAGACCACACTAATTAAACTTTTATCAGGAAATTTAATGCCTACAAGTGGCGAGATATTCTTATATAATACTGATATAAAAAAACTAACCGTAACTGAAATTGCTAAAAAAATAGCAGTACTAAATCAAACAAATATAAACAACATAGATTTTACAGTCAGTCAAATCGTAAAATATGGAAGAAATCCTTATAAAAAATTATTTCAAAATATTGACAATACTGATGAAAAAATTATAAATTCTGCATTAGAAAAGACAGATCTTATTAGTTATAAAAATAAAAAATTAAACGAACTTTCTGGGGGAGAAAGGCAGAGAGCATGGCTAGCAATGGCACTTGCTCAGACACCAAAAATTTTAATTTTAGATGAACCTACAACATATCTGGATATATCTCATCAGATAAATATTTTAGATTTAATATCCAAATTAAATAAAAATGAAAAATTAACCGTAATTATGGTTCTTCATGATATAAATCATGCATTAAAATATTCTGATGAAATAATAGTATTAAAAGACAAAAAGATTCTATCTCAAGGCTTACCAGAAGAAATATTAGAATCCAAAGTACTAGATAAGGCCTTTGGTGTAGAATCAATAGTATTAAAAGACGTTAGATTAGATGAAGCTATTTTTTACCCTACTGGGTTTAAAATAAATAAACAAAAATAAAAAAGGAAAAGAGGAAAAAATGAAAAAAAGTTATGTAATCTTAGTTCTGCTATTAGCATTATCACTTTCAAGTTGTTCAAGCAATGAAGCAGAAAAAGAACCAAAAATGGAAGATAAAGCACAAACTGAAGTCACAACACAGACAGAAAGCAACACTTCAGAAGAAAGTCCAACTGATATGTTTACTGAAGAAGATGGAAAGTTAGTTTCATTAGATAAAGAATCAAATATATTAGAAGTTCCTGCTTTAAAAACTATAATAAATAAAGAAGAAAAAATAATAGAGATTTATCCAGCAGATGAAAATGGAGAAGTTAGTGATGATTATTATAAATTCGACTTTAACTCAAATACCTATGAGAAATATAGTTTTGTAACACAAATGGGAAAAGGATATTATTATACAGGTGATTTAAATACAGGAGAGTTACTAAAAGTAGAAGATATGGATAATAATGATTCTACAGAATCCATGAAACAAAATGGTAGATATGAAAAAGCAGCAGAAAAAACTAAAAATGAAATAGAAGAATTAAAATCATACTTTGAAACAAAATATAAGATGACAATGGAAGATGCAATAAAATAATAAATTATAAAGCGCATAGTAATCATACTATGCGCCATTTTTATTGGTTATTTATAAACTGATTGGGTAAACTATTAAAAGAGTGTTTATAAGGAGATAATAATGCCAAAATTAGCAATAATTTATTCTACAAAAACAGGAAATACTGAGAAAGTAGCTAATTCTATACTTAGCGTAAATGAAGATGCAAAATACATAGATGCCTCAGATTTTAAGGAATCTGATTTAGACGATATAACTCATGTAATAATAGGTTTTTGGATAAAAGCAGGAAAAGTAAATCCAGAAGCTAGAAAAGTAATAGAAAAGATAAAAAATAAAAAAGTCGGGGTATTTATGACCCTATCGTCTGATCCAGAAACTGAAAACTCAAAAAAAGTCTTAAATAACTCTCTAGAGCTAATTGAGAACGGAAATAACGAAATCTTAGAAAGTTTTGTCTGTCAAGGAAGACTAAATAATAAATTTTTAATAGCAATATCTAAATTAAATAAATCTCTAAGAGATATAAATGATGATGAAATGATCGACTCAGCTGAAAGTTCTAAAGAGCATCCTAATAAAGAGGACTTAGAAGAAGCTAAAAAGATATTTAAAAACTTTATAGATAGATAAGAATAAAAAAATGACGAAAAGCAAACTAATGCTTCGCGTCATTTTTTATTTTATCTACAAAATAATTGAAAATCTCTTGATGCTCACTATGTTTTACAGCAAGAGCCTCAGGATGCCATTGTAATGCTAGAATAAACTGTTTATCCATATCTGAAGACTCATAAGCCTCAATAAGCCCCTCTTCTGAAAATGCAGTAGCTACAAGACCTTCACCTAAATTCTCTACAGCCTGATGATGAAAAGAGTTAACTCCTATTCTATCAACTTTAAAAATTTCACTTAAAGTAGATCCTTCTTTAATATCTACCTCATGAGAATAATTTTCGCGATAATTTATAGAAATATTATGAATAGGATATCCTTCAGTAATTAGATCCTGAATAAGAGTCCCGCCCTTATATATATTTAAAATCTGTAGACCTCTACAAAT
>JASBZD010000049.1 GCA_029983595.1 Peptoniphilaceae bacterium
GCACGATTTAAATTTATTTTAGAATTTCCAGAATCTATATTTAATAAAAATTCTGGAGCTGACTCTCCTATTTTAGGTATATATATTTTATCCTCATCAGCTAGAATCATCGCAAGATTTACGCTATCTAAATCTGCATCCTTCGTTACTCCACCTGCCATCTCGATAGCCTCATATAACCTCTGGCCTTTTTTTAATTTTAATAATCCCGGATAATTTATCTCACCGCTTATATGCACAAATATATCTTCTGGTATAACGACATTTTCTTCTATATTATTAGATACACTCTCAGGTGAACTAGAAAAATTAGAGACAAGACTAAAGCTTTCTTTTTCTTTCTTATATAATAGAAATGCACAAAAAAGAACTAAATATAAAAAAATAATGATTACGATCGTCTTTTTATTCTTTTCCATAAATTCCACCTAAAAATATTCTTTAAAATAATTATAATAAAAAAAGGCAATTAATCCAATAAGATTAAATGCCTATAATACATAATTTAAAGTGCAGCTATCATTTCCATTTCTACTCTACCATCTTTTGGTAATTTAGAGATTTCAAAACATGATCTAGCTGGTTTGTGATCGCCAAAAAATTCAGAATAAACTTCATTTACAGCCGCAAAATCGTTTAAGTCTACTAAGAAAACAGTAACTTTAACTACTTTATCAATTGAAGATCCACCTTCTTCGATAATAGCTTTACAATTTTCTAAAGCTTGTTTAGCAGCAGCTTTAATATCGTCGATAATGATTTCATCAGTTTCAGGGTTAATAGGAAGTTGACCTGAAGTGAAGATAAAATCCCCATGTTTAATACCGTGGCAATATGGTCCTACAGCTTTTGGTGCTTTGTCGCTTTTTAAAATTTCCATTTCCTTCTCCTTTTGTTTATTTTATGATTCAAATTCTTCCCAGAGACTCTCTAGGTTATAGAATTCTCTTTCACTATCGAGGAAAATATGTACTACTATATCCCCGTAATCTAGTAATACCCATTTTGCGTTTTGATAACCTGCTCTATTTTTAAGTTCTAAAAATCCTTCTTTTTCCATTTTTGAGATTACATTATCAGCAATCGAGTTTACTTTAGTCGTACTATCACCCGATGTTATAACAAAATAATCTGCTACACTAGTAAACTCCGCTACATATACAGAGTTAGTGTCATCTCCATTTTTTTCATCAATCGCACTTAAAATTAAATCTAGACTTTCTTTAATTTTATCCAAGCTTTTCTCCTTAATTATTTGATTTAGTTATTTTTAAAAAGTAATTTCTAGCATCTACCGTTGTCGTACCAATATATTTATTATGTTTTGTAAGGCTAATAATAGTTTCATCAAGAGATTTTAAAATAGCTTTATCTATATCTATATATGATAATTCTCTAAGCTCCTTTACTCCCTCATATTTTCTAGTATGCTCTGTCGCATCAGCTACATATATTATTTTTTCAAGCATAGTAGCGTCTTTTATCATAGTCGTATGATATTTTATAGCATTTAAGACTTCCCTATTATCTATACCATATTTTAATCTAGCTATATCAGCGCCAAAAGGGGCATGAAGTAGCTGAAAATTATCCATCTCTTCATCAGAATATTTTAGGCCATTTAGTTTTATAAATTTATAAGCTCTATCTCTATCTTCCCATTTTCCGCAGTCATGAAAAGTCGCGGCAAGTTTTGCTAAATCTTTATCCACTCCATAGATATTAGCTAGAGTTTCGGCTTCTTTAGCTACTTCTAAAGAATGGTTAAATCTATATTCTCCTATATCATCTTTTAATATTTTAAGATTTTCTTCATTTATATAAGTCATTATCTTCAATATATTCCACTACTTTCTTCGGTGTAAGATAGTTTATGCTCTTTCCTATTTTTCTATATTCTCTAATTTCAGAAGATGAAATCTCTATTAAAGAAGTTTCTACTACTTCTATCTCTAAGTTAAATCTATTATAAAGTTCTTCTAATTTATATCTTACATCTAACTTACTATTTTCACAGTCTCTTCTGTTGCTTACGATAATCTTTGTGTATTTATAAAACTCTTCTATTTTATACCAATCCTCTAGATAAAAAAGATTATCTAGTCCAATTATAAAATATAACTGATCATTTATAAACTTTTCATTAAGATATTTTAAGGTATTTATAGTATATGAAGTCTCATCAGAGTCTAGCTCATATTCACAAGCCTTAAAATTCTCATTTCCAGAAATAGCTAGATTTAGCATATTCCATCTATGAAAATCCTCCACATTGTATTTTTTATGTGGAGCTTTCCCAGCCGGTATAAAAATAATTTTCTCTAAATCAGTTTCATTTAAAAGATGTTCAGCCATAATAAGATGACCGTGATGGATAGGGTTAAAAGAACCCCCTACAATTCCTATTTTCATAGTTCTATTTTTTTATGGTCCTTAGATTCGCGATAAATTACTAATTTACTGCCTATTTTTTGTACAAAATCCGCTTTTGTATAATCTAAAACTTCATCTACAATTTCATCTACAACTACGTCTGAGTTATCTAAAACTGAAATTTTAACTAATTCTTTATATTCTAAAAGTGTATCAATTTCTTTTAAAATATTTTCACCCATTCCAGCTTTTCCCACCTGGATAGAAGGTTTTAAATCATTAGCTAAACTTTTTAGATAAGCTCGTTGTTTACTATTAATCATCTAATCTCCTTAAATTCTATGAAATAAATTCAAACTCAATATCTTCAATAATTACATTTTCGCCATCTTTTATTCCAGATTTTTCTAAAAGTTCTATAACGCCTTTTTTAATTAACATATTTTGGAAATATTTTACAGATTCATTATCTTCAAAGTTTATAGAATCTACAAGATATTCTAAATCTCCACCAGAAACGATATAATTTCCTTCTACAACATCTACAGTTAATGGCTCTTCAAATGCTTTTTCTTCGACAAATATCTCATCAGAAGTTTCATAATCATATTCCTCATCAAAATCAGATATAATATTCCATAAATACCATAATAAATCATTTAAATTTTCATGTCTAATTACAGAACCACTAAATATCTCTATATCTGTTCCTTCTAGCTTTTCTTTTAGTCTTTCTAGATTTTCTTCTGCCCCAGGAATATCCATCTTATTTGCAAAAACTATCTGGCGTTTATTCTCGAGTTTTTTACCATAGTTTTTTAGCTCAAGATTTATTAAATCAAAATCCTCGAGCGGATCACGCCCTTCAGAACCAGAAATATCTAATACATGAAGAAGGATTCTCGTACGCTCAATATGTCGTAAAAACTCGTGTCCAAGTCCCACACCTTCTGAAGCTCCTTCAATAAGCCCTGGGATATCAGCCATTACAAAACTTTGCTCATCGCCAAGTCTTACTACGCCGAGGTTAGGCTCAAGGGTTGTAAAGTGATAATTAGATATTTTAGGTTTAGCTGCAGAAACTATAGATAAAAGCGATGATTTCCCTACATTAGGAAATCCAACAAGTCCCACGTCAGCTATAAGCTTTAATTCTAATATGACTTCTTTATTTTCGCCTTTTCTACCGGGTTGTGCAAAGTTTGGTGCCTGACGAGTAGAAGTCTTATATCTAGCATTTCCTTTTCCACCTCGTCCACCTTTAGCAATAACATATTGGTCATTTTTATGGCGAAGATCCACGATTACATTTCTAGTTTCTTCGTCACGAACTAGAGTACCTACTGGCACTTTTAAAATTATATCCTCGCCCTTAGCTCCAAACTGGTTCTTCTTTCTACCATCTTCGCCATTTTGTGCCTTATATACTCTTTTATATCGATAATCCATAAGAGTATGTATATTATCAGACGCCACAATAATTACAGAGCCACCTTCTCCCCCATCTCCGCCAGATGGACCTCCTGCAGGCTCATATTTTTCTCTTCTCCATGCTACAGCTCCATTTCCACCATTTCCAGCCGTAACAGTTATTTTTACTTCATCTATAAACATATTATCACCCATGTTCTTTAAAAATAGTCAATATCTATATAAATTATACCCTATAAGTATTAAATAAAATATTAAAATTATATATAAAAAACCAGGCGTTATAACCACCTGGAATCTTCATCCATTAATAAGTAAATCTATTTATTTAATGAAAGAGATATAGATATAGCATTGTCAATCTCTATCATTTTTCGCTCGTCAAAAGTACCTATTTTATCTTTTAGTCTCTGTTTATCAATCGTTCTAATTTGCTCTAGTAAAACTACAGAATCCATCGGCAGACCAAAATCATCGCTAGCACTAATCGCTACATGAGTAGGCATCTTAGTCTTAGTCTGTCTTGAAGTTACTGGAGCTATTATAATAGTCGGCGAATATTTATTACCGACGTCATTTTGTATTACGACTACAGGCCTTACTCCACCTTGCTCCGACCCAAGGACAGGACTTAAGTTAGCGTAATATAAATCTCCTCGTTTAACTAACATTATCTATACTCCTTCTAGAATTTTAAAAACACTCCCTAAACTTGCAATAATATCACTAGCTACCATACTAGTTTTACTATGCTTGTTTTTCGATACAATTCCGGCAAGAGAATGGATATTTACGCCTAAAACTGAAGCATCATAAAGTTCATAGCCTTGACCAACTAGAGAAGTAATTATTCCAGATAGCACATCTCCAGAACCAGCTGTCGCTAGCCCTGAGTTTTCTCTATCTAGAATATATTCTCTATCTCCATCGGTTATATATGTCTTTGAATCTTTTAAAATGACAATTAGATCATATTTTTTCGCAAAAGTTTTAGCTTCAATAATTAGCTCTTCTTTTGTGATATCTAGCTTATTTATAAGTCTTTTAAACTCTAAAATATGTGGAGTAATTATAACTTTTGAATTTTTTTTATGTAAATCAGATTTTAAATCCGAAAGCATATTTAGTCCATCTGCGTCTATTATAAGATTTATATTAGACTTTAGTAGTTTTTCTAAAACTTGTTTTTTATTTTCACTAGTTGAAAGTCCTGGCCCAAATAGTACAGCGTCCATGTCAGAAAGATTATCGAAAATCCCCTCTTCGCGTACAATGACCTCAGTATGTTTTAAAGATAATAGATCGACAATTCCATCTTCTTTAAATACATAATGATATACAAGCCCTGAACCAGTCCTTAGAGCTGCCGTAGTAGATAGAAATCCCGAGCCTATCATCCCACGAGAGCTAGCAATAGCCATAACTTTTCCAAAAGTCCCTTTATGGCCATTATCAGATCTTTTTTTATAAACTTTTAGTACTTCAGCAGGAATTTTTATTTTTTTAGATTCTAAAATAGCCATAGTCACTACATATTCCCCATCATGAGAAGCAGATAGAGAAAAGTCATAATCTAACGCACTGCCACTAGGTTTTCCTAAATCGTCATATGTAATCTCAATATCTTTAAATTTTAGTGATTTACCAAACCCCGTGCCGATCGCTTTAGAGATAGACTCTTTAAAACTAAATAGACTGGCTACATTAAGAAAATTAAAGTCTTTAGATTCTAAGTATTCTTTTTCATTATCTGTAAAGACTTTATCTATAAATCTATTTTTATGTTTTTTAAGAATTTTATCGATTCTAGAAACTTTTAAAATATCAATTCCAATCCTATGCAATAATCTCACCTATTTTTTATTATACATATTATCATTATTAAATCAATTAATAATTAAGCATTAAACTATCAAAATATGCCCATAATTCAGTTGTTTATATAAAGATTTAATATGATATAATAAGTTTATAAAATTAAAGGAGATAAATATGAAAAAGTTATTAATAATATTATCTTTAGCGCTAGTAGTATTAACTGGCTGCAACACTGAAAATAAAAATACAGAAACAAATCCTGATAAAACTACTAATGTAGAACAAACTAATGAAAAAGAAAATAACAATACATCTGATACAAAAGAAATAAATGTCGATCTAAAAGATAAAGAAAATAACGAAGATAAAGAAAATGATGAAAATGATGCTGATAAAAAAGATGAAGATGACGAAGAAGTAGAAATAGAAAAATCTATCGAAGATCTATATAATGATTCTGATTATGTCTCAATTCTTAGAATGACTCAAACTGGAGTAGATGGATATGAGATAAATATTATCGAAGATTTTAAAGGATCTCTTAATAATATTATCCTTCCTAAAATTAATGGAATTGAAGCTAATAAAGATTATCTAGTATTTATGAAAGATTCTCCTAATGGCGAAATCGTGCCTACTACTAACGAAAGCTTAATAATGATAGATGGCAGAGACGATAAAAATGTAAGCGCTGTAAGAGAAATCCATCAATCCACGCTTAAAGTAGAGCCAGAAAAAAACGAGAATAATAAGACAGATAAGGTAAAGAAAAATAAATAATATTCACGAGATATTTATGAAAGAGGCCATAAAAGAGGCTGAAATTGCTAAAGAAAAATCCGAGATCCCTATAGGATGCGTAATAGTAAAAAATAGCGAGATTATTGGCAGAGGACATAATGAAAAAGAGGCTTATAAAAACTCAATATATCATGCAGAGATTATCGCGCTATCTAAAGCGTGCAAAACTTTAGAGCACTGGTGGCTAGAGGATTGTGATGTTTATGTCACTTTAGAGCCTTGTGCTATGTGCGCTGGAGCTATGCTAAATGCTCGAATTAGAAATCTCTATGTTGGTGCAAGAGATTTAAGAATGGGCGCTGTCGGTACTTCTATCGATTTATCTAATATAGAAAATTTTAACCATTCTTTTAAAGTAGAGTTTGGGATTTTAGAAGATGAATGTCGAGATATATTATCAGAATTTTTTAAAAATTTGCGTAAAAAGAAAAAGGAGATTTAGAACTGATCTAAGTCTCCCTTTTTATTATAAAATATAAGATTAAATTTCTTCTTTATCTATAATATTTCCATCTTCATCTTTATATATAACTTCTACTTCATTTTCATTTATAGAGTCATTATTATAATATTTATCAGAACTAGAACTATCAGCCATATAGTTAGTATCATCATAGATAGTATCATTATTATTATAATCATCTAAAATAGTATCATCATAAATCTCTTCAGTAAAATCAAGATTGTCTGGATCATGCGCTATTTCATATTCATATAATACAGCAATTAGCATTTGATAGAATATTGTATATCTAATAAAAAATACTATAAATAAAATAGTGAATATAACAGTAAGCATACCAAATAAAGCTACATATTTATATGGATCTCCATTAACTAATAATAAAAATATTATTATTATCTCAGCTATTACATAAATTAATAGTGGAGCAAATTGGTAAATTAATTGGAATATAAAAATATCTTTTTTATGACCTTTTGTTCTTTCGTTAGATAATATAAATATATCTTGTATTGATGCATCTGGGTTATCCTCTATTATTAGATATATAAAAGATAAAATTATCCCTACTATTGTAGATAATATCCATCCTACAAAAGGTATAAGATTTAATAATGCTCCAATAAGCCCTATTATAATAGCAGTAACTATCATCTTAGGAAAATATGCGCTAATCGCATCAAAGAAGTCCGATACTTTATAGCTAGTATTTAAATTCATTCTCCTTCTTCTAATAAATCTTAAAATTGAGATAATAAATGCTCCAAATAAAAAGCTATTAAATGTGGAGTTAATAAAGTCACGAAGAAAACTTTTCCAAGTAAGAGTTACATTTAAATCAAACCCTGACTCAAATATATTTTCTATTTCATTTACATCAACCAGTTCTTCAATAGGTAAAACTATATCTAATAAATATCCTAGAATAAAATTAAAAGCTATTACTACTAAAAGCCCCAAGAAAACTTGTCCAAATTTTCCATTTAGAAGTTCTTTTGCCTTTTCTGTTATTCTTTTTCTTTTCATATATATCTCCTTAAATTTTAAAATTAAAAATGCTTATGTTTATCATACCCTATAAAAAGGTATATTAATATTAACAGAATATTAATTTTTAAGGAGTTTTTATGAAAGAATTTTTAATTCATTGGGTAGTCGACATTCTATCTTTTGTCATAATAGATGCACTTTTCTCTAGTGTGAGTTTTGCAGATGCGAAACAAATAGCTATCCTAGCACTAGTATTAGCACTTATAAATGTTACTTTAAAACCAATTTTAAAAGTATTATCTATCCCAATTAATATTATGACTTTAGGGTTATTTTCATTAGTTATAAATGCCCTAATGCTACTTCTAGCCTTTAACTTAACTAGTGGAGCTTATATAAGAAACTTTGGTACTGCTTTTTGGGTAAGTATTGTCTTTGGGATAATAAACTCTTTGTTAAGTAGTATGATATTTAAGGAAAATTCTAAAAGACGACGTAGATAATATAGAAATTACTGCCTTTATGGCAGTTTTTTTATGCTTATAAATTATATCTAATTTTGATATACTTATACTAAAATGATTTAGGGAGATAGCTATGAAAATTAAAGATATTTTACAAAATAAAGATAAACCGACTCTATCTTTTGAGATTTTTCCACCAAATGACAATGTAAGTCTTAAATCAGTAATGAATTCAGCTTCTAGAATGGCTGCATATAATCCTGATTTTATGAGTGTTACATATAAATCAATGGGTGGAACTGGTCACTATACAGTAGATATTGCAAGAGCCTTAAATGACTACATGGGTATACCGTCGATGGCTCATCTTACTTCTGTATCGACATCTAAAGATGAGATAGACGCGATAATTAATGAGATGAAAGAAAAAAATATAAAGAATGTTTTAGCTCTAAGAGGAGATATCCCAGATGGTATAGAATTCCCTCATCCAGATAGATATTCATATGCGTATGAGCTAGTTTCTAAACTTAAAGAAGAGGGCGATTTTTCTATAGGAGTAGCGTGCTTTCCTGAAGG
>JASBZD010000138.1 GCA_029983595.1 Peptoniphilaceae bacterium
CATTTTTTTCTTTATAAGGAGCTGTTTCAATTTCTTTAATATCTTCCTTATCTTCCTTATTTTCAGTTTCTTCTGAAATAGGCTCTTCTACCTTCTCCTCTGTTACTTTTTCCTCTTCTTTAGGTTCTGTAACTTCTGGAGTTTCTTCTACCTTTTCAGGTTCTTTAACTGGTTTTTTATCCTCAAAATATGTCGCATTTGTAAGTTCTAATGCTTCTATAATTCTTGGATAATATCTAATCTTATCATCGTCTTCAGGTATAAAGATTTCGCCTGTATCTGATGATGGTGGGTTAGATGGTCTAGGTGGTTCTGGAATTATTGGGTTATCTGGTGTTGGAACTGGCTTTTTAATGCCAATTCTTATTACCCTAGTTACAGGTTTTATAGTAATTCTATTTTCTACAACTGGTTTTCCAGCTACGCCATCTTTTACTACTATAGTAGTCGTAATAGTGCGTTCGCCATTTACGCCTGCTACATCTTCTACTACTTTTCCAGCTTCAAGATTTGGATCGTAAGTTACTAGAGTATCAAATGGTATTACCACTTTTTCTTCGCTTACTATTACTTTATCTTCTGGTGTTGGTGTAGGTGTTGGTTCTTCTGGAGATGGTGCTTCTGGTTTTTTAGTACCAACTCTTATTACTCTAGTTACAGGGTTTAATACTACTTTATCTTCTGTAACTGGTTCTCCTAGTACGCCATCTTTTACTACTATTTTAGTAGTAATTACGCGTTCGCCATTTACTCCCGCTACATCTTCTACTACTTTTCCAGCTTCTAAAGTATTATCATAAATAACTTCAGTTTCAAATGGTATATCTACTTTTTTCTCACTTGTGATTACTCTATCTTCTGGTGTTGGAGTAGGTGTTGGTTCTTCTGGAGATGGTGCTTCTGGCTTTTTAGTACCAACTCTTATTACTCTAGTTACAGGGGCTTTAGTGATTTTATTTTCTGTAACTGGATCTTCAGCTTTTCCATCTTTTACTACTACTTTAGTAATAATAGTGCGTTCGCCTTTTACTCCCACTACGTCTTCTTCTACTTTTCCAGCTTCTAGAGTATCGTCGTAAATAACTTTAGTTTCAAATGGTATCTCTACTATGGTAGTATTTAGAACATCTTTATCCACTGGTTTTTCAGGCTCTTCAGGCACTGGACAAAGTGTACCAACTCTTATAATTTTTGGTTTAGCTTTTGTTATTACTTCATCTTTAGAAATAACAGCTTCTCCAGCTACACCGTCTTTTACTGGTACAGTTACAATAATTTCGCGTTTTCCTACTTCGCCATTTTGTTCTACTTTCTCTTCACCAGAATGCATTGTATCATCATAAATAATTTGAGTTTCATAAGGTATTTCCACTTCAATTGTTTTTGTTACATCTTTCGTATCTACTGGGTTAGTCTTAGTACCTACTCTTATTATTTCGTTCTTAGCTTCTTTTGTGATTTCTGTAGAAGTTTCAGAAACTACTTGATCATCTACTAATTTATGAGTTATAGTAGTAGTTTTTTCGCCGACTACTCCAGACTCTACTCTCTTTTCTCCAGCTGGTAGACTATCATCAAAGATTACTTCAGTTTCATAAGCAACTTCAGATTTAACTTCTTTTTTAAGCTCTCTAGTACCAACTTGGATAATTCTAGGTTTAGCTTCTTTAGTAGTGCTAGTAGTGATTTCAGGATTTTTAGCTACTCCATTTTCTACAGAAACTTTTGTAGTAATAGTAGTTTCTCCATTTTCACCTTCTTGGACTACATGGCTTGAACCTACGTCCATCTTATCGTTGTACTGAATAATTGTAGTATATGGTATCTCTTCAGTCTTAGTTTCTTCTAAGTTTTGAGCTGGTATGTCTTTAAGTTTTGTACCAACTTTTACTACTTGAACTACTGGTTCTTTTGTAACTTTTTCATCAGTAGAAGTTTTAGATTCTCCATTTACGATAGTAGTAGATGTTGTAGTAGTTTTTGAACCAAACTCACCAGGTGTCTCAATTCTAGTTTCGCCTACTGGTAGATTAGGATCTTCTTCATATCTAGTTTCAAAAGGTATATTTTCAGTGATTACATTTGTGTTAGACACATAGTTAGAAGAGTCATCTCTAGTACCTACTCTAATTACTTCATCCACTGCTTTTTTAATATCTTCAGTTTTAACTACTGGATCTCCAGCTACGCCATCTTTTACTGGAACTGTAACTGTTATCTTACGTTCTCCATTTTCTCCAGCCTTATCTACAACTTTTTCCCCTGCTTTTAGGTTAGGGTCATAAATTACTGTAGTTTTATATGGGATTATCGTAGTTTCGCTACCAGTTACGTCTGTAGTTTGACGGTCTATCTTAGTACCTACTCTTACGATACGTTTTACTGGCTCTTTTGTCGTTTCTTCTTTTTTATCAGTAGATTCTGCACCATTTACGATAGTAGTCGTAGTTGTAGTAGTTTTTTCGCCTAGCTCGCCTTCTTGTTTTACTTCAATTTTTCCAGCTTCTAGCTCATCTGTATATTCATATTCAATTTCAAATGGAATATTTTCTTTTACTACTTCCTTATTCGTCTTTTCTGATTTTGTACCAACTCTGATAATTTGTTTTACTGGCTCTTTTGTAATTTCTTCAGTAGCTTTATGGCTCGTTACTTGTCCATTTTTAGCTTCCGCTTTATAAGTTACATCTTTTGAACCATTTTGACCTTGTTGCTCTATTTCTGTCTTACCAGCTTCAAGATTTGGATCTTCTCTATATTCAGTCTCAAATGGAACTGGTTGTGTTACAGTAAATTCTTGAGTTCCTACTAGGTCTTTTGTACCAACATATATGATTTGTTTAGCTGGTGTAACTTTCTTATCTTCTCTAGTTTCCATTTTACCAGTAGCTGGGTTATATTCTGTAGTTACAACATTTTCTACTTTTCCTGGAACTAGCTCACCAGTTCTAGTCTTACCAAGATCTAGTTCTGGATCGTTTTTGATTTCTACTTCTACACCTACTTCAGCACTTACATCTTTTTCTACTGGGTCTGCTGGTTTTGTACCTACTTCAATAACTTGGTCTACAGCGTTCTTTTTAACTTCTTCAGAACTTGTAATGTTACCATCTGGGTCTTGAGCCCCATTTTTAACAGGGATATTATAAGTTACTTCTTTCGTTCCAGCTTGTCCTTCAGTAACAGTTTTAGAAGTTCCTAGAAGCATTTCAGGATTTTCTCTAACGATTACCTTAAATGGAATAACTTCCTCTTCAGTATGCATAATTGTACCAGTGTAGTCTTTTGTACCTACTCTGATTTTTGCATTTGTTGGGTTTACGACATCTTCGTATTTTTTCTTGACTTCAGAGTTTTCAACTATATAGTATGTTGTTTTTGTACCAACTTTTCCTTCGACATCTGTCTTTACTTCACCAGCTTTTAGAGTTGGATCGTAAGTAATGTCATAACTAAATGGTATTTCTTCAGCGTGTTCTATTTCACCTTTTGTTAGGCTACCTACTTTTATCACTTTATTTACTGGAGCTTGTTTCTCTTCATATTCTCCAGTTTTAGTGTTAACTACTTTGCCATCTTCTATAGTAAGTGTTACTTCACGTTCTTTAGATCCATTAGATCCTTCTTTTGATACTACTTTTTCTCCAGCTTTAAGTGTAGGATCAAACTCTACTATAGTTTCAAATGGAACTACTTCAGTTTCTGTAATTTTATGAGTTCCTTCTAGCGTACCTTTACCTACGTTGATTACCGCATTTACTGGTTTAGTTTCTTCTTTTACAGTAGCTGAACCTTCTACAACTTTAGAATTTTCAATTTTATATTCTGTTGTACGACTACCTTTTTTACCTTCAGTTACAATTTCGTACTTACCTTTTTCTAGAGTATCTACTTCATTAATCCTGTACTCGAAAGGTAGTTCTTCTGTAACTGTATGAGTTCCGTCAGTTTTTGTACCTACTCTGATAACTTGGTCTTGTTTTTTAGTTACTTCTTCATAATCGCCATATGAAGGAGTAGCAGCTTGTCCGTTTGTAATATTTACAGTTACTTCACGTCTGCTTACACCGTTTATACCTTGTTTATCAATTACTTCTTCACCTGGTGCTAGGGTATCATCAAATACTACAGTAGTTTTATATTCATCAATTTTTTCTTCTGTGTATTTGTACTCACCTGTGAAGTCTTTTGTTCCTACTCTGATTTCTTGTCTAGCTGGTGTAACAACTTTTTCTTCTTTAGTTACAAGCTCGCCAGTTTCTGTGTCTCGAGTAGTTGTGATAACTGTTTTTACTTCACCTGGAGTCGTTTTGCCTTTTTCTACTGCACCTTTTGGTAAAGTGTCATCATATACATAGTCGATTTCTGGTTGAACTTCATAATTGAAGTTTTCTGATACTGGATCAACTGGTTTTGTACCAATTTCTATGATTTGAGGTTTAGCCTCAACTCTGTCTGATTCAGTTCTTGTAAGTTCTCCAACTGTATCGCCATTTTTGATATCTTGTTTATAAGTTATTTTATAAGAACCGTCAGTTCCCTCTTGGATAGTGTTTCTTTTACCTACTGGTAGGTCAGGATTTTCTCTGATTTCCACCTTGTAAGGGATAGTAAAGTCTTCTGTATGAGTTGCTACGCCTGTAAAGTCTTTATTACCAACTTTTATAATAGCATTTACTGGAGCTTCTTCTGTTACTTTAGGATTTCCAACTACTTTAGAGTTTTCTATTGTCCATTCAGTAGTTCTCTTACCATCTTTACCTTCTTGAGTGATTTTGTATTCACCAGCTGGAATAGTTGGATCATATTCTACTGTATAGTCAAATGGAATCGCTTCTTCGTGTTTTTTAGTCCCTTCAGTTAGTGAACCTACTCTTATAATCTCATTTTTCACTTCTGATACGGTATTCCAGTCAGAGTATGATTTTTCAGCTATATCTCCATTTGTGAAGTTTTGAGTTATTGTACGTTCTTTTACTCCATTTGCACCGACTTGGTCAGTTACTGTTTCCCCAGCTTTTAGTGTAGGATCATGTACGATTTCAGTTTTAAATGGTGTAAGTTCTGTCTCTTTATGCTCGAATGTTCCAGTGTAGTCTTTAGTACCTACAATAATTTCTTGTTTCGCATTTGTTATTTTTTCAGTAGTAGTAGTTTCAATTTTTCCAGTTTCTGGATTGTACTCATTTGTTATGATTGTCTCTACTTTACCAGGTGTGAAAGTTCCTTTTTCAGCAGTACCACGTTCTTTTGTAGGATCATACTTGTATGTTATATCTACTGGTATATCTCCGCTTGTAGCTGTATCTTCGCTATTTACTGGAGCTGTACCAACATGGATTACTTCTTCTACAGGAGCTTTTGTAGTGTCTTTTACTATCTCTTCAGATTTTAGCTCTCCATCTGCTGCACCATTTTTGATAGCTTGAGTATATCTAGTAGTTTTTGAGCCAGCTTGACCCTTAGTTTCTATCCTACTAGTGCCAGGTGCCATGGTAGAATCTTCTACTATCCTTACAGTAAACGGAATCTCTTCAGTTACTTCATGAGATACGCTACCAGAAAAGTCAGCAGAACCTACTTCTATGATTTGATTCTTAGCTTCTGTAATAGTTTTACCTTCAGCAGTGTCTGTTACTTTTGAATTCTCTATTGTAAGAATCTTCTCTTTTTCTCCAACAACACCAGCTTGGATGACATTGTATTCACCTTTATTTAGATTAGGATTGGTTCTAACTTCAACTTCAAATGGCACTTTTTCAGTTACTGTTTTTGTGCCATTTGTCATTCCACCAACTCTAACTACTCTATTCGTAGGAGCAGTTACTACTTCTTCAGTCATCTTAGCGGACTTTGTAGCTGGGTCATATGATGTAACTACTTTATTTTCACCATTTTTACCAGCAGTTTCTTCAACGATTTCTCCAGCTTTTAGAGTAGCATCATATTTATATTCTGTGTTAAATGGAATTTCTACCGTTTCTTCAATAGATTTTGTACCAATTTCTACTACTTCATCTACTGCTTCTTTAGTTATATTTTCTGTAGATGTAATAGCTTTCCCATCTTGAGAGTCTATCGCACCATTTCTCACTGGTACTATATAAGTTACTTCTTTTGTACCTACTTCACCAGGAGTAGTTACTCTAGTTGTTCCAACTGCTAGGTCTGGGTTTTCTTTTGTAATTACCTTATATGGAATTTCTTCCTCGTCTTTGTGAGTTACATCTCCAGTAAAGTCCTTGCTACCTATTCTGATAACACCTTTCTCTGGTTCTACTCTTTCTACCTTAGGTTCCCCTACGATTTCAGAGTTTACGATATTCCATGTAGTTTTCTTTGTGCCATTTGTACCTGGTTCTATTACGTATTTTTCAGCCTCAAGGGTTTCATCATATTCTACTTTATAATCAAATGGGATGGTCTCTGTAATAACTTTGGTGTTTTCTGTCTTTGTACCTACTTTTATAATATGTGTTACAGGTTCAGTTGTGGTTGCTTCTTTCTCTACAGAAGGGTCACCATTTTTAGTACCATCACTGTTGTATTGTTGCTTGTAGGTTACTTCTTTAACCCCGTCTTTACCCTGTTGTATTATTTCTTGTTCACCACTTTTTATGTTTGGATCTTGTTGGATTTCTACAGAGTATGATATAGGTTCTTTTTCAGTATATGTTCTCTCATATGGTTTAGTAGCCTGAGTTTTAAACTCTGCATAAGTTCTTCTGATATGATATATAGGTTCACCATTTTCATCTACTTTTACAGGATCCTTGTAGTAGGCAGTTACAGGAACTCTTAGAGTGTATTCACCAATTACTTCATTTGGAGTAGTAGCAGTAATGTTACCAGTTTTTTCATCTTCTATAGTAACTGTCCATAGGTTACCGTGGTCGTCTTCATTATATTTAGAGTCTAGCTCTATCCTATCTGGCTGTACTGTATCTGGATCTTCATCATAGGATGGAGTGCTGGTAATCTTTGTACTTGGCTCATCTTTTTTTATTTCATACTTTGGAGTTTCGATTGCTTCCTTATTTACTCTAAAGATTAGTGGAAAGTCTTTTGTCGAACCATTTGTAAATTTAAATTCTACAGAAAGAGACATCTCATCCCCTCTTACAGCATTTAAAGGAGGGGTGACGTTGAAGGTTTTGGCTTCTTCATCTATATCTACCTTCCAACCATCTTCATTCACATAGCTATTTTCCCCTACTTCTATAAGATTATTTGTATCTAATTTTCTTTCAGCTATTTCATCTGACAATGCAGCATCAAGGTCTGATTTAAGAACTGAATTGTAGGCATTGTATTTTTCCTCTACTTTAGTAGGCTTGCCAGCTGTTACCCTATTAATCTTGTCGGTAGTATCTTTTCCATCTCGCCAGTATGTTACATCATAGTTTGAGTGGTCATCTAGTGAGATTTCAAACCTACCTAGGGTGTTGAAGTTATCGTATCTTACTTTATTATAGGTATTTACTGTAACAGGGTCTTCTTTTGTATCTGTACCAGTATCATTTGCAATTTCATTAGTTATGGTTTTTGACCCTGATTCTATATCGGGAGCATCGGGTTCAATTCCTCCATAGTCTTTATAAAGGGTTGATATTTCATCATCTGTTCTAGGTCTAATAAATAGTTCTACTTCTAGATCTTTATAATCTTTTAAATCTCCATTAAAAACAGAGTTTTCATCTTTTATTGCACCTTCTGGTAGCTTCAGCTTGACAGATTCGCCATCAAAAAACACTCTTACATCATCTAGCTCTTTACCAGTCCTTGTATAAACCCTGCCTGTAATACGGTTTGTAGCATCTTGATCTAAATTGTTTATTGTAATACTAGTATCATACACTCCATCAGATATTTTGCGTGGTGTATATTTTTTAGTAACAGGTATATCGTTTAGTTTGTCATTTTCATTTACTGAACTTTTGTCTACACTAATGATATCTCCATTATTGTTCTCATTAGGATATGGTATTTGATGGCCCGCAACACTATGGTTTGTCCCCCCAAACTGACTATCATTTTCAGATGGTGGAGTTGTATATCTACCAGATATCGCAAAAATAGTTTCGCCTTTTCTTTCATTGATAGTTTTTAGATCATCCAGACTCATGGCATAGTTCAAATTCAACAGATGTCTTCCTGATGTGCTCACAGATAGACCACTAGTCGGCTTAAAGTTGACCGCATCATCTTTTCCAGCTAGACTTTCATTTTCAGATTTGAATTTAATTGAACTTTGATCTAATACACCATTTGTTTTGTTAAAACTATCACTGTAGTACAGATCATCAATGGCCCTATTAGTAGTATCGACTCTAATCGCAATCTCAAAGTAACCAGGATCGCTATAATTTGGGTTAGCTTTAACTAGACGATAGCTTATTGCATCATTTACTTTCTTATAGCCATCAGGTGCTTGTGTATTTAAATTGTAGGCATTTGCTTTTTCTACTTTCTGTTCACTATCTTTTACAGATTCACCAGTGGCTATTGGAGCTCCTTCTTCTACCAAAGGAAATTCAATACCTTCCTCTGTCATTAAGCCTCTTCTAGTTCTTACCTTAGGATCTGTCTCGTCTTTTGGTAGAGCTTCGGCTGATAATAAAGCTTCTTTGGCTAGTTTATCTGCATTTTCAGCTTGTACTATATTTTCTGGTGTTTTTTCTTCTAATTTATTTTCAGCTGATTCTACTGATTTAGGATCTACATTTATAGATTCAGCAGGTTTTACTTCTTCAGATTTTGG
>JASBZD010000050.1 GCA_029983595.1 Peptoniphilaceae bacterium
TAAAAAAGGGAAGTCGCTCTAGAAAGCCTAATCCTCCATTTACTACATCGACAATGCAGCAGGAAGCTTCTAGATATATAAATTTCCCAGGTCGTAAAACTATGACTATCGCTCAACAATTATATGAAGGGATTAGTCTAGGTAGTGGCGGACCAGTAGGGCTTATAACATATATGAGAACTGACTCTGTAAATATTTCACAGGCTGCTAGAAGCCAGGCTAGGGAATATATAATAGAAAACTTTGGTAAAGAGTATGAAGATGCTTCTAGATTTTATAAATCAAAAGGCAAAGCTCAAGAAGCACATGAGTGTATTAGACCGACAGATATATTTAAAACTCCAGCGATGCTTAAAGATAACTTATCTAGAGACCAATATAAGTTATATAAACTAATCTGGGATAGATTTATGTCATCTTTAATGACTGATGCAAAATATGATACTATTCGCGCATCTATTATTTCTAATAATGAGTTATTTAGAGCATCAGGATCTCATCTAGTTTTTGAAGGATTTTTAAAGCTTAATAAAAATAAAGATAGTGATGATAAAGAAAATGCTCTTCCAGATCTAGAACTAAATGAGAAGTTAAAACTATTAAAATTAATTGACGAACAACATTTTACAAACCCACCTCCTAGATATACAGAGGCTAGTTTAATAAAAACTCTTGAAGAGCTGGGAATTGGTCGTCCATCTACTTATGCTCCTATTATAACTACTATTACTAAGCGTAACTATATTCAGGTAGAAGATAAAAAACTTATCCCTACAGAATTAGGATTTACTGTTAATGGGCTTTTAAATGAGTATTTCCCAAATGTTACAGATGAAGAATTTACAGCTAGAATGGAAGACCAACTAGATATGATAGCTGATGGAGATAAAAAATGGAAATCAGTAGTTTCTGAGTTTTATGGAGATTTTGAAAAAGAATTAAAACAGGCTGAAGATCAGATGGAAGAAATTGAAATAAAACCAGAGATCTCTGATGAGATATGCGAAAAATGTGGCGCTAATATGGTTGTAAAAATGGGCAAATTTGGTAAATTTTTAGCTTGTCCAAACTTCCCTGAATGTAGAAATACAATGCCACTTATAGAAAAAATTGGTGTAAAATGTCCAAAATGTGAAGATGGCGAGATTGTAGAAAAGCGCTCTAAAAAGGGCAGAATTTTCTACGGCTGCTCTAACTATCCGGACTGCGATTTTGTATCTTGGGGAAAACCTGTAGATAAAAAATGTCCAGTCTGTGGAAGCCTATTAGCTATGCCTACTACAGCTCGTGGAAAAAACCTAAAATGTGTAAATCCTGAGTGTTCATATACTGAAAAAATAGAAGAATAATTTTTTAGGATCGATTTCGGTCCTTTTTTAAATTTTATAATATAAATTTTTTTATAAATTGTAACTAAAATTTTATTTTATTATATTTATAATGAGGTATAATTATTATGTTTAAATTATAGATTTTAAGTATGTTATAATAAAAATAACGTGTAAAAATTTGAAAAAACTTTAAGGAAGTGTAAAATTGGGTTTATTTGATAAAATTTTTGGAACCTATAGCGAAAAAGAGCTTAAAAAAATAGATAAAATAGTAGATAAGATTGAAGCGCTAGATCAAACTTATTCTAACTTATCTGAAGAAGAGCTTAAACATAAAACTATAGAATTTAGAGAAAGAATAGCAAATGGAGAATCTTTAGATGATCTATTACCTGAAGCGTTTGCTACTTGTAGAGAAGCTTCATGGAGAGTACTAGGTATGAAGCATTATAGAGTGCAGCTTCAAGGTGGGGTAATCCTTCACCAAGGAAGAATCGCCGAGATGAAAACTGGGGAAGGTAAAACTCTTATGGCGACTCTTGCAGCTTATCTAAATGGTCTATCTGGAAATGGCGTGCATATTGTTACAGTAAATGATTATCTTGCTGCTCGTGATAGACAGTGGATGGGTAAAGTTTATGAATTTCTAGGACTTACAGTAGGAAATATTATCCATGGCCTAAATTCTGATCAGAGAAGAGAGGCATATAACTGTGATATTACTTATGGGACTAACAACGAGTTTGGATTTGATTATCTAAGAGATAATATGGTAATTTACCAATCTGAAAGAGTACAAAGAGTTCTAAATTTTGCGATAGTCGATGAGGTTGACTCTATCTTAATTGATGAGGCTCGTACTCCGCTTATTATTTCTGGTCAAGGCGATAAGTCTACAGATTTATATAGAAGGGCTGATCAGTTTGCTAAAACTTTATCTTCTAGAGTTTTAGAAGAATCTGAAACAAAAGTTGATCCATTTGATCGTGAAATAAAAGAAGAGACAGTAGATTATCTTATTGATGAAAAGGCAAAAGCTGTAAATCTTACTGATAATGGGGTAGCAAAAGCAGAGAGCTTTTTTAATATAGAAAACCTTGCAGATGCTGAAAATATGGAGATTGCTCATAATATTAAGCAAGCTCTAAAAGCTAACTCTTTAATGCATAGAGATACTGACTATGTAGTAAGCGAAGGCGAAATCATTATAGTAGATGAGTTTACTGGAAGAATGATGCTTGGTCGTCGTTATTCTGAAGGGCTACATCAAGCTATAGAAGCTAAAGAAGGTCTAGAAGTACGTGAAGAATCTAAGACTCTGGCTACTATCACATTCCAAAACTTCTTTAGAATGTATAAAAAATTATCTGGAATGACAGGTACTGCAAAAACTGAAGAAGAAGAGTTTAGAGAAATCTATAATGTGGACGTTATCGAAGTTCCTACCAATAAACCAGTTATCCGTGAAGATTTAGATGATGGAATTTATCGTTCAGAAAATGGAAAATTCTCTGCAGTTTTAAAAGATATTAAAGAACGCCATGAAAAAGGTCAACCTATACTAGTAGGTACAGTATCTATCGAAAAATCTGAAGAGCTTTCTTCTATATTAAAAAAAGCTGGAATAAAACATACAGTTTTAAATGCTAAGTATCATGAAAAAGAATCTGAAATCGTAGCTCAAGCAGGACGTCTAGGAGCTGTAACTATAGCTACTAACATGGCTGGACGTGGTACTGATATTGTGCTTGGTGGTAACCCAGAGTTTATGGCTATGCAAGAGATGAAAAAGAAAAATCTTTCTGAAGAAGTCATGGAACAGGTAGATGGTTATGCTGAGACTGATAATGATGAGATTATAGAAGCTCGTAAACAATATCACGATTATGTAAATAAATTTAAAGAAGAAACTAAGGACGAAGCTGAAAAAGTAAGACAAGTAGGCGGTCTTCATATTATTGGTACTGAAAGACATGAGTCACGTCGTATCGATAACCAACTTCGCGGTCGTTCTGGTCGTCAAGGAGATCCAGGTTCTTCTAGATTTTATATTTCTGCTGAAGATGATCTAATTAGACTTTTCGCTGGAGAGAGATTTAAAGATGTAATGGATAGAGCTGATATTGAGGAAGATGAGTCTATTGAAAATTCAGTTCTTACTCGTCTAATCGAGACTTCACAAAAAAGAGTAGAGTCTAATAACTTTGGAATTCGTAAAAATGTCTTAAAATATGACGATGTTATGAATAAGCAAAGGGAGATAATCTATGGTGAACGTAAAAAAGTTCTAGAAGGTTCTGATTTAAAATCTGATATTGGATTTATGGTAGATAATATTATCTCAAATGATATAGATTTTTATATTAGAGGAAAAGTTTCTGAAGAATTACGCGAATATGAAGGTTTAAGAGAATCCTTAAAAGATATATTTGGTTTTAGTGATGAAGATTTCTCTGATCTTTCAGGTGTAAAAGATCCAGAAGCTATTGAACAAAAAATAAAAGAATTAGCTCATAAAAAATATGAGGAAAAAGAAGCAGAATTTGGTTCAGAGATGTTTAGAGAAGTAGAGCGTATAGTTTTACTTCAAAATGTAGATGAAAAATGGATGGACCATATTGATGCTATGGATGAGTTAAAACGTGGAATCGGACTTCGTGCGATGGGTAATGAAGACCCAGTTAGAGCGTTCTCTCAAGAAGGCTTTGATATGTTTGAGGCTATGAATGACTCTATTTCTAAAGATACAGTAAAAATGCTATATCACGTTATAAATCCAGAGAGAATGGAACGTAAGAGAGTAGCTAAAAATGTATCTGAAGTAGGCGGTTCAGATGGTGGCGAGCCAGTAAAACAAAAACCAATCGTAAAAAAAGAAAAAATAGGAAGAAATGAACCTTGTCCATGCGGTAGCGGTAAAAAATATAAAAACTGCCATGGTGCAAACTAATTTATGCAAAATTTATATTTAGAAGAAGAAAGATTAAATAATATTAAAACTAGTGTCGAAGAACTTGGTCGTTCTGTAGATATAGATAATTTAAAAACTAGATATCAAGAATTAGAAGCTGAAAATCTCGACCCTGAGTTTTGGAATAATAGAGAAGAGGCCCAAAAGGTCATATCTGAGATGAGCGGTATTAAAGGTCTTATTGAAGATTATGATAGTCTTTTAGAGCTTATAGAAAATAATGAAGTATATATTGAGCTTATAAAAGAAGATGAGAGCGATAATTCTATAATTGAGTCATTTTTAAAAGAAATGGAGATTTTAGAAAAACACGCTAACTCATTTAAGATTTCTACGCTTTTAAATGGAGAATATGACCATAATAACGCGATATTTTCTATCCATTCAGGAGCGGGCGGCACAGAGGCTCAGGATTGGGCAGATATGCTATATAGGATGTATACTAGATATGCCGAATCTAAAGGATATTCTATTGAAGTAATGGATATTTTAAAAGAAGAGGAAGCTGGTATAAAGTCAGTAACTTTAGCTATAAGGGGTACTAACGCATATGGATATCTAAAAAGTGAAAAAGGAGTCCATAGACTAGTTAGAATTTCTCCTTTTGATGCGGCTAAAAAACGCCATACCTCGTTTGCTTCAGTAGATGTATTTCCAGAAATTGATTCCGATACTACTGTAGATATAAATCCTTCTGATCTTAGAATAGATACTTATCGTTCATCAGGCGCGGGAGGGCAGCACGTAAACACTTCCGATTCTGCAGTAAGAATTACGCATATTCCTACTGGAGTTGTGGCGACTTGCCAAAATGAAAGATCACAGCTTCAAAATCGTGAAAAAGCTATGCAAATTCTTATGGCAAAGCTTATTGCGATAAAAGAAGAAGAGCAGCGAGAAAAGATTGAGGATATTCAGGGAAACTATTCTCAGATAGCATGGGGATCTCAGATTCGCTCATATGTATTTAACCCATATCAGATGGTAAAAGATCACCGCACTAACGTAGAAGTAGGCGATACCAATAAGGTAATGGATGGAGATTTAGATATATTTATCAACGCATATCTTCAAGATAAGGCAGGAATTTAAAAAAATTAAAAACCTAGGACTTTAAAGCTAGTAAATTAGCCAGTCCTAGGTGATTTATTAAAAATATATTAAAATTGTAAAAAATATTTCAAAAAAGGCTTGCATTTATTTTTTAGGTGTTATATAATAACTTTTGTCGTTCGGGATGTAGCGCAGTTTGGTAGCGCACGTGGTTTGGGACCATGGGGCCGGGGGTTCGAATCCTCTCATCCCGACCATTATGAAACCTCTGTGGATTTTACAGAGGTATTTTTTTACCCTTAAAAATGGACACAAAAAAGTGGAAACTAAATTTAATTAGCTTCCACTTATTTTTATATTAGTCTATCGCAATACTTCCATCGTGGCGCTTTTCAGTAGCTCCAAGATATACTCCATTTTCATGATCTCTAATAATTATTTGACCTCTACCCATATGATATGGATCAGGTTGTACAATTATGTCATGTCCTCTTCTTTGAAGCTCTCTAATAATATGGTTTGGAGTATCTTGTTCTACTTCGACCTTCTTACCTCCAACCCATTGCCATCTAGGAGCGTCAAGTGCAGACTGAGGATTTAGATTAAAATCAATCATATTCATAACTACTTGAACGTGGGCTTGAGGCTGCATAAATCCACCCATAATTCCAAAAGCACTAATTGGCTTATCATCTTTAGTTATAAAAGCTGGGATAATAGTATGATATGGTCTATATCCACCATCTACCACGTTATAATGACCTTCTTTAAATGAGAAATTTTCAGCCCTATCATTCATAGCGATACCAGTACCAGGAATAACAATACCTGAACCAAATCCTCTAAAGTTAGACTGGATCATAGAAACCATATTTCCATCTTTGTCAGCACAGCAGAAATATACAGTAGAGTTATACTTTGGATCGCCAACAGTCGGCTCAATCGCTTCATATCCTATAAGCTCTTTTCTATGTCTTGCATAGTCTTGGCTTAATAATTCTTCTACAGTATATTTCATTCTAGAAGGCTCAGCCACAAACTCTTTAGTATCAGTAAAAGCTAGTTTTAAAGCCTCAATTTGAGTATGCATAGTTTCAGTAGTGTCTCTAAATTCAAACTCATACTCTTTTAAGATATTAAGAGCCATAAGAACAGTAATACCATGTCCATTAGGAGGGATTTCCCAAATATCATATCCTCTATAATTAGTAGAAATCGGTTCAACCCACTCAGCCTCAAACCCTTCTAAATCAGAAAGCTCCATAAATCCGCCATGTTCTTTTATAAAATCTACTATTTTCTTAGCTAATTCTCCTTCGTAGAAATCTCTACATTTTGTTTTAGCTAAGATTTCTAGAGTTTTTGCCTGATCCTCAGATTTAAAAACTTCACCAGCTTGATAAGCTCTTCCATCTTTTGAGAAAGTATCAAACCATGGTTTAAACTCTTCTTTTTTCTTCTGTTTAGAATAGATCTCAAAAGCTTCATCCCATAATCTAGCTACATTAGGCTGAACTACATAGCCTTCTCTAGCATATTTTATAGCAGGTTTAAAAAGTTCTTCAAAATCTAACGAACCAAATTTTTCGTGCATAGCAGCCCAACCAGCAGGAGTTCCAGGAACATTAATAGGCTCCACTCCATATGATGGAATACTTTCATAATCTCTATCTACTAAAGCTTTTCTAGTTAGTTTTTTTGGAGATGGACCAGACCCATTAAGACCATATAATTTTCCATCCATATGAATTAGGGCAAAGTTATCAGACCCAATTCCATTTCCAGTAGGCTCTACAACAGTTTGTGTAACTGCCATAGCGATAATAGCATCTACAGCGTTACCGCCTTTTTTTAAGATTTCTAACCCAGCAGCACTTACCTGAGGATTTCCAGAAGCAGCCATTGAGTTTTTAGAATAAATTACATTACGCTTTGAGCTATATGGATAGCTTTGTACATCAAATTTCATAAATAATCTCCCTTATATTTTTTATAATAAACCTTCAAAAACACCAGCCATTAATATAGATAAAGTCGTAACAGTCGCAAGGCCAGCCACTACATATTTTGGTGTAATAGCATCTAAAATAGCTTCTTTTTCCTCATCATTTTCCGCAACCGCTAGAGCTATCTCATTAGAAATTAAATAAGTAGCTGGGAAACCTAAAAGTTGAGCTACAGAAACTCCAAGAGCAAGGTTTTTTGAACCAATAATTTTCCAAAGTGGCAATAAATAAAAAGCTACAAATAAAATAGCTAAAATAGCCACGAATAGAACAATATTATCTACTAATAGATTACCTAAATCTTCAACTGAAATTTGAGCTAAAGATGGAATAATACTAGCAAACGCCGCCATATTTAATAAACCAGTAGCTTTAGCCTCATCCATAATACGAGAAGGCACAATACCTAAAGAAGAAACAGTAGCACCTAAAAGTAAAGACCAGATAGATAAACTTACTCCAGTAGCCTTACCTATAATAGAAGAAATCCAAACGAATAAAGCAGTAATACCAAGATTTGTAAAAGCTCCATAGTATTTTTTGTGTTTATCGTAGAAAGTAATCTTCTTAACTTCTAAATCTTCAGTATTATTAATAGAAGGATTTAGTCTATTAGCTCTAAAATCAGCCACAATTTTTTCAGCTTCTTTTTTACCAAAATAAGAAGCAAAAGGTGTACCAGCAAACTTTTGTATAGCATAAACTAAAGCACCCATAGCAGCAGCCATAGTAAATCCTTTTTCTAAAGCAGAAGCAGTCATAATTTGAGTAGCCACAATACCACCATTTAAAATAGGAATACTAACTATAGCAGATTCTCTACCTATAAAAGGCATAACTATAAAACCAGCCACAACAGCTAAGATCATAGAAATAATAGAAGTAAGTACAGTCTTCCACTCCTTAGCTAACTGTTGTAAGTTAACCATGGTACCCATATGAAAAACTAAAAATCCAGTAGTCCACTTAGCAATATCCTTAAGTCCAGCTTGTTCGATAATATCAGGTGGTAAAAACCCAGTCATAAATCCAACAAGAAATAACAGCATAATAACAAAAACTGAAGATAATCTAGCTTTAGTTAAAACACCTAAAAAGTCACCAATGGCAAAAATTGCCAACACTAGAAATAGATGATAAATCATTTCTAAATACCTCCCTTAAAATTAAATTTGTTAAATTATATCATATATATAGTGATAATACTAAGAATTGACCTAATTTTTACAAATTACTATCGCGATTATATAATTTCAAAAAATAATTAAAAAAAGAGTTGACAAGCATATATAGATTTTGTTAATATGGTTAAGCTGTCTCA
>JASBZD010000051.1 GCA_029983595.1 Peptoniphilaceae bacterium
CATAGGCGAATTTGATTTTAAATATATTATAGATATGATAGAATAACTATTACAGAGGTGAATTATGGGTAAAATCATTTCAATTTTTAACCAAAAAGGTGGTGTCGGAAAGACTACTACTGCTATAAATCTTTCTGCTGGTGTCGGTCGTAAGGGCAAAAAGGTGCTTTTAGTAGACCTTGATCCACAGGGAAATACAACTAGTGGGCTTGGGATTGATAAAAATAGCCTAGACAATAATATCTATGATGTAATTATGGGTGAGATTTCTATAAAAGATATAATTTTGGAAACTTCTGCTAAAAATGTAGATATTATTCCTTCTGGGATAGAGCTTTCTGGTATTGAGTTAGAACTAGCTGAGGAAAAATGGCAATACAAGCTTAAAGATATGCTAGATATAATAGAAGAAACTTATGATTTTATTTTTGTTGATTGTCCTCCAACTCTTGGAATTACTAGTTTAATGGGGCTTATTGCAAGCGATTTTGTGCTAATTCCTATTCAAGCTGAATTTTATGCTCTTGAAGGAACTGGGCAGCTTCTAAGCACTTTAAATATGGTCCGTTCAAACTATAATAAAGATTTAGTCGTTTTAGGTGTTATTATGACTATGTATGATGCTAGAACTAGACTTGCGTCAGATGTTTTAAATGAAGTAAAAAAAGTTTTTGGTGATCTAATTTTTAATACAAAAATTTCAAGAAATGTAAGACTAGCTGAAGCGCCATCTTATGGTCAGAGTATATTTGATTATGATAGAATTTCTAAGGGCTCGTGGGATTATAATGCGCTTTCTAAGGAGTTTTTAAATAGGGTGAAAAAATATGACTAAGAAAAAAGGTGGTTTATCTAGAGGGTTAGGAGCTTTTATAGATGATAGAGATAAAGTAAATGAAATTTTAGGCGCTGATAATAAGGATGCCATCGAGCAAATTAGCCTTGATATTATTAAACCAAACGAGAACCAACCTCGTAAAGATTTTAAAGATGATTCTCTAAAAGAGCTTTCAGAGTCTATTAAAGAGTATGGAGTTATTTCTCCAATTATTCTTAGAAAAATTGAAGATGATTATTATTCATATGAGATAGTAGCTGGAGAAAGACGTTATAGAGCCTCAAAACTTGCAGAAAAATCTACTATTCCAGCTATAATACGAGAGTTTAAAGATTATGAAAAAGACAGCATTTCTCTTATAGAAAATATCCAAAGAGAGGATTTAAATCCATATGAAGAAGCTGTAGCATATAAAAATATTATGGAGAAATATAGCCTTACCCAGCAAGAATTATCAAAAGCTGTAGGGAAAAGTAGACCGTATATATCTAACTCAATTAGAATTTTAAAACTTGATGGGAGAGTTTTAGAAATGGTTAGAAAAGGTGATATAAGCTTCTCTATGGGTCGAGAGTTATTATCTATAGAAGATAATGATAAGCAATATAAAAAGGCACTTGAGGTTTTAAATAAAAATCTTAGCGTATCAAAAGTAAATAAATCTAAAAAGCCTAGAAAAACAAGAGAAAAGGATTTTTATCTGATAGATGTAGAAGAAAATTTTATGGATAGGCTTGGTACAAAAGTAGCAATAAATGACAGTTCAAAAAAAATAACTATTGATTATTACGATTATGAAGATTTACAAAGAATTATTGAAATAATTATGGGAGAATAATATGTTACAATATAACGTTTATTATGTTGAGCTTCTGGGTGATGATCCTTTAAAAGGTGTTACTATTGCAGTTATATTAGATAATAAGGGAAAAATAACTGATGAAGAGATGCTAGATACTGCTAAATTATTAAACACTTATAGAACTTGTTTTGTGACTAGCATGAATAAAGATAATTTCTCAATTAGGTTATTTTCAGTAAATGGCGAGATTCATGATGGTTTTTATGGCTCTATTGCAGCTGTCTATGCGGTTGCTGAAACTATGTGTATTAGAGAGTTTAAAGATAGTAATAATAATTATCTAAATATTAATACTAGTGGTTTTGTTGATAAAGCGCAGATAATATATAAGGATAGTTGCCATGTTGGGGTAAGACATGAATTGGATATTTCTAATATTTCTATAAAAGATGAAATTGAGCTAGAAAATTTTAAAGTAGCAGTTATAGAAAATAATAAAGACCCTAATTTTAAATCTAAAATTATCTACACAAATGATGGCGTAACATTCTCAAAACTTAGAAAACAAAAAATAGAAGATCTAGATATAAATAGTGATTATATGATCTTATATTTTGATAAAAATAGCAAAAATGCGTTTTTTAATATTCAAAGAAACCCAGAAAAAAGGGACGCATATCGCATAAATTCTAGAAATCAAGTAGCTTTTATTATAAAATATCTACTATTAAATGGAATAAACTCTAGTGATATAGCTAATTTAAACCATATTATATCTACAGGTCAATATGCAGTGATTCATGTTGAACTAGAAGAAGATAAAGCGTCAGTTTCTATAGATGCGCGTATTTTATTAGAAGGTATTATTACAATTTAAAATTTATATTTAGTGGAAGTTTAGAGTTAGACTTCCACTTTGTTTTAGGAGAAATATATGATAATAAAGGGCGGAAGACTAATAAATCCATATCTAAATCAAGATGGATTTTATGATATAAAAATTGAAGATGGAAAAATTAAAGAAATAGCAGAGAATATAGAAATTGATTCAGATGAGGTAATTGATGCTACTGATAAAATTGTATCACCAGGTCTAGTAGATATCCATGTCCATTTTAGAGAACCGGGATTTACATATAAGGAAGATATAAATTCTGGCTCATTATCTGCAGCAGCAGGAGGATATACCTCAGTTATAGCAATGGCCAATACTAATCCAGTAATAGATAATGTAGAAGTATTAGAAGAAGTACTAGATATAATGAAAAAACAAAAGATCAAAGTATATTCTGCAGCTGCAATTACAAAAGAATTTAAAGGAGAGAAGTTAAATAACTTAGAATCGCTAAAAAATATGGGGGCTGTTATATTTACTGATGATGGAATACCTTTAAAAAATAAAGATATAATTATAGAAGCATTAAAAAAGTCTAGAGATTTAGATGTAGTCTTAAGTTTTCATGAAGAAGATCCAGATTTTATAAAAACTCCTGGATATAATAAAGGAGAAGTCGCTAAATCCCTAGGTATAGATGGAGCGCCAGCATTTTCTGAAGATTTAATGGTAGCTCGCGATATGATTTTAGCTGGAGAGTATGGTGGAAAAATTGATATTCAGCATATTAGCTCAAAAGGTGCAGTAGAGCTAGTAAGATATGGTAAAAAAATGAAAGTAGATGTATTTGCGGAAGTTACACCTCACCATTTTAGCCTTACAGAAGAAGCAGTCCTCACACATAAGGCGATGGCAAAAATGAACCCACCATTAAGGACTGAAGAGGATAGAATGGCAATTATAGAGGGATTAAAAGACGATACTATCGAGGTAATTGCTACAGATCATGCTCCTCATTCGCTAGAAGAAAAATCAGCTGAAGATATAACTAAGGCGCCAAGTGGGATAATTGGGCTAGAAACGGCTTTATCACTAGGTATTACAAATCTTGTAAGAGAAGGACATCTTAGCATGTCAGAACTTATTAGAAAAATGAGCTATAATCCAGCGCGTCTAGTGGGGCTAGATGCTGGATATCTAGATATAGGATCGGATGCAGATATTGTAATATTTGACGAAAAAACTCCGATAGTATATGAAAAATATAAATCAAAGTCATCTAATACGCCATTTACTGGAATGCCACTTTATGGAAAAGTTGAGTATACTATTTGTCGTGGAGAAGTTGTTTATAAATCTTAGATGTTTCATGTGAAACAATTAAGTTTTATAAAGTTAAAATAATAACAACCTTAAACCTAAAGTAAAATTTTTATTACATTTCATCATAATGAGAATAATTATCAAAACTATGATATAATATATTAGCACTTAAAATGCGAAAAAAGATTTAAGGAGATTATTATGGCTGAAAATTTAATTGGTAAAAAAATAGAAGATTTTGAAGTTCCTTATTTTCATGAGGGAGAATTTAAAAAATTAGAAGCTAAAGACTTAGATGGAAAATGGTCAGTATTTTTCTTCTACCCAGGGGATTTTACTTTCGTATGTCCTACTGAATTAGAAGATATTGCTAATATATATGATCAATTTAAAGAGAAAAGCTGTGAAGTTTATGGTATTTCTACTGACTCCGAGTTTGTTCACAAGGCTTGGAAAGATAAATCTGAAGCTATCTCAAAAGTTGAGTATCCATTAGTATCTGATAGAAATTTAGAACTTTCTAAGTTTTTTGGAGTTTTAATGGAAAATGAAGGCCAATCTTTAAGAGGTACTTTTATAATAAATCCTAACAGAGAAATCGTAACTTATGAAGTACACCAACCAGGCGTAGGACGTAGCGCTAAAGAGCTTATTAGAAAAGTAAAAGCTTGTCAATTCGTTCATGAACATGGCGATAAAGTTTGTCCTGCTAGCTGGGAAGAGGGAGATGAAACTCTTACTCCAGGAATAGATTTAGTAGGCGAAATTTAATTTTAATTTATATTGGGATTTTAGGTATTTCCTAGAATCCCTTTTTTATATTAAAAAATAGTTACAATATGGTTAAAATCGCCCATTTTTTTTAGAATTATTATATAATTTAAGTAGATGGAAAATTTAGAGGATATAAAAAAGAATTTAGGCGTGGATCTTTTAGGAGTCTGCGATGCTTCTAGTATGGATAATATTCTAGATATACTTAAGACGCGTCCTAAGGATTTTATGACGAAGTTTGAAAGTGATAATTATAATTTAAGAGTTGACCCAAAATTATCTTTAAAAGATGCAAAATCAGTTTTTGTTCTGGGTTTAAGTTATATTTGGGATGAACCTGATAATATAGATTTTAAAATTTCAAACCATGCTAGATCGCTTGATTATCATAAAGTTATGGGTAAAAGATTAGACCATTTTTCTTCTATTATAAGGAATATGGGTTATAATACTTATACTCAAGTAGATAATGGCACGCTATATGAAAGAGAACTAGCTAGACGAGCGGGCCTTGGTTTTATTGGGAAAAATGGTCTTTTAATAAATAAAACTTATGGTTCTTATATTTTTTTAGGTATACTAGTTACTGACTTAAATCTTGATAATTACTCTAGCTTAGATCTAGATACTTGTGGAGATTGTAAAATATGTGAAAAGGCATGTCCATCTAGTGCTATTTTAGGAGATTATAAGCTAAATCCCAGTATATGCCACTCTTATCTAACTCAGATAAAAGAGACATATGAAGAGACTTATAATATTTTATATGCCTATGGATGTGATATATGCCAGAAGGTATGTCCTAAAAATAAAGATATTATTTATAATAAGCATGAAGAGTTTAGGCCTATAAATTTTTCCATAGATAGAAGTATTAAAGATTTATCAAATAGACAGTTTAGAGAGAAATATAAAGATTATTCATTTAGCTGGGTCGGCAAAAAGACGCTCATGCGTAATCTTGAGATTTTAGAAAAAAGAGGTAGATAAGATGTATGTAGGTATTTTATATGTTCATATTAGAGTTACCGAGGCTTTTAATCTAAAGGATAAGAGAAGAGTTCTAAAATCTGTATTTGATAAAGTGAGAAATAAGTTTCAATTTAGCGCTGCTGAAGTAGGTCAGATGGAGATGATTAATATCTCTGAAATGGGATTTTCTTGTGTTTCTAACTCCTACAGCCATATAGAAGATAGATTATCTAGTTTAGAAAAATTTTTAGAAGAAGATTTTAGATTTGAAATTTTAAGCATAGAAAGTGATATAATTAAATGCTAACAGATAGAGAAGTAGATATAGTAGTAGAAAAATTATTAAATTTGTACCCAGATAATCAGACTATGCTAGATTTTACGACTCCTTTTGAGCTTTTAATCGCTACTATTTTATCGGCGCAGTGTACTGATATAAGAGTAAATCAGATTACCGCAGTTTTATTTAAAGAGGCCAATACGCCTAGTGCTATAATAGATCTAGGTATAGATAGACTTTCTGAGATTATAAAATCGTGTGGAATGTATAATCAAAAATCAAAAAATATTATGGCGACCTCTGAGATTTTAGTAAATGACTTTAATGAAGAGGTGCCAAAAACGAGAGAAGAGCTTATGAGCCTTCCAGGAGTAGGTAGAAAAACTGCTAATGTAGTACTATCTAACGCTTTTGGGATCCCTGCTATTGCAGTTGATACTCATGTATTTAGAGTTACTAATAGGATCGGCATAGTAGATGAAAATAATGTCGAAAAGACTGAAGATAGATTAATGGAGAGAATTAAAAAAGAGGACTGGCTCCATGCTCATCATGCGTTTATATATCATGGGCGCAGGGTATGTAAAGCCAGAAACCCTAATTGCGACGGATGTCAGATTTCAGATTATTGTTTATATTATAAAAAAATAAAGGAGTAGATTAACTTTGAAGAAATTTATCGCCGTTTTGCTTAGTATCCTTGTGGTTATGAGTTTTACAGTCGGATTTTTATATGTAGAGTATGATAAAACTGTAAATAAGGATACAATTTATAACGGAATTAGCATAAATGATGTAGATGTTTCAGGTCTTACAAAGTCTGAAGCATTAGAAAAACTTAAAAATACTGACCCATATGGCGATAATACTGTTGAGCTGGTATATGGCGATTATGACTTTAACTATAATTTTAAGGATCTAGGATATAACCCAGACTATGAGTATGCAGTAAATGAGGCATATCAAATAGGCCGTGAGGGAAATCCAGTAGATAGATATAAAGAAATTATTGAGCTAAAAACTAGTCCAAAAAAGATTATGGTAGATAAGAGTTTAAAAGAGGAAAATATAAATAATATTATATCTTATCTTAATGAAGTAATCTCAAAACCAGCAGTAGATGCAAAACTTAATGTCGATCATGGAAATAGAACTATAACTCCAGAAGAGATAGGTTATAGCGTAGATAATGAAGCTATTAAAAGTAAACTTATGCACGTTTTACCTAATTCTAGCCCTATTACTATCCCAGTTCATGAAATTCAGGCTAATCTAGTAGCTAGTCAGTATGATACTATAGAAGATAATGTTGGGACTTATTCTACTAATTATTCAACTTCTATACCTGGAAGAAAGCATAATATAAAACTTTCTTCTGAAATAATTAATGATACTGTAGTTATGCCAGGTGAAGAGTTTTCTTTTAATAAGACCATAGGGGAAATAAGCATAAAATCTGGCTTTAAAGAAGCGACAATTATTATAAATGGAGAGTTTGATCAGGGAGTAGGTGGCGGAGTATGCCAAGTTTCTACTACTTTATATAATGCTCTTTTACAGGCAGGAGTGCAGATCGTAGAAAGACATCCACACTCTAAACCAGTACATTATGTGCCAGAGGGAAAAGACGCAGCTGTAGCTATTGGCGTAAAAGATTTAAGATTTAAAAATAACTATAGCCTGCCAATTATTATTGAATCTACGGCTGATGGAAATAATATAACATTTAGTATAATTGCTGATAGAGAAAGTAAAATTTAACCAACCATAACCGGTTGGTTTTTTTATGAGACTAATAAATAAAATATAGTAAATAACTGGGTATAATCCTAATTAAGAGGTGAGTTTATGATTAATACTATTTATATTACGCCACATCCACCTATTGTGGTGCCTGAAGTGGGAAAAGGTGAAGAAGAAAAAACTGGGGCTACTTTAGAGTCGTTTAAGAAGATGGCCCGCGAAATAGCTAATCTAAAACCTGAAACAATAATTATTACATCTCCTCATCAGCTAGCGTATAGGGATGGGTTTTATATTGGAAATTCTGAAAAAGCTTATGGAGATTTAATAGATTTTAGGGCTGATGTAAAATTACAAAAAAACTATGATAGAGAGCTTGCTGACCTTATAGCTGAGAATTTTTCTAAAATTTCCTACTTAGAAGAAGACTATATAGCTATAGATCATGGATCTCTAGTGCCATTATATTTTATAGAAAAAGAATATAGTGATTATAAGTTAGTTCTTATAGGCATTTCTGGGCTAGACTCAAAAGAGCATTATAAGCTAGGTAAAAAGATTGAAAAAGCTGTAGAAGAAAATGGACGCCATGTAGTTATGATTGCGTCAGGAGATCTTTCCCACGTTTTAAAATCAGATGGCCCATATGGATATAAAAAAGAAGGCGAAATATTTGATAAAAAAATTATAGAAATACTAGAAAAACCAGATTTTAAATCGCTTTTAAATTTTGATAAAGACTTGATAGAAGAAGCGGCACAATGTGGCATAAAATCATTTCAGATTATGGCGGGAGTATTCGATGGATATGAAGTTAATAGCAAAAAATGGTCATATGAGAATGATTTTGGGGTAGGATATGGGTTTTTTAAGCTTATAAGAGGTGAAAAAAGGACTATG
>JASBZD010000052.1 GCA_029983595.1 Peptoniphilaceae bacterium
TAAATAAGCACTTATTTAGGTGACTGGACACATCTATAGTGCAGTAAAAATTATAAATACCTCTCTTAAAATAAGCACAAGTGACTGGACGCTTGTGCTTATTTACTTGTGCTTATTTATTAGATAAAAAAGTATAAGTAACTAATGTTACATAATTAAGAAATATCCTCCATTCATAGTAGGGGACCTGGTTTTTCAAGAAAAGAGAAAAACAATTCTCTTCTTTAGAAAGTTAAAAGAAAGGTACTTTACAATAAGCATAATTAAATATAGAATACAAAATAAAAAAATTAAAACGTCAAATGAAGAGATGAAAAAATTTCTTTTTACTTTAGGGGGTTATGAACTGTTACCCCAGCCCAGTTTCCTAAGATGGATAATGGTTTAAAAATATTTTTTGAAAATAAAAAATAAAATTTAAGAAAAAAAATCATATTTGATATTGATTATCAAATAGAATTATGGTAAACTATTTTTTAGTGAGAAATATTATCATTTAAAACTGGAATAAATGAAGATTTCTCATAACCAATTTAAAATAGCAAGAAGTGTACTGGACATTACTTAGAATGCTATTAATAATTATAAATACCTCTCTAAGATAAGCGAAATGTATAATATACTTTCGCTTATTTTGTTATGTAGTCTATTAAATATAATATAATTATATCTACTTATAACATACAATTTGTACAATTTAATTGATTTGTACAAAAATAGGAGAATTGATAATTAAAACCTGTTAAATAGTGGTATAATATTATTAACAGATTAAATACTATATTAAATTATTCTTAATTTATGAAGCATATGTTATAAGAAAGGAAAGAGGTACAATGAAAAATACTTTAAAGGATAAGGCACAAAAAGCTGCTTTTTCCAAAGTAGTAAATGTTACATATGATAAAGTAAAGAAAGATCCACAAGAAGGGATTATGCAGGTTTCTAATATTATAGAAAAATACATAATGCCAGCTTCTTCGGAAGAAAATAGTGCGAAAAATGCACTTGATAGAATAACTTCTGAATTTTCAAACCCTAACTCTAAATGGATTTCTTTTGGAGAAGATATAGTTGATGATATTGATGAAAATATTTTTAAACGATTTGCTATGACAGTGGGTTATAATGCGGTTTATAAAGGTAATCATTTAAGGGGAGAACTTCAAAGAGAGTATGATTGTAATATACCTTGGGCTATATTATTTGATCCGACTTCAGCATGCAATCTAAAATGTATAGGATGCTGGGCTTCTGAATATGGTAATAAAAATAATCTTACATATGACGAGATGGCAAGTATTGTAAGACAAGGTAATCAGCTTGGTACTTATTTTTATATAATGACTGGTGGAGAACCATTAGTAAGAAAAGACGATATTATAAGGCTTGCGCGTGAGTTTAACGAGTCAGCATTCCATATTTTTACAAATGGTACTTTAATAGATGAAAAATTCTGTGAAGATGTAAGAGATGTAGGAAATATTTCTTTTGCTCTTTCTATAGAGGGTACTGAAGAATCTACTGATTTTAGACGTGGAGAAGGCGTTTATAAAAAAGTTATGGATGCAATGGATCTGATGCATAAAAATAAACTTTTATATGGCGTATCTGTATGCTATACTTCACAAAACTATAAACAAGTAACATCTGATGAATTTATGGGAGATTTAATCTCTAGAGGATGTAAGCTTGCTTGGTATTTTCATTATATGCCAGTAGGCAATGATGCAGATGTATCGCTTTTACCAGATGCTGATGCGCGTGAATATGTGTATAGGAGAGTACGAGAAATAAGATCTGGTGAATCTTCACATAATATATTTACGATAGATTTTCAAAATGATGGTGAATTTATTAATGGATGTATCGCTGGAGGAAAAAATTATTTTCATATTAACTCTAATGGAGATATGGAGCCTTGCGTATTTATTCACTACTCAGATAGCAATATAAGAGAAAAATCTATATTAGAAGGGTTACAAAGTCCACTTTTTATGGGATATCATAATCACCAACCATTTAATAAAAATATGTTAAAACCATGCCCAATGCTTGAAAATGCTGGATATCTTACTAAAATAGTAGAAGAATCTAATGCACATTCTACTGATTTAATATCTCCAGAATCAGCTAAACATTTACAAGAAAAATGTGAGCCATATGCTAGAGAATGGAATAAAAGAGCAGATGAGCTATGGAATGAAAGACATTAGATAAAGAAAAATTAAACTCTAAAGGCGCGATTATTCGCGCTATTTTTATTGACAAGAATTATTTTCTATTTTAAAATATATTTAGCTATGATAAGAAAGAGTAGTAGAGATTAAATTTTTTAGAGAGTGGGCGGTTGGTGAAAGTCTATATATTTACTTTATGAAGACATCTTTGAGCGAAGAGTATAAGCTCCACTTTAGGGCTTTTAAGTGAGGTTTGACCTAATTAGGGTGGCACCGCGAATTTTATTCGTCCCTTCTATGTGGGCGTTTTTTTTATATAAATTTTTAATGGAGGAAATTATGGCTGAAAAAATGGGAAATCTTAGAAGAACGCATTATGCTGGAGAACTGAGAGATTCAAATATCGGAAAAGAAGTAGTTTTAATGGGGTGGGTAGCGTCAGAGCGTAGTTTTGGTGCTATTAATTTCGTGGATATTCGTGATATATCTGGTATCGCACAAGTAGTTTTTGATGAAAATACTCCAAAAGAGTATCTAGATATGTCTAATAAACTAAGATCTGAGTTTGTTATTGCAGTTAAGGGGACTGTGCGAGAAAGATCTTCTATAAATGAAGATATACCTACTGGGCGAATTGAGGTTTTAGCAAGTGAGTTAAAAATTCTTGATGAATCTGAAGTTCCGCCGATTTATGTAAAAGATAATGATAATGTATCTGAAACTATGAGATTACAATATCGTACGCTAGATCTTAGAAAACCTGAGATGCAAAAAAATCTTCTTACTCGTGCAAAACTTTATAAAGTGACTAGAGATTTCTTAGCTGATAATCGTTTTGTAGAAGTTGAGACTCCTATATTAGGAAAGCCAACTCCAGAAGGAGCTAGAGATTATATCGTTCCATCTAGAGTAAATGAAGGAAAATTCTATGCTCTACCACAGTCTCCACAGCTTTTTAAACAAATGCTTATGGTTTCTGGATATGATAGATATTTCCAAATAGCTAAATGCTTCAGAGATGAGGATTTAAGAGCTAATCGTCAGCCAGAATTTACTCAGATCGATATTGAAATGAGCTTTGTAGATGTAGAGGATGTTATTTCTATTCAGGAAAAATTTGTAAAAACTATGTTTAAAGAAATTGCTGATATAGATTTAGAGATTCCTTTTAAACGACTTACTTATAAAGAAGCTATGGATAGATTTGGGGTTGATAAACCTGATACTCGTTTTGGGTATGAGCTTAAAGATATTTCTGATATAGTAAAAAGTAGTGAGTTTAAGGTTTTTTCTGATGCTATAGCTAATGGCGGTTCTGCAAGACTTATAAATATAAATGGAAAAGCTGAAGACTATAGTCGTAAAGATATAGATAAACTTACCGATTTTGCAAAAACTTATGGCGCTAAAGGTCTTTCTTGGATAAAAATAAATGAAGAGGATATTCAATCTCCAATTTCTAAATTCTTATCAGAAGATGAGTTAAATAATATTATTGAGGCAGCTGATGGTAAGGTAGGAGATCTTATCCTAATAGCAGCAGATAAAGATAAAGTTGTTTATGATGTTTTAGGAAATTTAAGAAATCATATAGCAGATCACTTTAATCTTAGACCTAATGATACTTATGATATATTATGGGTTACAGAGTTCCCTCTATTTGAATATGATGATGAGGAAGAGAGATTTGTAGCTGTTCACCATCCATTTACTTCACCAATGGATGAAGATATTGAATTTCTAGATTCTGATCCTGGAAAAGTTAGATCTAAAGCGTATGATATAGTAATTAACGGTGATGAAGTAGGCGGCGGAAGTATTAGAATTTCTAATCGCGCGCTACAATCTAAGATGTTTGAAAAATTAGGAATTGATGAAAAATCTCAAGAAGAAAAATTTGGGTTTTTACTAGAATCTTTTAAATATGGAGTGCCACCTCATGGAGGTATTGCATATGGGTTTGATAGATTGACTATGTTATTTACGGGTACAAATAATATTAAGGATGTAATTGCGTTTCCTAAGACTCAGTCAGCTACTGACTTACTTACAGGAGCGCCAATTAGTCTTTCTGAGGACCAACTTAGCGAGGTCCACATTAAAACTAACTTAGAATAATTTCCTAATGACAGGGGGCGTATATTATGGAAATAATGGGTAAAGTTGTTAGTGTAAATGACGGTATTGCAAAGCTAGAAGTAAGAAGAAAAGGTGGTTGTGGCGGAGGCTGCAGTAGCTGTGCTTCTAGTTGTTCAGATGCCAGTATCGAAATTATAGATGTTATAAATACTCTTCAGGCTGAAGCTGGAGATATTGTAGAGATAAAAGCCGATAGCAGCCGTGTTTTAAAATATATGATGATATTATATGGAATTCCTTTACTTTTTTTATTAATAGGAAGTATAGGAGGATATCTATATTTTGGAGATACTGTAAGCGAGTTTATTCCATTATTAGTAGGCATTATTGCTATGGTAATAGGATTTATTATTGTTAAAATAGTAGATAGTAAATCTAATCTAAGCTCGGAACAAATTAACACAATGACAAGAAAATTTTAGAAAGGAGCCTTTAAATAGGCTCTTTTTTAACATGAAGGGATTTTAATGGAATTACTTTTAACTTCAATTATTTTATTTTTAGCTATAATAGCTACTAGAATTTCTGATAAATCTGGGATACCATCTCTAATATTATTTATCCTCTTAGGTATGGGGTTTGGGATATTAGGGGTGGAATTTAGCGATTTTACGATTGCAGATTATTTTGCAAATCTAGCTCTTATGGTAATTATGTTTCAAGGGGGATATTCTACTAACTGGAATATGGTTAAACCTGTTGCTAAAGTCTCTATTTTACTTTCCTTTTTAGGTGTTATAGTTACCGCTTTAGTGACGGGATTATTTTGCCATTATATTATAGGTTTTAATTTTTTAGAATCAATGCTTTTAGGTTCTGTAGTTGGATCGACTGATTATTCAAGTGTATCTAGTATTTTAAAATCTAGAAAGCTTAATTTAAAATATAATACTGGTTCAATTCTAGAAGTAGAAAGTGGCTCAAACGACCCTGCTGCATATACGATGACTATGATTTTTTTAAGCCTAATTTTAGGCTCAAAAGTCTTTATACCTTTAATGATCTTTAAACAAATTGTCTTTGGTGTAGCTTTAGGGTTTTTATTTGGAAAAATCACTTTAAAATTAATAGATACTTTTAAATTCGATGGAGATGGAATTTTTACATTATTTATAGTAGCATCAATGCTTCTAACTTATTCTTTTTCTAATTATATCGGCGGAAATGGATTTTTATCAGTTTATTTATTTGGTATATTAATTGGAAATCGTCAATATATTGGTAAGAGAGATGCAATATTCTTTTTTGATGGACTCTCTAGTATTATGCAAGTTGGACTATTCTTTATTTTAGGACTAATATCTAATCCATCTCATGCATTAAAACTTCTACCTCTATCTTTTATAATTATGGCTTTTATGACTTTAGTAGCTCGTCCAATTTCTATTTTTGGCCTTCTAAAACCTTTTAAAATGCCTAGAAACCAAAAACTTTTCTTATGTCTATCTGGTCTTAGGGGAGCTGCTGCCGTAGCTTTTGCTATTATGGTTGTTAACTCTGGGGCGAATATTAGCGAAGATATTTATCATATAGTATTTGGAATTGCAGTTATTTCTACTCTTTTACAAGGATGGATTTTACCTACTGCGGCTATTAAACTAAATATGGTTGATAAATCTGATACTATGCTTAGAACTTTTAACGAGTATCAGGATAAATCAAATTTAGGGTTTATAGAAACTACAATTACGGAAAACTCCAGATGGGTAGGAGAAAAAGTTTCTAACCTAAATATGGCATTTGATATTATTGTTGCTAAAATACAAAGAAATAACGAAATTGTGGTCCCACGTGGAAATACAACTATTAAAGCTGGCGATAAAATAGTACTAGGTGGGAAGTCATATTTTGATACTACAGGATATGATTTAGTAGAGTTTACTGTTACTGAAGATCATAAATGGGCAGGAAAAATTCTCAGCGATTTAGATCTTCCTGACGAGCTACTTATTATTATGCTTCTTAGAGATGGAGAGATATTAGTACCGACTGGCAGAACTAAAATTTTATCAAATGATACACTCGTTACCATAAGGGGTACTGTGAAAGACTAATTAAAAAATGACTCAAGAAACTAATACTTGAGTCATTTTTATATTGGCTTTTTATTGTTAGCAACCCTTCTAGTATTTATAATTTTTCTAACTATTCCTATAAACGTCGTACCTAAGAAAATCCCAGTAGCCATTGTCATAGCAATAACAAGAGTTTCTAAAACTTTAGTAGTAAAATTTCCATAATCTAAATTTATAAGATAGCTCATAGAATAATACATTCCACCACCTGGCACGAGTGGGATAATAGCTGGTAGATATATGACTAAGTTAGGACATTTTATAACTATAGATGATATAGCGCTTAAAATACCGATTGTAAGAGCTGCAACGATAGTAGAAACTACGGTATTTTCAAGAATTCCTAAATATTTATTAATTATCCATCCTATTCCTCCTATTATCGATGAAATAATTACCGCTCTTTTAGGAGTTTGAAAAATTAGCGCAAACCCAAATGTCGCAAAAAATCCATATATAAAATGCATTAATAGTTCCATTTTTCCTCCTTAAAAAAGCTGTAATCCTAAAACTGCTCCTAAAGCTATAGCTATTGCAGTGGCTACAGCCTGAACAAATAACATAGTTCCTGATACAAACTCACCCATAAATAGATCTCGTATTGAGTTTGTTATAGAGATTCCTGGTACATATGGCATTATTGCGCCAATTATTATCATATCTACATTGCTTCCAAGCCCTAGATTAAATAAAATACCTGCTAAAATAGAGCTGATTAATCCAGCGATTAAATTATATAAAAATACTGGAAGTTCAATTTTTAGCGGTCTTTCGAGTAGAACAAATGAAATAAATCCTATTATAAAGGCTGCTAAAAAGTCTAGAAAATCACCACCAAACATAAGACTAAAAAATGAGCTAGTAACTCCAGATGCAAATCCTCTAAACATATACGACCAATCTTTTGAGTTTTGAATTTTTAAAATCCTATCCATTGAGGTTTTTAGAGGTGGTTGATTAATGGATAGTTCTCTAGAAAAAGTATTAACTTCATCTACTTTATTAAGTTTAGTCGAGGGCCTTCTATGACGTATAATTTTTGAATATGTATTTCCATCTACATTTATCGACATAAAAATAGAAGTAGTAGTTGCAAAAACTTCCGCTTCACAGTCTATATAGCATTTTGCAACTCTCTCAATAGTGTCTTCTATTCTAAAAGTTTCTGCACCATTAGCTAAAAGAGTGCGGCCTACTTCTCCACAAAAATTTAAAAGTAGCTGCATATTCTCTTCTGTATGCTCAATATTTATCATATATCCTCTTATAATTTTATATATTTTTATTTTACTAAAAAAATCATATCAAATAAGATGAATTTATTCAATTTAATAAAGCTTAGACTGAAAAAATCTTTTAAAAAATATGATATAATTAAACCGTGGAAAGATCAAATATATATAATAATAAAAATATAGTAGAAAATATAATAAAAGGCTCTATAGCTGACGAAATCGGACTAGAACCAGGAGATGAAATTCTATCTGTAAATGGTAATAAAATAGTCGATATAATTGATTATAAATACCAGATTTCAGATGAATATATTACACTTGAAATAAAAAGTATAGATGGGGAAATCGTTACTGTAGAGATAGATAAAGAGTATGACGAAGATTTAGGAATCGAATTTACAAACCCTCTAATAGCTAAAGCTAAAAGATGTTCTAATAATTGTATATTCTGTTTTATAAATCAACTTCCCTCTGGAATGAGAGAGACTCTTTATTTTAAAGATGATGACTCAAGACTTAGTTTTCTTCAGGGTAATTTTATTACGCTTACTAATATGAGCGATGAAGAAATCGATAGAATTATAAAATATAGAATTTCACCAATTAATGTCTCAGTACACACGACTAATCCAGAACTTAGAGAAAAAATGCTTTGTAATAAAAGAGCTGGTAAGATTTTTGAAATTCTTAAAAAATTTGATGAAGCCGGA
>JASBZD010000053.1 GCA_029983595.1 Peptoniphilaceae bacterium
CCTATTATTCCAACAGCTAGTCCATTTCTAAGATGAAAAATCTCTGGATGATTAGATATAATATCTAGAGATAATGAAGGGAGAATAAATCCTGCCAGAAATCCTAAAAAAGACCCTAGTATAAAGCTTTCTGAAATAAATGAAATATAACCAACTATAGGACATAATCCGCTAGTAGCTAGAACTAAAGGTGCATATTCTCTTAATGAAAAATTATTTAATTTTAAAAATGTAATGGCACCGATAATAGGAAATATAATATTATATGGATTTTTTCCAAGAAGAGCATATCCTGTTATGGTCATGCACGCTGAGATAGATAATCCATTTAATGGAGCATCCATAATTTTTATTACTAAAATTCCGATAAGTGTAGAGAGTCCGGCGTTAGTTAACGCAGATCCTATGCTTCCTACTGACATATTATCAACTGGAGCTATATTATTAAATTTTAAGATTTTAACTAGACCTCTTATTAAATCATGAGGATTATCAAAAATAAATCCAGCAATTATTAAAATTAAGGATAAAAATATAAGAAATCTATTCCAGAATATATTTTTATTTATTTTATTCATTTATTTCTCCAATTTTTAATGTTTTTGTAACTAATTATAAAAAATTATATAGTATAATTATATAAAGATAAAATATTAACAACAATTATTATTACTAAGGAGGCGTATTTTGGATAAATATAGAAAACTCGAATTTTTATTTTTCTTAGGTTTGCTTACTAATATTTTGCTTTCTGTGTTAAGGCAATTAGAAGTAATAGGTAGTACGAGAATACAGTCTATTATAGCTATTGCAATTATTGTAGTGACGGTATTATACATGATTTCTTATTTTAGAAATAAACCTTATGATAAAGAAAACGCTCAAGTTACATTTAAAGAAATTCCAAAGCACGATAAAATCATTTCAATAGTTGCGCTCTTTATGTTTTTTATATTAGTTATGATCTACTTAATTGGCATTAACTCGATGGATAAAAATTTAGTTATTGGAATTGCTGTTACTACATATATTTTAATGATCTATGCAAATATCGTAAGATATAAAGCATATGACATTTAAAAAAAGGCTAGGAGTTTAAATCTCTTAGCCTTTCTTAATATCTTCTATCTTTTTTCACATGAATAATATCATAAAATGGTAGGATTATAGTAGATACTAACCCTGCGGCAAATCCATTATTATATAATACTAGTCCATCGTGTAAAAATCCAGTTCGGGTAACTAGCGCGGCGTGGGCTATTCCTGCTATGATCCCTTTTATTACTCCATATTTTCCTGCTATTGGCGCTAAAGTGGTGCCAAATAGTGCAGCTATAGTAAATGACTCTGAGTTAACATCATATATTCCGACAGTTCCCGCTATAAAAATTCCTAGCATTATTGGAAATGCATTTCTAGGATGTAGTCCAAAAGTAGAAAATGCCATCATTACTATTACGCCACCTAATGTTATACCATTTAGGTTTGAGTCAATTAATAAAACATAAGTAAGCCCCATAATTCCTACTAGTCCCATATTAAATAGTACAGTAGAATATGAATATTCTGTCGCAAACGAAGAAGGAGAAATACCGACTCTTTTTAGAAGTGATTTATATTCACCAAATCCTTTTCTAAGAAAAAGTTGAGGAAGTAGTAATAAGATCATAAACCCATACATTATATATACTAGTCTATAGTCAGTATAAGTCATTACCACATTTGTGCTAGTTACTTCTATCCCAAACATAGTAAGAAGTGCAGCGGCAAGAGATCCTATTATACCTAGAGAGAATCCATTATTATAATGAGAATAGCCATAATGAACAGATACGACGTTATGAGAAACTGGGGGCATAATAAATCCTATTATGAATCCGATAATTGGGCCTAAAATCACACCATGGAGAGTATTAAATCCCTCAAAATATGTAATATAACTTACTATTGGCGCGATTCCACACGCAAATAATGCGGTAGGAGTATATTTTTCTAAATCCTCAAGATTAAATAGCGCAAAAGCATATACGCCTAAAATAGGTGGCAGAATATTAAATGGATTTTTACCTAAAAGTGCGAATCCTGTAATATTCATACATGCAGCTACAACTGAACCAGAAATAGGCGTTTTAGTTATATTAATAAAGAATACTCCGATTAGAGTACAGATACCTGCATTTATTAATGCCGATCCAATTGTCCCAATTTGCATATAATCGCTAAGTAATAAACTAGGAGAAGTCAATATATTTCTATAACCTTCTACTATCTCGGTAGGAGTATTAAAATAAAACCCTGTTCCTATTAAAAAAACAGAGAAAACTACTAAAAATAATGTCCAAAATTCTAAATCTCGTTTTAAAGTCATTAGTAATCCTTAAATGTTAAAAAAAATTAATTATTGGTATAATTATATTATAAAATTTTAAAGATTAAAAGAATTTTTATATAGGAGAAAAAATTGTTACTAGTAATAGATATTGGAAATACAAATATTGTAATTGGTGCGTATGAAAAAGATGATTTAATAATGGAAAGTAGAATATCGACTAATAAGATTTCTACATTAGACGAATATGGCTTAGTCATTAAGATGATTCTAGATAATGAAAAAATCAGTATAGATAGAATAAAAGATATAATAATAAGTTCTGTAGTTCCAGAACTAATGAATGCCATGGTTTCAGCATGTAAGAAGTATTTTAAAATTGATCCAAAAATCGTCTTAGAAAATATAGACCCTGGAATGACAAATCTATATGACAACCCTAGCCAAGTAGGAGCTGATAGAATTGTAAATGCAGTAGCGGCATATGAAAAATATGGTGGTCCATTAATAGTTATAGATTTAGGTACTGCTATTACGTTTGATGTAATTAGTAGAGATAGGGAATATATCGGTGGGGCAATCCTTCCCGGTATAAAAATCTCTTCTGAAGCGCTATTTGCAAGAGCTTCTAAACTTACAAAAGTAGAAATTATAAAAGTTGATAATGTAATAGGTAAAAATACAGAGTATTCTATCCAGTCCGGTTTATATTATGGATATCTAGGGGCCATAGATTCGATGGTAGAGAGAATTATCGACGAGATAGGTGAAAGTAAAGAAGATGTAAAAGTTGTAGCTACTGGTGGATTTTCAGATTTTATATTAGAAGATAGCAAATATGTAGAATATGCTGATCATATGCTAACTCTAGAAGGTCTAAAATTTATATATGAAAATAATAGATAAGGGCGGGAAATTCCCACCCTTTTTAACTTTAAATTCTTTCAATAATTTTATCAATTAACTTTTCTGCGATTTCTGATTTTTTCATAATTGGAAGATTTTCTACTTTTCCATCTTTTGAAATAATCGTAACAATATTATCATCTGATGCAAATCCAGTAGTTTCTGATTTTATATTATTTAAAACAATCATATCTAGATTTTTTGATTCTAGCTTTTTAGTTGCATTTTCTATTTCATTTTGCGATTCTGCAGCAAAACCTACAGTAAATTGGTGAGTTTTCTTCTCTCCGACTAACTTTGCCACATCTGGATTTTTAGTAAATTCAATTTTTAGATTTTCATCTTTTGATTTTTTTATTTTTTCTTCAGAATAATCTAGAGGTTTAAAATCTGCTGGTGCGGCTGGTTGGATTAAAATATCACAGTTATCAAAATTTTCCAAAACGACATTTTTAAGCTCTTCAGTTGTCTTGATTTTTATCATCTTATCTACTTTTGGTGGCTTAATACTTGTTGGCCCAGATATTAAAGTTACATCTGCACCTCGTTTTTTGGCTTCTTTTGCTATTTCATATCCAGTTTTTCCTGATGATCTATTTGTTATATATCTTACTGGATCTAGCGGTTCAACTGTTGGGCCTGCAGTAACTACGACTTTTTTACCTTCTAAGTCTTTTTTATAAAGCGCAGTATCTATTTCATCTACTATTTCAGACGGTTCTAGCATTTTGCCATCTCCAATGTCCATGCACGCTAGTAGATCATGTGCAGTGCCTAAAATTATATATCCTCTATTTCTTAATATTTCAAGATTTTTACGAGTTGCTTCATTATTTAGCATATAAGTATTCATAGATGGAACTATTATTACAGGGGAGCGAGAAGCTAGCATAATAGATGTTAGTAAATTATCTGCTATTCCATTAGATATTTTAGCTATTGTATTGGCTGAAGCTGGTGCAATTACTATAATATCGGCCCATTTAGCTAGTTCAATATGTTCTACTTCTGCAGTATGTCTATTTTTAGTAAACATTTCTGTATAAACTAGATTACTAGACATAGTCTCGAAAGTAAGTGGTGTCACAAATTCTGTAGCTGCTTTAGTCATTACAACTTTTATATTTGCATTATTTTTTCTAAGTAATGAGCATATTCCAGGAGATTTATATGCAGCGATTCCCCCAGTTACTCCTAATAAAATATTTTTATTTTCTAATTTCAATATTATTCACCTTTTTTCTACATAATTATAATATATATACCCATTTAATTAGCTCTTTTATTAATTTTTAAATTCTGTTATAATAGGGTTAATTTAATAGTTGCGATAATAAGACATAGTAAATTCCTATGAAGTTTTAAGAGAGTATGCGTTTGGTGAGAGTATATAGCGGATGGGTTTTGAATCTACCTTTAGCAATTTTTATAAAGTGAGCCTTTTTAGGCTAAGTTGGGTGGCAACGCGGGTAAACTCGTCCCTTATATGGGAACGGGTATTTTTTTTGTTTAGATTAGGGAGGATAATATGATTGATATTAAACTTATAAGAGAAAATCCAGAGTTAGTAAAAGAAAATATTAAGAAAAAATTCCAAGATGAAAAACTTCCTTTAGTAGATGAAGTATGGAAGTTGGACGTTGAATTTAGAGAAGCTAAAACTAAAGCTGACAATCTAAGAGGCGATAGAAATAAAATATCTAAAGAAATTGGTGCTTTTATGGCTAAAGGCGAAAAAGATAAAGCTGAAGAGGCTAAATCTAAAGTAGTAGAAGTAAACCAAATGATAGAGGCTTTAGAAAAAAAAGAAGTAGAGCTTGAAGAAGAGATTTATAAACGCATGTCAGTTATTCCTAATATTGTGGCTGATGAAGTTCCAATAGGAAAAGATGATACAGAAAATGTAGAGCTTGAAAAATATGGAGAGCCTATAAATCCTGATTATGAAGTGCCTCATCATATTGATATTATGGAAAGCTTTAATGGAGTAGATTTAGACTCATCTCGTGATACTTCTGGAGCAGGATTTTATTATTTAAAAGGTGATATAGCTAGACTTCATTCAGCAGTTTTAACTTATGCACGCGATTTTATGATAGACCGTGGATATGAATATCATATTCCTCCATTTTTAATTAGATCAGATGTAGTTTCTGGTGTAATGAGTTTTGAAGAGATGGAAAATATGATGTATAAAATCGAAGGCGAAGATCTATATATGATAGGTACTAGCGAGCACTCTATGATAGGTAAATTTAGTAATAAGATAAATGAAAAAGAATCTTTACCTATAAAAGTTACTTCTTATTCTCCATGTTTTAGAAAAGAAGTAGGAGCACATGGTATAGAAGAACGCGGAGTATATAGAGTTCATCAATTTGAAAAACAAGAGATGGTTATAGTTTGCGAGCCAGAAGATTCTATGAAATTTTATGAAGAGTTATGGCATAATTCAGTAGATTTCTTTAGATCAATGGATATTCCTGTTCGTACTTTAGCATGTTGTACTGGAGATTTAGCTGATCTAAAAGTTATTTCTCTAGATGTAGAAGCTTGGTCAGTAAGACAACAAAAATATTTTGAAGTAGGATCATGCTCTAACCTAGGAGATGCTCAGGCTAGAAGACTAAATATCAGAGTACGTGGAGAAGATGGAAATTATTTTGCTCATACTCTAAATAATACTGTAATAGCTAGCCCTAGAGCTTTAATCTCTATTCTAGAAAATAAATATAATGAAGATGGAACTGTAGATATTCCAGAAGTTTTAAGACCTTATATGGGTGGAAAAGAAAAACTAGTTCCAGTTAAATAAAAATAAAAGACTTATTATAGCGACCTTTTAAGTAGATAAACTCTTATTAGGTCGTTTTTTATTATCTGAAACTAAAATTCTATAAAATTTTACAAAATTTTCAAATTTAACATAAGATTTCACATTCTTAAAAATGAAATTTATCCTGATTTGAGTTATAATTCTATTAAATAGAAATAATATCTAAAAAAATTTTTATATATAGAATGATATGAGGTAAATTATGGATAGAAGACATACTAATAAAATCTATAAAAGACGTAGAATTGGGGCTTTACTAATTATTGGCTTATTACTAATATTTTTAATGATAATTATAGGACGTATTTTTAATAATAATAGTAGTAGAACTGCTAAAGCTATAGAGATTAATGAAATAGAAAATGAAGATTTTAGAAATCTTGTTAAAAAAGATCCAGTAGAAGATGTTTTTAAAACTCAGACAAAAGTAGTGGAAGACAAAAATATCTATAAAGATGAGCTACTTCCATATAGACAGAAAAAGATTAAAGCTCATTCTTTAGGTAGGGGAGGCACTCCACAGGCACTTTTAGAAAAACAAGTTTATTTAACTTTGATGATGGGCCATCTTCTAAATCTACAGTAAAAATTTTAGATATTTTAAAAAATGAAAATGTAAAAGCTACGTTTTTTGTTATTGGCAACAACGCAAAAGAACATCCAGATATTATAAAAAGGATAAAAGATGAAGGCCATCAAGTGGCAATTCATACTAATACCCATAATTATAAACAGATTTACTCTAGTCCTGATGCGCTCCAAAAAGATATTGAAGACTGTGATAGAGTTTTAAAAGATATTTTAGGAGAAGATTTTAGCACAAATATTTATAGATTCCCAGGTGGATCTTATAGAAAAAATAAAGAACCATTTGTAAATAGAGTAGAGGAGATGGGATATATCTACTACGACTGGAATGTTTTAAATGGAGATGCTGAAGGTGCTAACCCTGATGTATCATATCTAAATAACAAATTCTGGAGTAGTGCTAATGGCTGGAATGTAATTATTTCTCTAATGCATGATACTAACGCCAAGACTAATACAGTTGAATCTCTACCAGCAATTATAAAAGAACTTAAAAATAGAGGTTATGAATTTAAAACATTAGGAGAAGTATAATGTCGAAAATTTTAATAGTAGAAGATGAAGAGTCTATAAGAAAACTTATAAGAGTAAATTTAGAGATGGATAAATATATCGTAGAGGAAGCTGAAAGCGGCGAAGAGGCATTAGAAAAATTTGCTACTTTTAATCCTGATATAGCTTTATTAGATGTAATGCTTCCAGGAATGGACGGATTTCAAGTCTGTAAAATTTTAAGATCCCAAGATCTAGATTTAGGGATTATTATGCTTACAGCTAAAAGTCAGGATATTGATAAAATAGAAGGGCTAGAATCTGGAGCTGATGACTATGTAGCTAAACCTTTTAATCCAAAAGAGCTAATTTTAAGAATTAAGTCTTTAGAAAGACGAGTAATAAGAAATCCAAAAGAGCATGAAAAAGAAGATAGATTTATAGAAAACTCATGCTTTAAATTAGATAAAAAATCTAGAAAGTTCTATAAAAATGGTGATGAAATTGAACTTACGCCTACAGAATATTTTGTTGTAAAGTTATTTTTTGAAAATTTAGGTGAGGCAATAAGCCGTGATGAAATTTTAGATAGAATCTGGGGCGAGGATTATATAGGCGATAGCAAAATCGTTGATGTAAATATCAGAAGACTAAGATCTAAAATAGAGGATGACTCATCTAACCCAGATTATCTACAGACTGTATGGGGAATGGGTTATATTTGGGAAGATTTAGATGCAAAATAATACTAGTATATACTCTAGAATTTTTAGAAGTTTTTCTTTAATAATTTTATTAATCGTAATTATTTTTCAGGCTTTTATAATATTGGGGCTTAGACAGATGGTATATAATAACCTAGAAAAAATTATGGAGACCAACTTAGACAATATCACTTATCGTATTTCATCCACTGAAGATACGAGTGATATTGTCGATTTAATTTCTACATATGATAAAACCAATCTACAAAATTCTAATTCTCAGATTCAGTTTATTACTAAAAATAGGAATGTAGTTTATGATTCTATTGGAGTTTTATATAATAATCCAGTTAGCTATCCTGATATAGATA
>JASBZD010000054.1 GCA_029983595.1 Peptoniphilaceae bacterium
TCGATTGCTTTTTCTACTTTTTCTAAAGCTTCTTCAGCTTTTTTATCCATTTCAGCTAAAGCATCTTTCATTTTATTTCTTAATTCTTCTTTATATTCTTCGTCTTTAATAGATCCAAGATTGATTTTTACGTTATAGAATGCTCCTCTCATAGCAAGTCTAGCGTTTAGGATACCTACTCCTACGTCAGTGATTGCGTTTGTGTTTCCGCGTTCGATTAATGCTTCAGTATATTCCATTAATTTAAGAGTTTTCATTCCTACTTCTAATGGTACATTAGCAGCGTTTTTATATTCTTCTTGGATTTTAGCTGAACGAGCAGCTTTTTCTTCATCAGTTTCTTTAGGCATTTTAAATGCAGCCATTACACCGTTAAAAGAATTAGAGTCTCTATCGATATCTTCTACAAAATCTTCTTCTAATACTTTTAATTCATCAGCGATTTTTTGCATTTCTTCATGCACATCAGTATATTTGTCTGAAGCTACAGTAAGGTTAGCTACCATTCCCATTAAAGCTGCGGCTTGAGCTGCTGCTAGAGCAGATACAGAACCACCACCTGGAGCTGGAGAGTTAGATGCAGTTTCAGCAACAAATTCTTTTACAGTTAAATTTTTAAGTTCCATTATATCTCCTAGAATAATCCGTACATTTTTCCGTCAGCATCAACGTCCATTTTATTAGCAGCTGGGATTTTTGGAAGACCTGGCATAGTCATTACATCACCAGTTTCACAAACGATAAATCCTGCACCAGCTGAAACTCTTACAGTTTGAACGATAATTTCAAAATCAGTTGGAGCTCCTACTGCATTTTTATCATCAGAGAATGAGAATTGAGTTTTAGCCATACAGATAGGCATTTTATCAAGTCCTAGTTCTTCTAATTTTTTAACTTGTTTTTTTGCAGCTGGAGCAAATGTTACTTTAGATCCTCTGTAGATTTCTTTAACGATAGTTTCTACTTTTTCAGGGATAGAAAGTTCTACATCATATAATTGATGGAATTCGTTAGGTTTATCACAAGCTTCAACTACTTTTTCAGCTAAATCTTTACAACCTTCTCCACCATTAGCCCATCCGTCAGAAAGAGCCATTGAAACACCTGCTTGAGAACATAGTTCTTCTAATTTAGCAATTTCAGCTTCTGTATCGAAGATGAATTTGTTAATAGCAACAACTACGTTTACGCCGAATTTTTTAAGGTTTTCAATGTGACGTCCAAGGTTAGCAAATCCTTTTTCTAATGCTTCAACATTTTCTTCTTTTAGGTTATCTTTAGCTACACCACCGTGCATTTTTAAAGCTTTAATTGTTGCAACGATTACTACTGCATCAGGTTTTAAATCTCCAAATCTAGCTTTAATATCCATGAATTTTTCAGCACCAAGGTCAGCACCGAATCCTGCTTCTGTAACTAGGTAATCAGATATTTTTAGACCGAATTTTGTAGCTATTAAAGAGTTACATCCGTGAGCTATGTTAGCGAAAGGTCCACCATGAATTAAAGCTGGAGTATGTTCTAAAGTTTGTACTAAGTTAGGTTTAATAGCATCTTTTAGAAGCATAGCTAAAGCCCCTTCAGCTTCAAGATCAGAAGCTGTAACAGGTTTTCCATCTAAATCATAAGCTACAATCATTTTACCAAGTCTTGCTTTTAAATCTTCTAAATCAGAAGCTAGACATAAAGCAGCCATAATTTCAGAAGCTACAGTAATCATGAAGTGATCTTCTCTTGTGAATCCTGAAGCTTTTCCACCTAAACCGATTACAACATTTCTTAAAGATCTGTCGTTCATATCTAAAACTCTTTTCCAAACTATTTGTCTAGAATCAATTCTTAAAGAGTTTCCTTGGTGGATATGGTTGTCGATTAATGCAGATAAAAGGTTATTAGCTGCAGTCATAGCGTGAAGATCTCCAGTAAAGTGAAGGTTGATATCTTCCATTGGCACTACTTGAGAGTATCCACCACCTGCTGCTCCACCTTTAACACCAAATACAGGTCCTAAAGAAGGTTCTCTTAATGCTACTGCTGAGTTTTTTCCTATTTTATTAAGTCCTTGAGAAAGACCTATAGAAACAGTAGATTTACCTTCCCCAGCTGGAGTAGGAGAAATAGCGGTAACTAAAACTAATTTACCATCTTTATTACCTTCATATTTTTTTATAGCGTCTAAAGAGATTTTAGCTTTATATTTACCATATAACTCAATATCGTCTTCACCTAAACCAATTCTTTTAGCTACTTCTATAATCGGCTCCATCTCAACGGAATTAGCAATTTCTATATCTGTTTTAACTTCTGTCATTTATTTATTACTCCTCTATTAATAATGTTTCGATAACTTGTTCAGTGTGGAAACTTTCAACTTGCATGTAGTATCCTAAAGATTCTACTAGAGCATCTAATGGAACCATACCGATAATTTCAGTTCCTACTACTGTAACTCCATATCTTTTAGCTTCTGATTTAACCATTTCTAAAGCTTGGTATAATCTAGTTTTTTCGTAGTTTACTAAGTTCATAGAAACTTGAGTTTGTTTTCTTTCTTCTAATGGAAGTCCGATAGCTTTAACAAATCTTAAACCACCACCGATATGTCTGATTTTTTTAGCTATTGCATCAGCAACTTCTACATTATCTGTATCAAGGTTTACGTTAAATGCTACAAGGTGGAATCTAGCCCCTACTGCAGTAGCTCCAGATTTTTCATTCATTTCTTGAGGACCGAAATCTGGTTTCCATTCATCTTCTTTAATTTTTTCAAAGAATCCTTCGTATTGACCTTTTCTTACTTTAGCAAGGTTTTGTCTTCCTGGGTTAGTTGCAGCATCTTCATATAGATATACTGGTACTCCAAGTTCTCCAATAGCTTTACCTACTTTGTTAGCATATTCTACACAGTCTTCTGTAGTAACTTCAGTAATTGGAATAAATGGAACAACGTCTACAGCTCCCATTCTTGGGTGTCCGCCTTCGTGAGTTGTCATATCAATTACATCAATAGCTACTTTTACAGATTCGATAACTGCATCGATAATTGCATCAGGATCACCAATAACCTCAACAACAGTTCTGTTGTGATCTTTGTCTGGTTGGTAATCTACTAGTTTAACGCCTTCTTTAGCTCTAAAGCATTCAACAATTTTATCAACTTTTTCCATATCCCTACCTTCTGAATAGTTTGGGATACACATTACTCTTTTCATTAAATCGATTCCTCCTTGAAGTTTTGCATTTATCATAACATTAAGCATATCTAAGAAACGTCAAATGCAAAATTACAGTTTTGACTGGTTTTTTAGTAGTTTTATGCAAACGTTTAGTCTTAATTGTAAAAAATGTCTAACATTTCATTTTTTATAGACTATTTAAAGACGTTTAACTTATAAAATAAATTCACGATAAAAATAATAGGAGGCTTTTAATGAAAAACACTAATGCTCAGGCTAAAGATTCTATGAGAATTAAATTAGAATTTACTGAACTTCCAAAACAACCAGAATTTCAAAAAGGAATAAGAAGAGCTCCAGATAGAGGATTTAGACTTTCTCAACACCAAACTGAAGTATCTCTTAAAAACGCTTTAAGATATATTCCTGAAGAGTTTCACGAAGAGTTAATTCCAGAGTTTTTAGAAGAACTAAAAACTAGAGGACGTATCTACGGATACAGATTTAGACCAGAAGGAAGAATATACGGTAAACCAATTGACGAATACAAAGGTAACTGTATAGAAGGAAAAGCTATGCAAGTTATGATAGATAATAACTTAGACTTTGATGTAGCTTTATACCCTTACGAATTAGTAACTTATGGAGAAACAGGACAAGTTTGCTCTAACTGGATGCAATATCATCTAATTAAAAAATACCTAGAAAATATGACTGATGAACAAACTTTAGTTGTTGCTAGCGGTCACCCACTAGGTCTTTTTAAATCTAGAAAGAATTCTCCAAGAGTTATCATTACTAATGGTTTATTAATCGGCGAATATGATAACCACAAAGATTGGGAAATCGCTGAAGAAATGGGTGTTACAAACTACGGACAAATGACTGCTGGTGGATGGATGTACATCGGACCTCAAGGTATCGTTCACGGTACTTTCAACACTCTTCTAAACGCTGGAAGATTAAAACTTGGTTTAGCTGAAGATGATAACTTAGCTGGTAAATTATTTATCTCTTCTGGTTTAGGCGGTATGTCAGGAGCTCAAGGTAAAGCTGCTGATATAGCTGGTGCTGTTTCTATTATCGCTGAAGTTGATAAATCTAGAGTTGATACTAGAATGGAACAAGGATGGATTTCTAAACTTGCTGAAACTCCAGAAGAAGCTGTTAAAATGGCTGAAGAAGCTAAAAAAGAAGGTATCGCAAGATCTATCGCTTACTATGGTAACATCGTTGATCTATTAGAATATGTAGTAGAAAACAACATAGAAGTTGAACTTCTTTCTGACCAAACTTCTTGCCATAACGTATATGATGGTGGATATTGTCCAGTAGGAATTTCTTTTGAAGAAAGAACTAGAATGCTTGCTGAAGATAAAGAAAAATTCCACGAACTAGTAGATGAAACTCTAGCTAGACACTACAAAGCTATTAAAACACTTACTGAAAGAGGAACTTATTTCTTTGATTATGGTAACTCATTTATGAAATCTGTATACGATTCAGGAATTAAAGAAATTTCTAAAAACGGCGTAGACGATAAAGACGGATTTATTTGGCCTTCATATGTAGAAGATATTATGGGACCATTACTATTTGACTATGGATATGGACCATTTAGATGGGTATGTCTATCAGGTAAACACGAAGATTTAGTAGCTACTGATAAAGCAGCTATGGAAGCTATCGACCCTAACAGAAGATACCAAGATAGAGATAACTACAACTGGATTAAAGATGCTGAAAAGAACCAATTAGTAGTTGGTACTCAAGCTAGAATTCTATACCAAGACGAAGAAGGACGTGTAAATATCGCTCTTGCATTTAACAAATTAGTAAGAGAAGGAAAAATCGGTCCTGTAATGATGGGTAGAGACCACCACGACGTATCTGGTACTGACTCTCCATTTAGAGAAACTTCTAATATCTATGACGGTTCTAACGTAACTGCTGATATGGCTACTCAATGTTATGCCGGAAACGCTGCTCGTGGTATGAGTTTAATCGCTTTACACAACGGTGGTGGTGTAGGTATTGGTAAATCTATAAACGGTGGATTTGGACTAGTTCTAGATGGTTCTGAAAGAGTAGATGAAATTATTAAATTATCACTTTCTTGGGACGTAATGAGTGGTGTAGCTAGAAGATCATGGGCTAGAAACGAAAACGCTATTGAAACTTCTATTGCTTATAACCAAAGAGAAGAAAAAGATCAAATCACTATTCCTTATTTAGCAGATGAAGATTTAGTTAAATCATCTGTAGCAAAATTATTCTAATAATTTAAATTTTAGAATTAATTACTCCTTTTAAGACTGCATTTAGGCATTATGCCTAAAGCAGTCTTTTTTTACTACTTTATTTTTAAAAATAGCTTAAAACTAATACTTAAAAAAATATTATAAAAACAAAAATATATTTCTCTAAATTAGTCGCTTTATTAGACGTTTTTTAGATGAATTAGGAATACTATCTAGTTGATAAAAACGTTTCCATTCCTGGCCAGATTGAAGACAATTTTACCAATATCATATTTAATTTTTAAGAGGTATAACTATGAAAAATGAAGTTAAATCACGAAGACTTCCTAACTTTTTCGAGGCCATCTTACCTATCTTAGTAATGATAGGTTTAATGATTTATGTATTTGGTATCGATAAAGGGGATACTTACGATGCTGCCCATATACCACTTATAGTTGGTCTTATAATTTCAACTATTATCGGTATTAATTGTGGTCGAAGTTTCCAAGATATGGTTAACGGAATGCTTGAAAGAATAAATGCATCTATGGAAGCTATCTTAATTTTATTAACAGTAGGTCTTTTAGTATCATCATTTATGATTTCTGGCTCTATTCCTTCAGTTATCTACTATGGATTAAACCTTCTTACCCCAAAACTATTCCTTCCTGTTGGCGCAATTTTATGCGCTATAGTAGGTCTAGCATGTGGCTCTTCTTGGACTGCTACTGCTACTATAGGTATAGCATTTTTAACTATTGGACAAGGTCTTGGAATAAACCCAGCTTTAACAGCAGGTATGATTATTTCTGGAGCTTACGTAGGAGATAAATTCTCTCCACTTTCAGATACTACTAACCTTGCTGCAGCAGTTTCTGGTACTGGTTTATTCGACCACGTAACTGCAATGGTTTCTACTACCGGCCCTACTTTTATTGTAGCTTTAATCTTATACACAATAATTGGTTCAAGAATTGATACATCAGGTTATGACCCTACTATTGCAACTGGAATCCAAGAAGCTATATCTTCACATTTTAATGTAACACCACTTGCACTAATTCCTATTTTAGTAATTATTATAGTGTGTGTAATGAGAATTCCTGGTTTAGCAGGTATAATGATTTCTATCGCTACATCTTTACTATTTGCTTACTTACTACAACACAAATACAGTATACTCGAACTATTTAGTATCTTACACTATGGTCCAGAAATTGAAACAGGAAACGAATTCTTAGACCAAGCTTTAGCAAAAGGCGGTATGGACCATCAAATGTGGACTATTAACCTTATTATATTAGCTGTATCATACGGTGGAGCATTAGAAAAAGCGGGAGTTATTGAAAAACTTTTTGCAGGTATAAGAGAAAAAATCCACAGTGTCGGTTCACTTGTAGGAGTTACAATGCTTACTTCAATATTCTGTGATATGGCAATGTGTGACCAATTCTTAGGAATCGGTGTTCCAGCGCCATTATACGAAGATAAATACGATGAGTTTGGATTAGCTCGTAATATGCTATCTCGTACTCTAGAAGATGCTGGTACTTTATGGGCAGTAATGTTCCCATGGACAGCTTGTGGAGCTTATCAAGCTAGAACACTTGGTATAAGTCCAGTTAAATTCTTCCCATACGCTTTTGTAAACTTAATTAACCCAATATTTGCATTTATTACTGCAATGCTTAAGAAAAATATATTCTGGGCAGATGGTTCTTACACTAACCTATTTGGTAAAACTAAAATGAAAAAAGCGGCAGAAGCTCCAGAAGAAGCACATAAAATTGCACTTGCAAATCTTGAAAGACTTAGAAAAGAAGGAAAAGTACCACAAATTAACGCATAACTTAGTAGTCAAAGTCCCCTTCTATGATGGGGACTTTTTTTAAATCTATAATTATGGTAAATAAAGAATATGAATAAACAAATATCAAATAAAGAATTTTATGGCTATAATATGAATGAGTTATCAAGAGGTAATAAGATATACACTCTTATTATTTCGATAGCTTTTATAATTTTAGGTCTATTTTCTAAATACAGATTATTTTTATTAATTGGAATAATTTTTATTTTAGCTACATTTAGAAAAAGAGAAATTAAAATTACTAATTATGGGCTTGAAGTTTATGGAGACTATTTTATTTCTAAATCAGATGAAAAATTAAGCTGGGATGAAATAGATTATTTAACTCATGAAGATTTAAAAAATGATAGAAAATTTATTTTATATCTAACTAGTGATATAACTACTAAGAAGTTTAAATTTCTAAAAAGTGATAAACCAGAAATATTAGGACTTGCAAAAGAAAAAAATCCTAATATTTTGATATACGACGGAAGAGAATATAAGGATAAAGTAATCCATAACTAAAAAAAGACTTCACTAGCGTAAAATCGCCAAGTGAAGTCTTTTATTTATCTCTTTAACATCTCTTTTAAAATTACTTCATCAGTGTATTTCATTCCATCTTTAGCTATTACACCTACTGCCCTTATAGTCTCATCTACACTAGGTTTTACTATTCCATCGTATACTTCAAAATTCTGATTAGCTAGTGCCTGTCTGTAGCTTAAAGATGCGTTTCTTACGCTAGAAGCTATTTTACTAGCACATGACGCTTTTGCCCCATCGCAGATTATTCCAGAGTTAGTAGCTAGAGAATTGGAGATCATTCCCTCAATAATTTCCTTAGGATCATTATTTAAAAACGCAATACCAGCAATAGAAGCTGTAGCTGCTGATACTACTCCGCAATAAGCTGAAAGTTT
>JASBZD010000055.1 GCA_029983595.1 Peptoniphilaceae bacterium
TTATCAACAACAATAAAGAAGATTTTATATTTTATAACGCAGAATCTACTTGCGCTATTAAAGGGATCTGGAATTTTTCTATAATATATGAAAAACTAGCACAAAACTTATCAGAAAAAATTAGAGTTCCAAAGTATCTGGGAATTCCTTATGGAGAAAGCCAGTGTAAAGAATTAAAGAAAACAATCGGTATGGATATTTTTTTAACCTTTAAAAACTTGGAATTAGAAAATACTAAATCCATAGGAATAATTTGTGGAATTACAAACGGAATAAAACTAAAACTATATTTAAAATCAATGCAAAACAACTTGGATATTAAAAAATATTTATATCTTCAAAATAAAGAAGATGTTAAAAATATGAACCCTATTGCAGAAAAATATCAGTTAAATATTTTAACTGATAAGGAAGATATTTACAATATATCAAAGGACCATGATTGTTGGATAGGGGATCCAACATTTTTAGATATTATTAAATCAAAAAATCTGGGTGGAAAATTTATTGACTTCCCTGATCCCCTATTAAGTGGTAAAAAATATTATGAAATGAGTCTTGTCTAATATGGGTCTAATAACAACGAATAATACTTCATCTTACTTATTAGGTTTTAATAAATATAATAGCTTTTAAATTATCCTAAAATCCTAGGTCCAACAAATCCCCAAATTAGAACCCATACCCATACAAAAGCTACAGCTATCCACATTATTCTTAAACCATCTTTTGTATTTGTACTTCTAGCTATTCCCATTTGACCTGCAAAATTTGAAGTAGGGTACATTGAACCAGTTAGTCTAGTTGCGGCTAAAATACAAGTAGCAAATACCGACATTGGAAGTCCTACATCAGAAGCTAGACCACCAAACATATCTGCAATAATTTTAATTTCTGCTACTGCAGCAGCCTCTATACCAAATCCACCTACGAGCGCAGCAGTAATATAAACTCCAAATGAGCCTGCAGCACTTGCTATACCGCCTAGGAAATCACCTAGAGCATCAAATCCGCCACCAGCAGCCACAAGTACTAATAGAACTTCAAGATTTATAAAAATAAGCAACATATCAAATTGAGATGCCATGCCCTTTGTCATAAAGCTAAGTGACTCTTCAGCCTTAAGATCGCTAAATAACGTAATTATTACAGCAAGTAAGATCATTACGATTAGAGCATAGTTTGTACCTTGTTTTGAATATACGCCATATCCTACTAATAATAAGAAGGATATAAAAAATGCGATAGTAGTTTTCTTAGCTTTAGAATCAATAATATGTTCATTACTAGTTGCTAAAACTTCGGGCGGATATGTCTCAACTAATTCTAACTCTTTTCCTATTTTATTTGCCCCTATCCAAGTACCTGCAAGCCAAATAACTGAAAAAGGAATTACTGCATAAAGCATAAGTTGTGCATAAGTCATTCCAGTTACTTCCATTGTAATAAGTGTAACTCCAGTAAGAGGCCCCACTATTAATCCGACTTCTCCAGCAGTTTTTAAAAGTACTCCTACTACTGTTGGGGGTACTCCTACAGCTGCCATCATAGGTACTAATATTGGGCCAAGTATCGCATTTCCGCCGCCTAGAGTACCTAGCATACCACATACTATAATTGAGCTGATAATTAATGTTATTTTAGCTTTAGTCTTTGTATTAACTCCTATTACCTGAACGATTAGATGGACTAACGTCTGAGTTACGCCAGTCTTATTCATTAAAACACCAAGTCCAGACCCAGCTATAATAATCATACCTATTAAAGCAGTAGTAGAGCCTAGGGCTTCATGATATACCTTAGCTAAAGTTTTTAAATCTAGACCTAGTATTATTACTGATAAAAATATACCAGCTAATAAACTTAATGTATTACTCTTTCCTCTAAATGCTAAAACTATATAGACTATTAGGGGAATTAAGGCGATTAAAGACGGTCCATGTATTAATGCAAATCTACCAAATTCTATCTCCATAATTTTTCTCCTATAATCAATTTATTTTCTAACCACGACTCCATTTTTCACATCAGTTTTTTCACCTTTAAAGATTGAACATTCTCCAGCTACAAACACATATTCTATTCCAGAAGGTTTTTGTTTTGAATCTTCAAATCTTGAGTTATCTGTAATTCTATCTACATCAAATACTGTAATATCAGCGATATTTCCAGCTTTTAGAATCCCGCGGTTTTTTATACCTATCATGCTTGCTGGAAGTCCAGTAGCTTTATAAACTGCAGATTCTATAGGCATTAGATTATGCTCTCTTACAGTTTGGAAAAACTTAGGAAATGTCCCAAAGTTTCGTGGGTGAGGGTTAAATTCTATATCATAATTAAAATCATCCCCATCAGATACTAAAGCTATATCTGTACGTCTCATAATATTTAAAATATCTTCTTCATTCATTGAAAAATAGACTGTAGCAGCTTCGCCTTTTGAATTTAATAAAACTTCAATAGCCGAATCTACTGGATTTTTATCTAATATTTCTGAAATCTCAGCTAGAGTTTTATTATTTATATTTTCTAAAGTTCCATTACTATGAGTTATAAGTACTCTATCAGCACCGCCTCTATTTTTTAGTTCATTCTCAATATCACTTATTAGTCTATCAGATCTTTCTTCTAGATTTTTAAGCATAGCCTCATTTCCGCCACTTAATGCCCAGCTCGGTACAAGTGCAGTAAGACCAGTAGAAGAAGCTTCATAAGGATATTGGTCAGCTGTAATATTTACGCCTTCAGATCTTGCGTCATCAATAAGTTTTAATAACTCATCTGAGCGACCCCACTGTGAAGTCCCCATAAGTTTTAAATGTGATACATGCACGTGAGCTTCTGATCTTCTGCCGATTTCTATCATCTCTTCCACAGATTCAAAAACCCTAGGCCCTTCATTTCTTATATGAGCAGCAAGTATCGCATCATGTTTTTTTAAAACTTTTCCAAGTTCTACAAATTCGTCTAGATCTCCATAAGTACTAGGAGGGTAGATTAGTCCAAGGCTCATCCCAAATGCACCGCTATTAAGCTCATCTTCTAAAGATTTTTTCATAGCTTCCATTTCTTCATCTGTAGCTTTTCTATCCGCAAAACCCATTACAGATGCTCTTAGAGTCCCATGACCGATTAGAAGTCCGACATTTACAGAAAAATCATTTTTTAAAGATTCATCTACATAATCTTCAAAGTTATTAATTTTTAGATTTTTATCAGTAGGAACCAGCTCGACAGTTCTAGAATAAAAGTTATTTATCTCATCTCTATAAGTGTCATTTGCTGGGAATAGGGATATTCCACAGTTTCCACCTATTTCAGTAGTTACACCCTGGTTAATATACGCTTCTCCGCCACCAAGATTTATAGCACTAGCATCAGAGTGGGTATGAATATCGATAAATCCAGGAGCTATAACTTTTCCCTCTACATCGATTACGTTCTCTCCATCAAAATCAACTTTTTCTGTAAGTTCTGAAATTTTCCCATCTTTTATAATTACAGAACCTATAAATGGTTTTTCACCAGTACCATCTACAATTAGTCCATTTTTAAGTATATAATCCATCTTAATCCTCCCTATGTTTATTCCGTGAAATCCTTTTCACAATTCTATTATATTATATATTAACATATGAAACAACTAACAGATATTTTAAAATAAATTATTTAAAGTTATTATTATTAGAAAAAATGGTATAAATATATATAAAGTAAAAGGAGGTAGGAAATGACTCTTAATACTAATGATGAGATGTATAATTATCTTGAAATAAATGAAAAAGTTGAAAAACAGCTTGAGAAGAAGAAAAAAATTATACCTAAAGCTGGAAAAAAAGAAAAGTTAATTAAGGTTCCCGAAATTATTTATCAATGTAGTGGAATAAATATTATGGGAATTAGAATAAAGTCTTTTATTTTTACTACTGATGTGGCGATTATTAATAATAACAACGCTGGGGCGACTTTTGGGGTATATCCTTTTAAACCCCAGATAAGTGTAATGGATTCTGTAATAGAGGCTTCAAGTGCACCGGCTTTTGTGGGCGTTGGTGGTCGAAATACTACTGCAGCTAAATCTGTATATATGGCGATTAATGCTGAGTCTAAGGGGGCTTTTGGAGTAGTTTTAAATTCTCTTACAAAACTTGATGTAATTCGTGCTGTGGCAGAGGCTGTAAATATCGTAGTCGTTTGTACGGTGGCGTCTGAATATGACGATTATTTAGCAAAAGTTAAAGCTGGGGCAGATATTATTCAGGTTAGTGGCGCCAAGAATACACCTGAAATAATAAAAAATATTAGACGAGATCTAGGTCCAGAGTTTCCTATTATTGCAACAGGTGGCCCTAATGATGAGACTATTTTACAGACGATCTTAGCTGGGGCAAATGCTATAATTTATACACCACCTACATCGGCAGAACTTTTCTCAGAAAATATGGCTAAATATAGGGAAGAAAGTAAACTTAACTATGAGGCGAAAATGAAAGAAGAAAAATAACTTGTTAAATTTTAATAACATTAGGGTAACTATTATTTAGTGATTTATTTCGCTATTAAGGAGTGATAAATTTATGAAAGTAGCATTAGTTTATTCAGATTTGAATTATATACCAAAGCTAGTGTCTAAAGTTAATCCAGGTGGACCTATCCAAATGGAGAGGACAAAAAATAGTTTAAAAAATGCGTTAGAATGGGGCGGTCACGAAGTTTTTGAAGTTGTGGCTGATGTTAATATGCTAAAAAATATAGTAGATGAAGGCAATATAGATGTAATTTTTTGTCATTATATGCCTATGCTTGATTTATATAATCAGGGAAATGTATTTGCTGCGTTAGAACTTTTGGGGATTCCTATGGTGGGATCTGGAATGTATACGCAGGCTGTGGCTTTATCAAAAGAGACATCTAAAATGCTTTTAAGAGAACATAATATACCAACTGCGAAATCACAGATTTTTATTACAGGTGATGAAGAATTAAAAGAAGAATTAAAATCTAGTTTTCCATTATTTGTTAAACCTGAAGCAGAAGCCCAATCGGTTGGGGTACTTAAAAAATCGGTAGTTCATAATGAAGAAGAGATGAGAAATGTAATTAAAGAACTTTTAGAAGTACTACATCCACCTATCCTAGTAGAGGAATATTTACAGGGACGTGAATTTACGATGGGAGTTTTAGAAGGAGAGACTCTAGAAGCTATGCCACCTATTGAGTTTATCTTTAAAGAAGATGATGAGATAAAATTTCAATCTGTGGAGAGAAAAGCATCTAATGACGTGCCTATCGAGATACCGGCTGATATATCAGATGAAAAAAGACAAGAAATGGAAGAAATCTCCAAAAAAGTCTTTAAAATATTTAGAGCAAAGGGATATTTTAGGATAGATTTTAGAGAAAATAGTAAAGGCGAGTTAAATGTAATAGAGGTAAATAGCATGCCGGGACTAGATGAAGGTAAGTCATTTTTTAACCGATCAGCAGTTGTAAAAGGCTATAGTTATAATGAGCTGATAAATAAAATGGTAGAAAATGCAATAAAATATGACGATAAATCGCATAGAGATTTCCCAGTAGGAAAGTTCTAATCTGATATTTAACCAACTTTTAGGATTTTATCCATTTAAGTTGGTTTTTATATTTTTAATTTATGGCTATAATATATATATTAGGATTAAGGAGATATAAATGAAGGATATAGATATAGTAGTAACTTGTAACTATTGTGAAAAACAGGGAGAATCTCATGCATATACAATAATAGATGGAGATAAAAGTCCTACTCTTAAAGATATGGCGATAAATGGGATGTTATTTGAGTATAAATGTGATAACTGTGAAAAAGTAACGATTATTGATTTCCCAGTTAAATATGTCCAAGATAATGGAAACTTCACTGTTGAATATACTACGGATTCACAAGAGTTTGATAATAGCTTAGATACCTATACAGAGGAATTTGAAGAATCTGAAGGGGGATTTGAAAAAGTTAGAAGAATAGTTTCATCTCAAGAAGAATTATCAGAAAAAATTATAATTTATAATGCAGGACTAGATGATAAAGTAATTGAAATTTTAAAACTTATGTATGAAGTTTTCTATAAAGAAACTCATCCAGATAAGATTATTAAAGATGTATATTTTTCTACATTAAGTGGAAAAAACTCATTTTTATTCTTCTTAGAAGATGAACAAAGCGTATCTAAAAAAATCGACCCAGAGCTATATGATGCTTATGCTAAAAAATTAGAAAAACTAGAACTATCTCAAGACTTCGTAATCGATAGAAACTGGGCATATAATGCATTACAAAATATTATGGTAATTGATAGTGTGGAGAATGCTAACTAATTCATATAATTAACTAAGGAGGCTAGATTATAGCCTCTTTTTATTTTGTTATAATATTGACTTTACTTAATAAAATATGATAAAATCAGTATGTGATTTACACCTAATTTTACATAAAAAGGAGGGACAGTTTATGAAGATTGCTTTAGTTTATGCTGAGTATAAAGAGATGACTGAAGAAATTGAAAAAATTAACCCCAATGCTGATACGCATATGGAAAATATTGTTAAGAGTATTACTGATGCTCTTACTAGTAATGGCCATGAGGTTATAAAAGTCCCCGCCAATATCGACTTATTACGTAATATCATTGAAATAGATGGATTAGATTGTATTTTCTGCCACTACGCTCCTATGGAGAATTTAAATCTTCAAGGTAATGTTTTTGCGGCTTTAGAGCTTTTAGGTATTCCTATTGTAGGTTCTGGAATGTTTACGCAGGCTTTAGGTCTTTCAAAAGAGACTACTAAGGTTATTTTAAGATCTATTGGGCTACCTACTGCTAAATCTCAGGTTTTTATGACTCCTGATGATAAGTTATCTGATGAGTTAGCTCAAAGATTCCCGCTTTTTGTAAAGCCTGAAGCTGAGGCGGCGTCTGTAGGTGTTGAGGCTGACTCTTATGTAGAAAATGAAGAGGAACTTAGAAAAACTTTAAATAGAATTTTCTCTGAAGTAAATCCTCCGATTCTGGTAGAAGAATATCTTCCTGGTAGAGAGTTTACTGTAGGGGTTTTAGAAGAAGACCCAGTTATAGCTATTCCAGTTATGGAACTTAAATTTTCAGAAGATGCTACGACTGAGTTTCAATCATTAGAAACTAAGCTTGAAAAATCGCTCATTAAAGAAGTGCCTGCAAAAATTGATGATGCTCTAGCTAAAGAAATGCAGGATATGGCGATTAAGGCTTTCAAGGCTTTAAAGTGTGATGTTTATGGACGAGTGGATTTTAGACTTGATAAACATGGTAGACCTTCTATTATCGAGTTTAATACTATGCCGGGTCTAGAAAAAGGCAAGTCTTTCTTTGCTGATTCTTGCGAAGCTATTGGTATTTCTTATGAAGAGCTTATTAATAAAATGGTCGATATTACAATGAGAAAAACTGAATATGATAAAAATCTAGGGATTGGTAAATTCTAAAATTCTCTAGTACTAAGGCGAGATAAATTATATCTCGTCTTTTATATTTCTTTTATATAGCATACTATTCTATTAGTTACTATAAAGCCGACAGAAGTATGAAAATCATAACTTTCAATGTTAGTCATTTCGCTATCTGAAGCAAATTGTGTACATCCTCTATCTTTAGCAAATTTTTCGCAGTATTTTAAGAGTTTTCTTCCTATTCCCATATGTCGATATTCTTCTTCTATATAAATTCCCTCTAGATAGCCAACTGGAGAGGTGTTAGTCCCTTCTACATATTCATATCTTAATGAAACTTGAGAAAATCCAATGATATTATCTTTTATTTCTGCCACGAAAAATGCGTCTTTTTCTAAGCTTAAGATGTCAAAAAATTCAGGATAAAGATCCTCATAGGTCGAGCCCTCATATAAAACTAGTGCCATTTCTATTAATTTTTCTATATCATTTTTATTTGCTTTACGAATCATTTTCTACTTTCCTTTTAAATTTAATCTTTTACTATATAATATAATTCATGGCTAAAAAAATAAATAGAAAACGATTTAATAAGATAAAT
>JASBZD010000056.1 GCA_029983595.1 Peptoniphilaceae bacterium
AATCTATTGATTCTTATGTGTAGTGTTAATAAAGAATAAATGTGTTAAGATTTTTATAAGTTATTAAAAGAAGTCGGATTTTATTAATAGGGCAGATATTCTGCCTTATTTTTATGAAAAAAGAGACGGTATTAAACCGCCTCGAAATTTATATTTAATTTATTAAACTGCTATCCATCCACCATCTACACTTAGAAGTTGCCCAGTTGTATAAGTTGATTCGTGTGAAGCAAACATTAATAAAGCTGTATCTAGTTCTCCTGGTTTACCAGGTCTTCCCATTGGGTCTGCAGCTTTTAATAATGCTGTGAAGTTATCATCAGATAATACGCCTTGAGTCATTTCTGATTCAAAATATCCAGGTCCAATTGCATTAACTGTGATACCTCTTTGTGCCCATTCTACTGCTAGTGACATTGTAAGATTTTTTACAGCACCTTTAGTAGTAGAGTACATAGTTACTCCACCGCCTGGTAGCGCTACTGAAGAGTGGATAGATCCTAAATTTATAATTCTACCATATCCATTTTCTAGCATATTATGAGATACTGCACGTGCCATATAGAATAATGAGTTTACGTTAATTTCCATCATTTTTAGCCAGTCTTCGTTAGTTGTGTTTTCAGTTGGAGCAGTAAGTCCAAGGCCTGCGTTATTTACTAGAATATCTATTTTACCAAAGTCTTCTACTACTTTTTTAACTTGCTTATCTACTACATCTGAGTCAGTTACGTCGCATACATAGTATTCTACTTTTACGCCAAATTCGTCTTCTATTTGTTTTTTTACTTCTTTTAGTCTGTCTTCACGTCTTGCAAATAAAGCGATATTAGCTCCTTGATTAGCTAGTGCTTTAGAAAATTGAACTCCTAATCCAGATGATGCACCAGTTACAATAGCTACATCGCCAGTTAAATCAAAATAATTCTTTTTAGACATTTTTATCCTCCATATTTTTCTTAAAATTTACCTTAATAATTGTTTACCCTATTGAGTTTTATATAACCAATTAATTTAGTATGAATTAATAATAATTATTTTAAATTTTAGAGTCTAATTTTTAAAAAGTTGTTGACATCTAAATCAAAGTGATATAAAATATACGGTTGACTTTTTACATAATTTCTGGTAATATATTATTTAGTGTAAACTGAATATCGGTCGAAAGGTGTGATCATTTGTCTGCGATGGAAATTATCAGAGAAGAGCTTAAAGGTCAAATTGGTAAAGAGGTTTACCTTAAAGCTGATAGGGGACGTAAAAGATTTATCACTAGAAAAGGCACATTAGATGCAGTTTATCCAAGTCTTTTCGTGGTGGATTTAGAGTTTAAAAATGCCCCTAACCGAAAGATGACTTTTACTTATTCAGATATCTTAACTAGTACAGTGGAGTTAATGTTTATCGACTAAGTAGGCTAAGTACTACCATGTGTAGTACTTTTTTAGTGCTAAATATTATAAGAGAAATTTAAAAGAGGACTATTATTTTTTATAATGTCCTCTTTATTTATACTTATTATTTAGTTAAATTCAATAACTTCAGCTGGTTCTATTTCTACTAGCTCGCTATTATCTTCGTCTACTATTTCTTCAGAAGGTTCTAAATCTGCTGGTTTTATTACATCTTCTATAACTTCTTCATCTACTGGAGTTATTTCAGATTCTTCTACTTTTCCTACTTGAAAATTATCTAAGAATTCTCTTAAGCTTGCTGTAGCTTCGTTGATTTCAGCTACAGTTACTCTATTTTTCATTTTTACTCTTAGTGTATTTCTAGTAGCTTCATTTAATAAATCTTTTTGTTCTTTAGTTATTTCTTTATTAAATCTTAATTTTCTAGCTTCTGATAAAGTTTTTGCTAAATTTTGTTTTACATATACAGTAGCTATATCCTCGTCTGTAAGATCAGGTGAGTTTTTAGCTTCTTCTATTATTCTTTTTAAAGCTTCAGATTGATTTTTTATTTTTTCATCACTAGCAAATGGATCGCACATTGTGATTACGGCTCTAGTAACTTCAAATCCTATATCTCTATGCACTCTTTCAGTTTTATTAGTTAGATCTCTAGTCGCTATTAATATAGCTTCTAGTGCATCAGATGCTAGTTTTACTCTAGGGGCGCCTGATTTAGGATCTATGGTAGTTAGTGAACCAATAATTTTATCTATTGTGTTGTTAAGTGGTTCGCTAACTGGAACGTTAGTTTCTGATACTACTTCTTTTACTTCTTTAGCTTTTTCTACTACTTCTTCAACTTCTTTAGGTGTAACTGATTTATCATTTAATTCTAAAGAATAAGCTGTAGTGTCAACTTCTGCTGCTTCGCTAGAATAAGCAGCTACTGGAGTAACAGAAGATAATAGGCATGTAGCTGATAATGCTACGCTAAGTAATTTAACTTTTATATTTTTCATAAGAGTCTCCTTTTTTTATTAATAACACTTATTATAAACGTCTTACTACTTACAAATTATATGTAGTTTTAATAGTTAGTAAATGTATTAAAGCTTTATTACTCTTACTAAAAAAATAGTAGCACTATCTAAGTTAAATTGCAAGCATTTTTTAAATAAAAATTAATAAAAATAAAATATAGTAATATAAAAATTCATTAAATCAATTAATAGATTAATTATATTACTATACTCATGATTATTTTATAAAATTATAGTTTTTTTATTTTTCAAATTTTTCTAAAAAACTAGTTATTGCATTTTTATAAGCTTCTGGTTCTAGATTTACAATCTGAGCGTGCTGAGCAATTTCTGAAGTAAAAATCATTTTTTCTTCATAAGGTATGGCATTATATATACCTTCGCCCATGCTATAAGGCGTAACTGCATCTAGCCTAGCGTTTAGAACTAGAACTGGAACGTGAACATTTTTATGTATATTATTTTTTAGCTTAGAAATTGAGTCCATTTCATTTAGTGAAAATCCTAGTTTCTTTTTATATACTCTATCTCCCGCAGTTATAAAAAAGTCTCTTGGGGCTTTCATTTCATCAGCGATTTGATAAAGATAATGGCGTCCATCAGCTACTGGACAGTCTAGAATTATATACCCAAAAAGGTTAGGCTCTTTTGTAAAAGCTTGTAATACTGCAGCTCCTCCAAAGGATTCCCCAAAAACTAACACCGGAAGATCTGTAATTTCCTTGACATATTTTATTCCATCTATTACATCATATGCTTCTAGTACGCCACCAGTATTATATTCTGCTTCATTCTCTCCAGATTGGCGCATATCTAGGGTTAGACAATTATATCCTTCTTCTAATAAAATCCTCATCTGTGGAAACATAGACTCTTTTGTGCCGCCCATTCCATGAGCTAACACTGCATATTTTGTATTTTCAGGTTTTCTTAATATAATTCCTGGTATTTTATGATCTCCAAGCTGTGAATCTATTAAAATATCTTCTCTTTCAAAATCTTTAGCAAAGTTTTCAAAATTCTCTATGTATTCTTTTCTATTTTCTATAGTTTTTTCACGAGTTTCGATTTTAGTAAATTGATTAAAAATTTGATCTCCAGTTTTAACATATAAAACTGCCATAATCACTGCTAAAATCAGTACTACAGCCAATATAATATATGGGATTTTCTTTTTCATTTATAGCCTCCATCTAACTTTTTATCTAATCTGTATTATATATATATTATAACTTTATAATTTCATAAAATAAAGTAAAATACTGTTAATATAACGTTTTCAGAAGGCGTGAAATATGGTATACTCAATTTAAGTAATTGACAGAAAGGCGGTTTATGGATTTGAAAATATATGAAACAGATAAAATAAGAAATGTGGCTTTAGTAGGCCATAGTGGCTCTGGTAAAACTAATCTAGTAGAATCTATGTTATTCCAATCTGGTTCTACTTCTAATATGGGAAATGTATCGGCTAAAAATACAGTTTCTGACTTTTCAGATGAAGAAATAAAAAGACAGACTTCTATCGGCGCTTCAGTAATTCCAATAGAATGGCGTAATCATAAGATAAATATAGTAGATGCTCCTGGATATTTAGACTATGTGGGAGAAGTTTATAGTGCACTTCGTTCATGTGAATCCGCTATTATCGTAATTGATGCTACGGCTGGGATCCAGGTAGGGACTGAACTTTTATGGAAATACTGCGAAGAAATAGATCTTCCACGTGTGATTTTTGTAAATAAAATAGATGGAGAAAATGTAAACTTTAGATCTCTAATGGAAGAGATAGAAGAAAAGTTTGGTAAAAAAATCGTCCCATTTTCTACTCCAATCGGCGAAGGAGAGGATTTTAAAGGCGTAACAGATGTAATTTACCAAAAAGGATATCATTATAAAAACTCTGTACCTGAAGAGATTTCATTAAACCACGACCAATTTAAGGCTACTGAACGTATATATGAAGAAATTACAGAAGTAGTAGCAGAATCTGATGAAGAACTTATGAATAAATACTTTGATGGCGAGACTTTTACTCGTGAAGAGTTAGTAAAAGGCGTTACATTATCTCTAATTTCTGGTGATGCTGTGCCTCTACTAGTAGGATCTGGGGAAAAAGCTATAGGTATAGATATTTTATTAAATATGATAACTAACTTTATGCCAGCTCCAAACCATGAAATGGCTCATATAGGATTTAGACCAGAAGATGGAAGCGAGATAAAAGTAAATAAAAATGAACCTACTTCAGCAGTAATATTTAAGACTATTGCAGATCCATTCGTAGGAAAAATCTCGATATTTAAGGTTATTTCAGGCTCTATAAAAAAAGGTGATGAATTATTTAATATTACTAAAGGCGAAGATACTAAATTTTCAAGTATTGGAATTGCCCGCGGGAAGAAAATTGAGCCAGTAGATGAGATAGTAGCTGGAGATATAGGGGCAGCTACAAAACTAGGAAGTGCCCAAACTGGTGATAGCTTTGGTACTAAAGAATATAAGAGAACTTATAAAAAATTAAAATACCCTAAAGCTAACCTATTCTTTGCGATAGAACCAGCTAAAAAAGGTGACGAAGAAAAAATCCTTACATCGCTATATAAACTTCAAGAAGAAGACCCAAGTTTTGAAATAAAACGTGATGAAGAGACTTCACAACTTACGATAGGTGGACTAGGTTCAGTTCAGCTACAAGTAATAATTGAAAAACTTAAAAATCTTTATGGAGTAGATGTAAATATCGTTCCATTTATCGTGCCATATCGTGAAACTATTACTAAAAAAGTTGAAGTACAAGGAAAACATAAAAAACAATCTGGTGGAGCAGGTCAGTATGGAGACGTATGGATAAGATTTGAGCCATCTACTGAAGAATTTGAGTTTGCGGAAGAGATATTTGGCGGTTCAGTACCTAAAAACTACTTCCCAGCTATAGAAAAAGGATTAGATGAAGCACGTCACCATGGGCCTTTAGCAGGATTCCCATTAGTAAATTTTAAAGCAACATTATATGATGGATCATACCATGATGTAGACTCTAACGAAATGAGCTTTAAACTTGCTTCACAACTAGCATATCGTAATGGTACTTTAGAAGCTGGACCTGTATTACTTGAGCCGATTATGAAAGTTGAGATAACTATTCCAGAGAGTTATCTAGGCGATATAATGGGAGATATTAATAAACGCCGTGGACGTATTCTAGGAATGGACCAACAACCTGACGGATCAGAAGTGTTATTTGTTGAGGCGCCATTATCTGAGCTATTTGAATACTCTATCGATTTACGCGCTATGACACAAGGTCGCGGAAACTTCTCTATGGAATTTGGAAGATATGAACAAGTGCCAAAAGAGATAGCAGATAAAATAATAGAAGAAAAGAATAAAGAAAATAACTAAAACTTAAGGCCTAGGCTAGACCCTAGGTCTTTTTCAAGTTAATATCTTTAGAAAAGAAGGAGATTATGAAATACATATTATTAATACTATACTGTTTAAGATATTTCTCAGGATATATAATTATCTATTTAACACAAAATTTCTGGTATAAAGTTTTAAAAGCTCCTTCAGAGTATTTTGTAGAACATGCGTTTATTTTATCTGTACTAATTTCTATAGGATTAGTGATAAAATTAATAATTATTTGGAAATTTAAAATTGAAAATACTGAAGATTATAAAGTTTTAAAAAAGTTGGGATTTATTAAATGAGAGCAGAAATTGTAATACCAATTATAGTGGGGATTATCTTTTTATTTATAGGATCTATTATTAGAAAAGGCAACATAAATGTAATACATGATTATCACACTAGAGGTGTAAAAAAGAAAGATAGAATGGAATATGCAAGAGTTTTTTCTAAAGGTATGTATACTTTTGCGATTATGCTATTTTGCTGTGCTTTAGCATTTTATCTAGGATATGAGATATTAGTGCCGATATGTTTTTTAATATTTGGGATAATTGGAATGTATTTTATTAATAAGGCACAAAAATATAATGGTGGATGGTTTATTTTTAAGAAGTAATTTATAAACATGCCTTGAATATATATATATAATTAACGTATAAAAGAAGATGTTATTTTTAGAACCTTATATTTACTTATATTTAATAGAAAGGATTAAAAATGGAAAAGTTATTAAAAAAATTATCCATAGTGTTAATTATCTCTAATTTATTAGTATTCTTATATATACTTTTAAAATATTTTAATTCTATAACGATACCTACGGGGATATTTGGCAGTGAATATTTTTTTAGCAAAATGAATAGAGGGATAGATTATCTAAACTCAATTGAAACTAATAATAGTCCAGGAATTTGGTACATATTCTATCTTTATATTTTCTATTTTGGATATATATCACTTAATATATTTATCTTAACTACAGAGAGTCTAAAAGAAAAAGTAGACATAAAAAATATTTTAATCTTAAATATATTCCTATTACTACTTATATTAGTTATTAAATACTTTATAATTAATAATATTTTATACTATTATGATTTTATGAATTTTATACCATCTATAGTTTTATCTTTAGAACTAATTTATTTATTAAGAAGAATAAATTAACCTAAAAAGCCCAGAGAGATATCTGGGCTTAATTAGTTTTTATAATCTATTTATTCTTCTTTTCATAATTTATTATATCGCGTACTAGATAGAGTGATCCGCACCATAATATCAGGTCATTTTCACCTGCTAGTTCTTTAGTGCGTTCATATGCCTTATATCTATCTTCGATAGCTTCTACGTCATCTCTTACTTTTAATACTTCAGCTTTTAACTCATCTATCGTAAAAGCACGCTCTGGATTATCTACTGATGTAATAACCATTTTATCAGCTAATTTAGAAAGTTCTTTAATTGCATAATTATAATCTTTATCTTTTAAAATTGAGAATCCTAAAATTAGATTATCATAGTTAAATACTTTTAAAGATTCTATTAAAACTTCTATAGCCTCTTTATTATGAGATCCATCTACTAAGACTCTTGGATTATTTGAGATAACCTGAAGTCTTCCCGTATTTTTAGTATGATAGATAGAATCTTTAATTATTTTAGCAGTAAGATTAAATTTATCTTTAAAATAATCCAGCACCATTATCGCTAAAGATGCGTTATATAGCTGATGAATTCCCACTAGGTCAGTTTTTATATCTTTATATTCTCTAAAGTTAAAATTATTAAATGACTCTTCCATCTTAATTATTTCTACTTCAGATTTATCAAAAGTATAGAAAGGACTTTCGACTTCTCTAGCGTGATCTTCTAAAACGTCCATTATATGTTCTTCATTAGGATATAAAAATACTGGACAACCCGGTTTCATTATCCCCGCTTTATTTAAAGCGATTTCTTCTATTGTATTACCTAAAACTCCCACATGGTCCATAGATATAGTAACAATAACTGATGCGATAGGTGCTTTTATAATATTTGTAGAGTCTAATTCTCCACCCATTCCCACTTCTACGACAGCTACATCTACTTTTTCGTCATAGAAATATTTATACATAATACCAGTTAAAACCTCAAAATAGGTAACGTGAAATCCTTCAGCGATAACTTTTTCTACTTTAGGCTTAA
>JASBZD010000057.1 GCA_029983595.1 Peptoniphilaceae bacterium
TTCTATAAATTTTCTCAATTACGCTAAAAATCTGAAGCGATGAGTATAGCCCAGTCTGATTTTTTCGATTTATATATTTTAGATATTTAAAATATCCCATATCCTCAAAAATATATCTTAATTTATTTTTATGTCTAAAAACGCCTAGAGTATTAAATTTAGCTTCAAGTTCCTCTATTTTTTTAATTTTATAATCTGGTATGCCATTAAGATTTAAAAGTTTTGTAAATACGTCATTAGAGCTTCTAGAGTGCTCTATTTTATTTATCATACCTCTATCGATATAGCTATCTAGCTTATTATAGATTCTGCAAAATGATTCTATATCATTATAATCATCAGCAAATTTTAAGATATCTAGCATATCTTTCGTGATTTTGTTATTAAAAAATCTAATTTTAGAGTTATCAGTTATATTAAATTTAAAATTATTTTTTTCAAAATAGTCGATAAGACCCATTGCGGATACATTATTTCTATATAATATGCCTATATCTTTAAGATTTTCATTTTTTATTTTTTCTAATATATATTCATACTGGTCGTAGATTTCTCTAGTGCGCTTTATACTTATAGGACTATGATATGATTTTTCTGAATTTAGATCTTTTTTATATCGCATCTGATTTTTGCTAATTAGTTTTGAGGCAGTATCTACTATATCTTTTGTACATCTATAATTTGTGTCCATATAGTGGATTTTTATATCTTTAAAGTAATCCTCAAGTTCAAATAATCCACGCGGATTAGCACCTCTAAAACTGTAGATTGACTGATCGTCATCAGCTACTAAGAAGAGATTTCTCTTCCTAGAAGTGAGCATTTTTATTATCTCCATCTGGATAAGAGAAGTATCCTGCCCCTCATCAAGCTGGATATAATCGTATTTATTTATATAATAATTTAAAATCGATTTTTCATTTTTTAAAATATCATAAGCAAATACGAGCATATCATCAAAATCTATAAAATTATTTCTTGATTTAAAATCCTCATACTTTTTATAGATTCTATCAAAGTTTTCGATTTCTTTAGAAAAATCCTCATCTTCTATCATCATATTTTTTAAATAACCAATTTTATTAATTAGATTATCTAGTCCATCTTCAGATATATACTCTCTATTTTCTTCATAATAAAATTTAGAAAGAAGATTATATTTATTTATATCTTTTGAACCTTCTAAAAGTCTATACTCTTTTCCATTTTTCTTAGCATAATCTCTAAGTATCATATATGAAAATGCGTGGATAGTATAAAACTTTGGCGATTTTTCAAGGTCTATATAATCTCTTTTAAATCTATATAATAGCTCTGTAGCTGCAGCTTTGGAAAATGTTATAGTTAGAATTCTCTCAGGATTCACACCAGATTTTATTAAATTATTTATTCTTTCTAATAATATGGTCGTCTTACCAGCACCAGGTACAGCGATTACCATATTTACACCATCTAAACTATTGGATGCTTCTAGTTGCTTTTTACTAAGTTTCATAAATTCTCCTAATATTAATTTTAATATAAATATATGTAAAAATAAAATCAATAAGTTTAATTTGGTAGAGATTGTAGTATAATGAAAGCATGAAAAAGATATATAAACTATGGCATAAATTTGATGACATTTTAATAAAAATTATAAATCATGATTTTAAAAATCCATTTTTTGATTCTTCTATGCCTATTTTTACAAACCTTGCCGGTCCAGTATTTTTATCGGTGTCGGTGTTATTAGGATTTATATTTATAAAAGATGGAGAAAATAGAGATTTTTTATATCGAATAATAACTGGGCTAGTTCCTACTATAGCTGTGGTGCATTTAATTAAGCTAATTTTTAGACGTGCTAGACCATATAATTTATTAGAAGAGCTTGAGACTTATGGGATATATTTAAGAGATTATTCATTCCCATCAGGTCATACTGCTGCTGCATTTAGCCTATTTATAACCGCTCTTTTATTTAGTAAAAATCTTACTATACCATTTTTTATTTTTGCTATTATGATAGCTTTTTCTAGGATTTATTTAGGAGTGCATTTTCCAACTGATGTAGCGGGCGGTATGATAGTGGGTATAATAATTACGCTTTTAAGCCATAAATATCTCGATACTTATTTTTTAAGTTTTCTACATAATATTAAGTAGTGGGTAAAACGTTTATTTTATGTTAAAATAATAATATATGAGCTAAAATGAGGAGGAATGTTTTTTATGAGTATGCAAACTTATTTAAGAAAAAGAAAATCTGTAAGAGATTTTAAACCTAATGCTCTTAAACCTAATGATAGAGCTTTTGTAGAACAGTCAATTAAAGATACTCATGATGAGTTTGATTGGGATGATGTAAGTTTAGATTTTATATTAGAAGGCGAAAAGGTATATGAGGCTTTTGACGGAAAAGCTGGATATGCTGGCGTTATGATTAAAGCTCCACACTATATAAGAGTTTCAGAAAATGCTGATAATTTAATGGTAAATACTAAAGCGGCTTTTGATATGGCTAGTTTTACTTCTAAACTTGTAGAACAAGGAATTGCAAATTGTATTATTACTTTAGGTGATAATATTGAAGATGCTAAAAAACAGGCTTTTGGTGATAATTGGTCTGGAAAAGCAGAATACTTAATAGCTATCGGATATCCACAAGATAAGGGATATTTTGAAAAAGTTAAACCATCAGAAAGATATAGCGTTTCTGAAATAGTTTTTGAAGATGAAGATATGGATCATCCAGCGACTGAATTATTAGAAAACTTAAATATGCTTGAGTTATTCTCAGTTCTTAGATTTTCTCCATCATATAAAAATAAACAACCTTGGAGATTTGTAGTTACTAGTTCTGAAATATATGCTTATGTTTTAAATGATGCTGAACTAGCGCATTCACTTACTGATATGGGTATGATTATGTATTATTTCCAAGAACTTGTAGAAAAAATGGGAATTGATGGAAGCTGGGAAATAGCTACTGAATTAGATACTTCTAAGGGCTTTATTAAACTAGGTAGATTTAAGATTTAAAATTAAAAAGGATTTTTGGCCCATAAATGGGCCTTTTTTTATAGGTGTAAAATGGAAATAGGAAAAATACCAAATAGTATTTTAAGAGATTTAATTAAAAACGATTTTTATAAAGAAGAGATAATTGTAGGACCAGGTATAGGTAAAGATGTCTCAATCATTGATCTAAGGGACGATTATATGGTAATTAGTGCCGATCCCATTACTGGTGCGACTAAGGATATAGGCTCTCTTGCTGTAAATGTATCTAGTAATGATTTAGCAACTGTTGGAGCAACTCCGGTAGCTGTAATACTTACGGTTTTAGCGCCTCCTGGCACTACGGTTTTAGATTTAGAAAATATTATGGAAGATGCAAAAGAAGCATCTAGAAAGCTCGGAATTTCTATAGCTGGTGGTCATACAGAGATAACTGATGCAGTAACTAGAGTTTTAATAAGTTCTGTGGCGATAGGAAAAGTATCAGAATTTAAACTTGAAAAAATAAATATAGGCGATCTTATAGTAGTTTCAAAAGATCTAGCTTTAGAGGGGACATCTATTATCGCCAAAGAATCTAGAGAATGTATTGAGTTTCTAGATTTTTACGAGTTAGAAGAGGCTAAATCATTATCAGACTATCTATCAGTTATAGACGAGGGCATTATAGGGCGTGAATATGGTGCAAAATATATGCACGATATAACAGAAGGTGGAGTGCTAGGAGCAGCTTGGGAGGCCTCAGAAGCTAATGGAGTCGGAGTATTAATTTATGATGAAAAACTTCCATTTAGAGATGTAACTTTAAAAATCGCCGATTATTTTAAAATTGATGCTAGAAAACTTATTTCGTCAGGATCGATGTTATTTATTTTTTCTCCCGAGTCTTATGAAAATGCCAAAATTAGATTTAATGAAAAAAATATTAAGACTACTATTATAGGAGAAGTCGTAAATAGTGGTGTAAATATAGAGGATAAAGAGGGCGTAAATCCAGTAGATGAGCCAGAATCTGACCATTTATACCAAGTTTTATAATATTAAGTTTAAGTTACAATTTATATAAATCCTTGAAATGACATTTTTAAAAATTTATAATTACAGATATATAGGAGGTAGTAATGAGAAAATTTAGAGCACTCTTATTTGCTATAATTGCGATTTTAATATCGCAGGTAAGTATTGCTAAAGCAGCGCAAGAACCCTTTTATGTAATTATAAATGAAAAATATGCAGCTGTTTATGATGTAAATTTGGTAATTAATAACGAAAATATAGATTCTACTTTTAAAACTTTTAGCTATAACAATAGGACTTTCGTTCCAGTTAGATTAGTAGCAGAAAAATTAAATGCCACTGTAGATTGGGAACAGTCTACTATGTCTGCGATAATAAAAAAAGATGGACAGACTATAAAACTTACTAATGGCTCAAATATAGCTAATGTAAATGGTAAGGATGTAAAACTAAGACCAGACCAGGTTCCGATGCTAGCCACATATATAGATAGCGAAACCAAAACTATGGCGCCACTTCGTGCGATTTCAGAACTTTTAGGATATAAAGTAAATTATTATCATAAAACTAGAGCTGTCACTATTGATATGCCAGAAAATAATTTTAATGGGGCGACAATCTCAAAAATTGAGAGAGTTGGATCAAAAGATTCTGAGAAAGTACGTATAGTCGCAGATAAAAAACTAGACTATTCATATAATTTTGATAAAGACCATAATGAGGTAGTTATTGATTTTAAAAATACTCAGATAGATATTGATGGAAAGACTAATGGCAATAAAAAACTTGATGGAAAAATTATAAAATCTTATTCATATGGTGTAAACCCAGATAATAACTCATCAAGGATTACTATCGAATTAAATAGATCTGTAGTACCTCAGATTGATTCATCGGCTGATAATATTTTAAATATCAGCTTTATAGATGAAATTACTGGAATTAGACAGACTATACAAGATGGAAAAGTATCTATTCTAGTAGAAAATGCGGCAAATCTAGATTATAATATCCAAAAATTAGAAAATCCATATAGATATATAATTGATATTAAAAACTCAAGACTTACTAATGGCGACACTATGCAGGTTTATGATTTCGATCTAGGATTTGTAAAAACTGTAAGGGCTTCTAACTTTAATCCAGATTCGACTTATAATAAAGATGATTCTATAGTAAGAGTAGTTTTAGATGGCAAGACTAATGATATAAATGGCGATGTGGAGTTTAAAAAAGTAGGCAATGACTTAGTTTTAATCCCTACAGTCACTAAGGGAAAAGTTGACGAATCGAAAGCTAAAGAAGTGCCAGTTCTAGATGATAAATCAGAAGAAAAAAAGGCTTCTATTAAAAAAACTGTAGAAAAAGTTTCTACTAGAACTACTCCATATAAAAGATCAGATGTAATAATTCTAGTTGATCCAGGACATGGTGGGAAAGATTCTGGAGCCAAAAGTAAAGATGGAGATTTAGAAAAAACTCAAAATATTGATATTGGTCTTAGAGTAATTGAAAAGCTTAAGGCTGAAGGATATACAGTTATCCCTACTCGTACAAAAGATAATTATGTATCTTTACAGGAAAGAGCAAAGCTTGCTAATGAAAAGAATGCCCATATATTCTTCTCGATTCACGCTAACTCTAGTCCTACAGCAGTTCCTAATGGGATAGAGACTTTATATGCTCCACGCGATACGGTTTCTATAAAAAATGATGTACAATATCCTCTTGCAAAAGCTGTTCACGATGAGGTTATAGCTGCTACTGGATTATTTGACAGAGGAGTAAAACAGCGTCCAGACTTATATGTTCTTAAAAAGACTGAGATGCCAGCTGCTTTAATTGAGCTAGGATTTTTATCTAATGATGATGATGTTGAAATAATAAAAACAGAAAGATTTAAAGAAGATTCTGCTAACGCTATAGTGCGAGGCATAAATAAGTATATAAATAAAACTTATGGACTTTAAATAATTTATTTGACTAACTATAATTTTAGTTAGTCTTTTTTTATCTTCTAATTATTCATAAAATCATGTAGAATTAGAGTAATGGAGGGGTTTTATGAATATAAATTGGTATCCTGGCCATATGAAAAAAACGGCTGACTCAATTAGAGAAAATTTAAAAAAAGTAGATGTCGTTTTAGAGCTTATAGATGCTAGAGCTCCTAAATCGTCTAAAAACCCAATGATTGAAGAGCTAAAAGGCGAAAAACCTACTATCTTGATTATGACAAAAGAGGATTTAGCCGATAAAAAGGAGACGAATAAATGGAAAAGCTATTATAAATCTAATGGCTATGAAGTTGTCTCACTTAATGCATCTACTGGAGAAGGGATAAAATCTCTATTTAACGCGATAGATAGGGTAATGGCTAGTAAACGAGAAAAAAATAGGGAAAGAGGAATCGAATCAGAGCTTGTAAAGGCTATGATTGTCGGAGTACCTAACGTAGGAAAATCTAGTTTAATTAATACTCTTGCTGAGAAAAAATCCACAAAAACTGGAAATAGACCTGGGGTTACTAAGACTAACCAATGGATAAGGGTAGAGAATAAGCTTAATCTTCTAGATACACCAGGTGTATTATGGCCGAAGTTTGAAAGTGAGGATCTTGCTTTAAATCTTGCGTATATCGGGTCTATTAAGGATGAGGTTTTGCCACTTGAGACGATAGCTTTAAAGCTAATAGAAAAATTACAAAAAGAATATCCAGAGATGCTAGAAAATCGATATAAAATAGAGATTTCATATAATCCATTAGAAACTATGGAGGATATTGCTAAAAAACGCGGCGCAATCTCTCGAGGTAATGAGATAGACTATTCTCGTACGACTGATATAATTCTTGACGAGTTTAGAAAAGGCGTAATTGGAAATATCTCATTGGAGAAAGCTGATGTATGAGATTGAAAAAGAATATATAGATAGCGGAATGAGATATATTGTGGGTATAGATGAAGTAGGTAGAGGCCCACTTCTAGGAGATGTCGTAACAGCTGCTGTCTGTATAGACTTTAAAAAACTTAATGATAAGGGCGAAATAGATTTTATCAAGGGAATTAAGGATTCTAAAAAGATTACATCATCTAGAAAACGAAAGCTTTTTTCAAACCAGATAAAAGAGGCTTGTGTAGATTATGCTATAACTAGCGAGCCGCCTGAAATTATAGATAAGATAAATATATATCAGGCTACTAAAAAATCAATGGAGAAATCTCTAGCTGTAATTTTGATAAAATTAGAAAAAAAGGGGATCACTCCAGATATAGTACTAGTAGATGCGATGAAAATAGATGGAGCGGTAAGATGTGAAGCACTTAAAAAAGCTGATGATCTTTGTTATACTGTATCTTGTGCCTCTATTCTTGCTAAAGTGTATCGAGATGAGATGTGTAAGGAGTGGGATAAAAAATATCCTGGTTATGAGATAAAAAATCATAAAGGTTATGCCACAAAATCTCATAGAGAAGCGCTTATTAGAATGGGGCCTTGTGAAATCCATAGAAAGAGCTTTTTGAATAATCTAGAAAAATGGAAAGACCAGTCTAAGATTATTGGTGATTCTGGAGAGGATAAGGCGGCATTTTATCTACAAGAGCGTGGATATGAGATAATTGATAGAAATTACAAAAATGAAACGGGCGAAATCGATATTATAGCTATAAAAGGTATTTATTTAGTATTTATTGAAGTAAAAACTAGAAAAAACTCTGATTTTGGTTATGGCTATGAGGCGGTTGATGAAAGAAAACAGAAAAAAATAAAATCTACAGCAAATTATTTTTATTATTTTGGGGACTATCTAAATTACCAACCCCGATTTGACGTTATTGAAATTTATACTGAGACGAATATAATAAATCACTATGAGGATGCTTTTAATTAAAGGAGTAAAAAATGGCAAAAGACATTAAATTAATCGTTTTAGATCTAGATGGAACACTTTTAGATGATGAAAAAAAAGTAACTGAAGA
>JASBZD010000058.1 GCA_029983595.1 Peptoniphilaceae bacterium
CAGATATTATAATAATTTTAATAGTATCTATTTTTTTATATTGCAAAAATAGTGCCAATATGAAAGTTACTATCCCTGCATAATTTAATGGGTCTTTAATTATCGAGGTTTTAAATAGCGATATAGTCGTTAAAAAAATTAGCGATACTACACATGATTTTACTCCCACGATAAAATAATCAAGTAATTTATACTTTTTATTTTTATCAAATAGCTCATGTCCCAGATATATCATTATAGCACTTTGTGGAATTACTACTCCTGTAGTAGCTAAAATAGAGCCAGGTAGCCCTGCTACTTTTTGACCGACGAATGTCGCCGCATTTATAGCTACAGAGCCAGGTGTCATCTGTGAAATAACTATAATATCTAGAAAAGTCTTATAATCTATCCAATTATTTAGATTTACTATATATTTTTCAATTAAAGGCAGGGTAGCATATCCTGACCCAAAAGCTAGTGCACCAATAAGTAAAAAGACTAGAAATAAATTAAATAGCATTTTTATCACCTTTCTTTTCTAAACTTAGTAAATAAAAAATCGATAGAATTCCAGAAATAAATATAAGTTTAGCAGAATCCATCTTAAATATAAATCTTAATATTAAAACTCCTATAATTATAATAGATGAAAATATAGGATATTCTTTTATATTTTTATATCCCATCTTTATAGTGGTAGCTAGTAAAATAGCACATATTGCACCAGATATACCATCTAAAATACCATTAATATATATATTAGTTCTAAAAGCATCATAAAACTGAGCTACAATTCCGATAACTATAATACATGGTAATATTGAGGCTATAACGGCTATAATAGCTCCCGTCACACCTTTTACCTTATATCCAGTAAGAAGCGATGTAGAAATCGCCATAACCCCTGGTCCACTCTGCGCAATAGCTATAATATCTAGCATCTCATCTTCAGTAATAAGCCCTCTTTTATGGGAAAACTCATCAAGAATCATCGGCACAATACTATATCCACCGCCGAAAGTAAAAGCATTAATCTTAAAAAATGTTATAAAAATTTCAAATAATGACATTTAATCATCTCCCTCATAGATTATACACCTTATAGAATAGATGTTATACTATATATAGAGGTGATTTTATGAAAATAGGAATTATTGGCGTTGGAAATATGGGCGGAGTTATCGCAAGCTCCTTAATAAAAAATGGATATGCCCTAAACCTTTCAAGCCTAAAAAATATAAGTAAAGAATTAGAAGGCGATTATGAAGAGATGGGAAATATTGAAATAGCTAAAAACTCTGATTATATATTTTTAGCAGTTAAGCCACATATCTATCCAGTAGTAATTGAAGAGATAAAATCATATCTTAAATATCAAGTTATAATATCTATAGCCGCTGGAATGAGTATAGATAAACTTAATGATATGATAGGTAGTGATAAAAAAATCGTAATGACAATGCCTAATACTCCAGCTATGGTAGGTGAGGGGATGGCAGCTATTACGAGAAATGAAAATGTATCAGATGAAGAAATCTCTGAAGTAGAAAAAATGTTTAACTCATTTGGTAAATCTCTAGTTGTGCCATCAGATACGGATTTTAATGGACTAGGGGTAGCTGTAGGATGTCTTCCAGCATATGTATATATGTTTATTGAGGCATTAGCTGACGCAGCAGTTTATTCTGGCGTAAAAAGAGATGACGCATATCTAATTGCTTCTCAAAACGTGCTCGGAGCAGCTAAAATGGTTTTAGAAACTGGAAAACACCCTGGAGAGCTAAAAGATATGGTAACTTCGCCAGGTGGTACTACTATAGCGGGAGTTAAATCCCTAGAAGAAAATGGATTTAGAGGTACTGTCATAGAAGCTATAACAGACGCAGTAGAAAAATCTAAAAATATGTAGTTATTAATACAATAATAATATAATTGATAAAAATTTTACAATTAAAATCGTTTATAATTTCTCATTCCTGTTAATATATATTATATAGAATATTTAAGGGGGAAAAATTATGGAAGGTTTAAGAATAGCAGTTATCGTTTTAGCAGTTTTATCTATTATTTTATGGATTTTATCTTACACTGGTACTTATGTAGCTCCTCAGATAGTTTCTACTGGAGTTCCATTATTATTTGCAGTACTAGCTTTAATATATTTCTTTACAAAAGATAGAAAAGATTATTAAAATAAAAGCCCACTTTATTAGAAAATCTAATATGGTGGGCATTTTAAATTCTAAAAATTATCTATTTCTACACTCCTAGCTATAGTTATATTTTTAGAGATAGTGGAATATCTATCTAGAATTTCTAGTTCTGTATCATCTTTTAAAGTTAGCACGACCTTATCATCTCTTAAAACTACCTTTTCAATAAAATCAGTGTTTATATATCCATACGCTTTATCATTAGATGCGCGTGGTTTACGCACTTTTATCTTTACGAAAATATCGCTTCCTATAATAAGCGGCGGAGTATTTTTTATTCCCTGCTCTCGTAACTTTAACTTAATCGATTTAGGGTCCTGACTAGTCATAAAAAATAGCCTATTTAGAATAGATTTTATAGATTTTTCAAAAATTTCTGACGAAGCAGTAGTTTTTAAAAGTGTACAATCGCCAGTATCGGTATAAATAGGTAGAATTAGAATTAAAGTCTCGTTTAGTAGGTTCATATTACTCCTTTCTTAGATTAATATTTAATCTTATTATAAACGAACAACTGTTCTATTTCAATACGGATTTATTACATAAATTTTAAATCATATTATAAAACTCATTCCACTCTCTCCAGTTATCTCTTGACATTCTGCCAGGACATAACTTTCTAGATGCGTCATAATGGCGTATAACTCTAGATTTATCAATATTATAAGTTAGCATTAAAAATCTAATTAGCTCTATAGCTTGAGCTTTAGCTATTTCCCAGTTGCTATCGGGATTTATACATATTTCAATACCGATGGAGTTTGAGTTAGTTATTTTAAATCGACCTTTTCCATCTCCACAGTGCCAAGCTACTAGATTAGGGTCGACAGTCTCGATAATATTGCTATCATCTACGAAATAGTGTGCTGATGCATTTCTATTTGCGCCATTAAAATATCTATAATGATTTAATGCTCCTGCACCTGGTCTGGCGTTTCCAGTATCATGAATTACAATATATTTCTTTTCATTAATTCTAGCTGAATAGTTATATCTTATAGGTAATTTATTAATAATCATTTTTCCTCCTTATTCTATATCTTTAATTTTATATTTCTTCTTAATATATCTTTTCATCTTCTTAAGTGAGTTTTTTAATTCTCTAGAAATAGTCGACTGTGAAAGTTCCATCTCAAATGCTATCTCTTTTATTAGCTTTTCATCAAAGTAGTATTTTTTTATAATATCTTTTTCTCTTCGATTAAGAATATTAAGAGCATCATCTATAATTTTTTTATACTTGGTTTTTTCTATCTTTAGAATATATTCTCCTTCTATATCTTCGCTAGACTCTAAAGTTTCATTTATATCTTCAGGTAGTGGTAGATCTCTAGGAGATTTTAGCTCATCTAATATAAACCAGTTATATCTATTTTTTAGATAGTAAAAAAAGTTAGATGACTTATCATATTCTTTTATACATTCTATAGTAAAAATTGATAATCTCTGATCATATTCATCGAGTTCTAAAGATGGAAATCGAGAGATTATAGAGTGTCTTAAAGGCCTAGTCTTATCAAGAATTTCTATAATCGCCTCATTATCCTCATTTTTAGCCATACTTATTAATTCATCCAGTTATAATACCTCCTTTTTCTTTTTTAGTTATAACTTTTCCGTACGGTATGACTATATTAGCCTAGATATAAAAATATTTAAAAAGTCGAAATTATCTGATCTCGTGATTATAAAACATGATTTATATAAAAAAAGTAGAGAAACATATATTTTTTATAAAATCGATAGTTTTAAGTAGGATTTTTTTAAAACTCATAGTGCAATAAATTTTTATAAATTTCTATTTATGGGTGTAAGGAGGTGATAAATATGGCAGCATCAACAATTGAAAAAACTCAGCTAAGACTTCAGTTTGATAATGGAAAGATAGATGATAGACAAAGATATAAATCAAAAACTATATCTAATATCACAGAAAATGCTACAGATGATAATCTATTAGCTGTATCAAATGCTATCAATTCTGTTACTGAAAAAGAAGTACTAATAACTCAAAAAGTCGTAGTTTCTACTCTTAGCTAAAATGACGAAAACTAATTAATAAGGAGGTGAAAAAATGAAAAAGATCGTATTTGAACTTAAAAATGAAGCAGATGAAAAAATGAAAATTCAGATAGATAATCCTAAACAAGACCTGACTACAAAAGAAGCGTCTGATGCAGCAGAAAGTATAAAAAATGCTGGAATCTTCTTTATTAAAGGAAAACCAGCATCAGCAGTAGAATCAGTATATACTATCGAAGAAATCAAAGAAACTATAATCTAAGGAGGATATAATGGAAAGTTGGATAACTCTAATTCAAAACTTAGGTTTTCCAATAGCCATATCATTATACCAACTAGTAGTTCTTAATAAGACATTAAAAGAATTGACAGATGAGATAAAAAAGGTTTCTAAGGAATAACTAAAACCCCACTATAAGTTTTGAAAAAACTCTTTTTTAAAACAAAATAGTGGGGTTTTTTTTTGAAAATTTAGTTTTACATTAAAAAAATATTGTTATTATTAAAAAATAAATTATAATATGAATTAAAATGTAGATTAATTTATATAAATGGAATAAAAAAATGTTTATATATTTATGAATATCAAATATAATAATTATTGTAGGGTTTAATCCATAGTATAATAGTAATATATAGATACTGAGATGTATTTTGAAACTTTTAGGAGTTGATTAGATGAACAAAATAAAATCAAGGATGTTATCCATATTATTAATAACAATAATACTTTTAACAGAGGTAGTATATCCACTATCTCATGTTTTTGCGGATGAAAATCTTACTTCTAAAAAAGAAGCTATAGAAACGATTAATGAAAATAATGATAAATCTTTAGATAAAGAGGGACAATCTAAACCAGATAAATCTTTAGATAAAGAGGAACAATCTAAACCAGATAAATCTTTAGACAAAGAGGAACAATCTAAACCAGATAATTCATCAATAGGTAAACAAAATCTAGAAAAATTAGATACAAATTCTGAAGATAAAAATATTATTGATAGTGATATTAAAAATATACAAGATGATAAATCTAAGCCTATTGATAAATCTGTAGAAAACCTAACTAAATCTGAGGAAGAGAAAAAAGTTGAGTCTGAAAAATCTAACGAACTAGGCAATAAAAAACCAGAGACTATTAAAGATGAATTGATAAATAAAAAATTAGAAGAATTAAAAAAACAAGAAGAAGCTAAAAAACTAGTTTATCAACAACTAATCGCAGATATCTATACTGATGGAACATATAAGGAAAGAATATATACTGATACCTTAATTAGAATCTCAGGAAATCTACCAGGCTATACTAAAGTGAAAGCATATCCTGTAGAAATAGAGATAGAAGGTAAAGAAGTAATAGCGGCATATGATATTACTATTTTCGATGAAAATGATAGAGAATATATTATAGGACCAGAAAATAACCTTAACGTAGAAATTAGAAATAAAAAAATAGCTGAACTTGAAGAGGTAGAAGTATATCATAAAGAAGATGAATACGCTTTAGAAGAAAAAATAGAAGTAGAGAAAAAATCTGCAGATTCAGTAACTTTTAAAGCAGAAAGTTTTTCTATTTATGCAATAACAGACCCTAAAGCACAAGCTACTAGAACTTATGAATTTTATGTAAGAAATACTGATGGTAGCCTTAAATTAATTAACACTCAGACTATTAGAAGTGGTCAATCTTTACAAAAACCAGTAATTCCTATTTTAGCAGATAGAGGTAGATACGCTGGATGGTTCCCAATAGGATCTGAAATGAAAGAAAATGGAGCTAATGAAATTCATTTCTTTACTCCAATAAATTTTGATACAAAGACACCAGTAACTATAAAAGCAGAACCATTATTTTTAGATAATGCTTATATTGACTTTAAAGAAAGAGTTTATATTAATGAAAAGAATAAAGATAAATTTACTATCCCTGAAGGCTATACCGTAGCACCAGACGGATTTTATAAAGACGCAAATGGCAATAAGTTATATCGTGATGAAGTTTTTAAAACTCGTGTACAGGATTTTGGAGTTCCTATCGGTGAGGCTCATATCCCTATAATAAAAGATGAGGAGAATACTAATCCAGATGAAGCTACTCCTGTTTTTTCTTATTGGTCTATCAACCCCAATGGAGGGGAAATATTTGATGTTGAAAATACACCTATCACACGCGATTTAATTAAAAAACAAGAAGCCATATCTGGAGAGCAGCAAGTAGCACGACTAGACTTGTTTGCGATTTATGAATATGGATATACAGTAAGTTTTGACTCTCAAGGTGGCTCACATGTTACTAGACAAATTGTAAAAAAAGGAGATACTCTTGATGTTAGCAAACTTATAGATCCTATTAAACCAGGTTATAAGTTTAAAGGCTGGTCACTAACAAAAGATGGACCAGTTTTAACTGACTTAAAAACTAGAGTTATAACTCATACTAAGACTTTATATGCAATCTACGAACAATTACCTGGAACTTATACTGTAAGTCACTATACTGAAAATATTAATGATAGTAATTATACTTTTTATAAAAGTGAAACTATTTCAGCACCTGTAGGATCAAAAACGCCAGATGGAGAATACTTTAGAAATTCACGTGTAAGTAATATAGCGTCAGATTTAAATTCCAAAGGCTATACTAAACCATCTGATACCATAGCATCAGAAGCGGGCAAACTTGTAAAAGGTGATGGTAGTACAGATATAAAGGTATATTATAAACGACCTAGATATATCCTTAAGGTTTACTCAACTGGTGTATTTCAAGGTATTCCTACTCTACAATTTTCTATGAGCTTTAAGGAAGGAGAAGACACAACTCCAGCTTGGACTAGAATGAAAGAGATTAGAAATAGTAATTTTGAAGTTAGGGAAGGGAGTCTAGAAGGACCTATATCTAGAACTCCTGAAAAAATGCCTCCTAGAGCAGTAGATCTATACTTTGTGCCAACAATAGGTAGTAATGAATGGCTAATAAAGTTTATAGAAGTTGATAACAATGGTAAACCTATATTAGATAGTAATGGAAACTTTAAAGTTATAAGGATAGAAGTTGGTAATGCCATTGAACCATCTTTAGTAAAGTATAATGGTGGGGCAGAAATACCTGGGTTTATATTTAGGTACGTAACTGAGCCAGGAAAAACTACAGATAGCCCAAGAAGACCTTCTAGAGGAGAACCATTTGAAGTACGAACATATTATGAAAGGTTACCATTTAAACTTGTTTTTAAGACAAATAATTTGATTTATCCTGATAAATCCGTATCTGTACCTTTTGATGAGCAGATAAATAAATATTTACCGTCTAATATAACCCCCGGTATGACAGATAAAAATGGTGCTACATTTAAAGGATGGTATGATAATCCAGAGTTTACTGGAGTACCTGTAGATTTTACTAATATAAGGATGCCTGCTAAAGATACGACCTATCATGGAAAATGGGAACAAGAAAAATATAATGTAAGAATATATAAAGAGATGACTACTCCAGGGGTTATAACTAGTCCGGATAAAATGACGGAGTTTCTAGTAGATAGAAATACTAAATTATCCTCAACAGATAGTAGATTAGTACCTATTAAACCTGAAAAGATAAAAAATGAAACTAATGTAAAGCTAACATGGTATAGATTTAGCGGTACTCA
>JASBZD010000059.1 GCA_029983595.1 Peptoniphilaceae bacterium
ACCAACTTGGATATATGGGTAAAAGATGGTTATTCATCTGCTCTAATAGTGGACATAAAGCATGTCATGATAAAATAGAAAAATCTTTTGAAGGAAAAGATGATTATAGACGTTATGAGATTTTTAAAGGGATCTCTAGCAAAGGTGAAATCGAAAGAATGAAACAAATCGTAGAAGATGACAATATCGATGCAGTTGTAGCAGTTGGTGGTGGATCTGCAGTAGATACAGCTAAAGCTACAGCTTATTATGCTAAAAAAAGAATTGTTATCGTTCCTACTGTTGTAGCTACAGACGCTCCATGTACTGGTCTTTCTGTAATCTATAATGATGATGGAAGTTTTGATTCGTATCTTTTCTACCCAACTAACCCAGATGCAGTATTTGTAGATAGCCAAGTTATCGCTAATGCTCCTGTAAAATTCTTAATAGCTGGTATGGGTGATGCGCTAGGTACTTATTTTGAAGGTAGAGCTTCTATCAGAACTGAATCTCCAAGTTTAGAGGGAGATGGAATTACTCGTACTGGTCTTGCAATAGCTAGAAGATGTTATGAAACTTTAAGAGCATATGGTTCTCAAGCGATAGCTGCTTGTGAAAATAATGTAGTTACTCCTGCATTAGATGCTATTATCGAAGCTAATACTTATATGTCTGGTGTTGGTGCAGATAACGTAAACTGTGCTGCAGCTCACTCTTTTTATAATGGTCTTACTTCTCTAGGTGGACATGAAGCTGCTCATGGTGAATGTGTAGCATTTGGTACTTTAGTTCAACTTGTACTAGAAGGTGTAGATAACGAAGAGTTTGAAGATGTTCAAGATTTCTGTCTAGAAGTAGGTCTTCCAGTTACTTTAGAAGAACTTGGTATTACTAAAGATGAAGAAATTAGACAAATAGCTGAAAATGCATGTGTTGAAGGTGAAACTATCCATAACTTAGCTGGTGGAGTTACTCCAGATGAGTTATATGCTGCTATCGTAGCTACTGATGCATTAGGAAAAGCTATTACATCATTTTAAGTAGATTAAAATTTATCCACCAGGCAGGCTATATAGCTTGGTGGATTTTTTAATTTAGAAAGATATAGAAATGTAGTATTTTTTTAATTATAATAAGTAAGTATAATAAAATCTAGGAGTTTATAATGAGTAAGAAAATTGAGATTGAAATAGATGAAGAAATATTTAAAGACTCAAATAATCTTTTTGAAGAACTAGGATTAGATATAGAAACTGCTATAAATATGTTTTTAAAAAAATCTATCAGAACTAAATCGATACCATTTGATATATCTATGGATAATCAGACTTATGATATAGAGAAAAAAGAGTTTACTCAGGAAGAGATGGATGTGATGACTATTCTGGAGAATTTTGATATATAAATATGAAATTATTTAACGAAAATTATTATGATGATGAAACTTTAAAAAGATGGATTGAGGATGACAGTCTAACTGATGAGCTAAATCAAAAAGCTGATAAAATTAGAAAAGAGATCTATGGAGATAAGGTATATGTCCGCGGACTTATTGAATTTTCTAACTACTGTAAAAATGACTGTTATTACTGTGGGATAAGACATTCTAATAAAAATGTAGAGAGATATAGACTTTCTAAAGATCAGATTTTAGAATGTGCCGATTTAGGATATAGACTAGGCTATCGTACTTTTGTTATGCAAGGGGGCGACGATCCATTTTACAATGATGATTTAATGGTTGATATTATTAGTTCCATTAAGAAAAATCATCCAGATGTGGCGATTACGCTTTCAATGGGCGAGAAGTCTAAAGAATCTTATAAAAAGTTCTATGACGCTGGGGCTGATAGATATCTTTTAAGACAGGAAACTTCAGATCTAGAGCATTATAGAAAGCTACATCCTGAAAATATGATTTTAGAAAATAGACATAAAGCTCTATTTGATCTTAAAGAAATTGGTTTTCAGGTAGGTGGTGGATTTATGGTTGACTCACCATATCAGACTACAGAAAATATTATAAAAGACCTTAGATTTTTAGAAAAGTTAAAGCCTGATATGATAGGGATTGGTCCATTTCTTACTCAAAAAGATACTCCATTTAAGGATTTTCATAATGGAGACTTTAGAAAAACTCTAAGACTTATATCAATTCTTAGGATTTTATTCCCATATGCTCTAATTCCTGCGACTACAGCTCTTGGTACGATTAATAACCTAGGGCGTGAGATGGGGCTTAAAGCTGGAGCTAATGTATTAATGCCTAATCTATCTCCGACTGAAGTAAGAGAAAATTATCAGCTATATGATAATAAAATATGTACAGGTGATGAGGCTGCAGAATGTAAGTCATGTCTAGAAAATAGAGTGAGAAATGCTGGATATGAAATAGTTGTCGATAGAGGGGATGTAATTTTAAGAAATAATTAAAAATATTAAAAAAAGAGTTGGGGAAATTGTTAAAACCCAACTCTTTTAAGTTTCTATTTATTTCTTCCAAATATTTTATCACTTGAATAGTTTAAAATATTCTTTTTATAAACTCTCGCTGATATTAAATAAACTAATATAATCGCTGCTACTAATACAGCTAGAGAAATAAAGGCTTGATTAAGTATTCCTTTTTCATTAATTAACCTAAGTGGCATAAAGAATGAAGAGAAAAATGGAATATAACTAAGAGTCTTTATAAATGCGTTAGCCTCACGTCCCATATTAGATAATGCAATAAAATATGAGATAAGTATTGGCATTATTACTGGAAAAGACATCTTACCAGCGTCTTCTTGTTTAGATACTAGCGATCCCATCATTGCCGATAAAATCATATAGATTATAACGCCTAGCACCACAAAAACTATAGTTAAAATAGCTTTAGTAATTATATCGCTATTAAACTCGATAGGTGGAAGTCCAAACTCAGATAATTTATCTAATAATCCAGTCTTAAAAATTATTAAACTAGTGATAACTGCACCGATTATATAAATTCCTAGATGAGTAAGAATTACTAATAAGTTACCAAATATTTTACCAGCAAAATAAGTATGAGGGCTTACACTAGAGAAAATAAATTCTATCATCTTAGTACCTTTTTCTGTCGCGATTTCAACGATTAGTATATTAGAATACATCATTAAAATCATATATAGCATAATAGTTGAGATAATAAATACTGCCATCGATATAGGGTTATTATAATTTTCTACTAGTTCGTGAGAAGTAATAACTGCCTCAGTTTTTAAAATATTATTTTGTGTAGGACTAAGTGATGCACGCTCTTTATTTATATTATTTTGGATAGTTTTACTTAAATTTTCCATGGCTAAATTAGTAGAAAAGCCCATCTCTTTTCCATAATAATCTAGATAGACTACTCCATCTTTTTCAGCCACATTTGCATAAGCAGATATTTTACCATCTTCTATTTCTTTTTTTGCATCTTCTTCAGATTCTAAGAACTTATAATCTGGAAGGTTATCTTTCATCTCGATTATATAAGGTTTTAGATTAGAGTCAGCTATAAAAGTAAGATCAGATGGTTTATCACTACCTGATGCAAAATATCCTATCAGACCAGTTACTGCCGCCATAATAAATGGCATAAATACCATAAACCAAAATGCACCGGATTTCATCTGTTTTTTCCAAGAGTCAGTCGAAACTATCATAAATCTATTCATTCTTGTTCCACCGTCCTTGTAAAAATTTCATGAAGAGTAGGAGGAGTTTGAGAAAAATATTTTACATAACCTATTTTCTCGCTTATTTCTCTAAAAATATCTTCTCCATCTTTTACTTCTTCTGGATAGAAATTCCATGTATCTCGATAATGGTCATATCTAGGATATTTTTCAGTTAAAAAGCTTAAATCCTTATCAGTTTCGATAGTGATTTTGTTAGCCTTAAATTGATTTCTCACTTCTAGAGGAGTACCATAAAGCGCTATTTCTCCATCTTTAAGCATTAAAATTCTATTACATAAACTTTCTACATTAGACATATTATGACTAGAAAAGACTATCGTAGTCCCATTAGCATTTAACTCTTTAATAATATCTTCTAAAAGCGTAATATTATATGGATCTAACCCTGAAAAAGGCTCATCGAGAATAACAAACTCAGGATTATATATTAAAGCACATAATAGCTGGACTTTCTGTTGGTTACCTTTAGATAGAGTCTTGATTTTATCAGTAGGCTTTCCCTTTATCTCAAACTTATTAAACCATTTTTCAATTATTTCATCATTAATATTTTTCATCTGGTTTAACTTTGCAAAATACTCTATTTCTTCTTTTATAGATTTTTTAGGAGATAGAGATCTTTCTTCCGGCAAAAACCCAATTTTTTCTAGCGGAACTTTCGACATTTTCATGCCATTATATAAAATTTCGCCCTTAAAGTCATAAAAATTCATAATTGAGCGAAAAAGAGTAGATTTTCCAGCTCCATTTTGGCCAATTACTCCAAATAAATCTCCATCATTTATTGTTAAAGTTACATCGTTTAGCGCTTTTACACTACCGAAGTTTTTTGAAACATTTTTTATTTCTAACATCTAAACCTCCTTAGTGGTGTTCTTATCTGCAGGTACTTTCGGATTTTCAAAAGCTGTGAAATATGGTGATTCAGTTTTAAATTCATTTAGTTGTTGTGCAGCTTTTCTTCTAGAGATAAGTGTACCAGGTCCGCCTACGCATCCTCCTGGACATCCCATCCCCTCAAGTAAATATCCATCATATTTATGAGCTTTAGCTAGTTTTAGCATTTTCATACATTCATAAAGCCCATCAGCATTATAATATTTTACTTCTACACTAGGGTCTATTTCGCCAATTGTGTTAATAATAGCTTCAGCCACTCCACCAGAGTTTGCGTATCCTCTACCTGATAATGATGCGTCAGATTCACGTTCTTCTGTGTTATCGACATAATCATCTAGCTGAATTCCATAAGCTACAAATATACCCATCAGCTCTTCAAATGTTATAACAAAATCAATAATATTTTCAAGCTCTGGTCTTGAAGCTTCGTTCTTTTTAGCTAGACATGGACCGATAAATACTACTTTTGCGTCTGGATTTTCTTTTTTTATAAATCTAGATGTAGCTACCATTGGAGTAGCAGAAGATGAAATATTTTCCTTCATTTCAGGGAAGTTTAAAGTTGCTGCATCATACCACGCAGGGCAGCATGAAGTACCTAAAAATGAAAGCTCATTAGGAACTTTTTCTATAAATTCTCTAGCTTCTACTACAGATTCAATATCCGCTCCTAAAGCTACTTCTACGACTGATTTAAACCCAAGAGCCTTTATAGCTCTAAAAATAGTATCAGGTTTTGCAAAAGGTCCAAATTGTCCTATAAAAGCTGGAGCGATAATAGCGTGAACGTCAACATCAGATTTTATAGTCTGTATAAGCTGGAATATCTCTGATTTATCAGAAATTGCGCCAAATGGACAAGCAGAAAGACACATACCACATTTTACGCACTTATCCTGCTCAATTTCAGCCCTGCCTAGATAATCTGATTTTATCGCATTAACTCCACAGGCTTTTGCACAAGGTCTGTCATAATCAATAATCGCATTATATGGACATGCTTCTTTACATTTACCACATCTAATACATTTTTCATCATCTATAACTGATCCATACTTGCCCATTGAAATTGCGTTTTTTGGACAATCCTGAATACAAGGGTGAGCTAGGCATTTTCTACAATTTTCTGTCACATGGTATGTTTTTTCAGGACAAGCTTCACACGCAAATGGCACAACTTGTATAAGCTCGTTATGTACAACACGCTCAGGTTTTAAAGCATCGTCAATACCTTGAGAAAGACGTTGGTGTTCGTCTACTTTTCTCATTTTTAGACCCATAGCCATTCTAAGTCTTTCCCCAACGATAGCTCTTTCCTTAAATACTGATTCTCTATATTGGGCTACTTCTCCAGGTACGATATTATAAACAGCTTGTTCGATATTTTCTTCTAAGTGACTAGGATCGTCATACGCCATTTTAGCGACCTCAACGAAAACTTTTCTACGAAGCTGAATAAGGGGAGTGTAGTTATACTTCATCTTGGTAATTCTCCAATACTTTTTCCATTACTATTTGGGAAGTGGCATTATTTATCACTTCATCATTTACAGAAACTACCGGCGAAATTTTACCAGTTTCTGATTCTTTACCATGACATTTAGTAATAGCTTCAATAATTATATCATCATCTTTTATATTTTCATCTCTTGAAATAATATCCATCTTTAAATCTTCCACATGTTCATGTATATCAGAAGATCCCATCAACATACATTCCATACATGTACATACTTTTACTACAGTTTTTTTCATATTATTTCTCCTCAAATATGTATATTTTCTATCATTATAACATATATTGTAAAATTAATATCAAATGGAAAATTAATAAAAATTAAAATTAAGTAAACAATATATAAATAATAATTTATAATAACTTTCTATAGACTTATTTATAGCTACGTTGTATAATAACAGCAGTTAGGTAAAAACGTTTTCATCACCTGACTTATTGGATACTGTCCGCTACCGCAAGGGACCGGGGTAACCTATAAAAAATATTTAGGAGGATAGTATAATGACAAAAGAATACGAATTAGACGTAAAGGCACCTAGTAGTTTTACATATGTTACTAAAAACATACCAAAAGTTACTATTGAGCAAAGAGAAGAGGCTTTAAAGAAAACTCATTATAACGAGTTTGCCTTCCCAGCTGGAATGCTTACTATTGATATGCTTTCTGACTCAGGTACTACAGCAATGACTGATAAACAGTGGTCTGCTTTATTTTTAGGAGATGAGTCATATGGGCGCAACAATGGTTATTATGTTTTACTAGATGCAATGAGAGACTGTTTTGAAAGAGGAGACGACCAAAAACGTGCGATTAATTTAATCCGTACCGATGAAAAAGATATAGATAAACTTATGGAAGAACTATATCTAGTAGATATTGAAGGAGGATTATTTAATGGTGGACGCTACCAACTTGAAAGACCTAACGCATTTATAATGCCACAAGGTAGAGCGGCTGAATCTGTTTTATTTGAAATTGTTAGAAAAGTGCTTAATGAAAGAGAGCCAGGTAAACAATTTACTATTCCTTCTAATGGACACTTTGATACTACTGAGGGAAATATTAAACAAATGGGTTCTATCCCTCGTAACTTATATAATAAAGAATTATTATTTGAAGTGCCTGAAGGTGGAGAATATGAAAAAAATCCATTTAAAGGTGATATGGACGTAGAAAAATTAGAACAACTTATTGAAGCTGTGGGTGTAGAAAATGTTCCTTTAATCTATACTACAGTTACTAATAATACTGTAGCTGGCCAAGCAGTTTCTATGAAATCTATTAGAGAAACTTCAAAAATTGCTAAAAAATATGAAATTCCTTTTATGCTAGATGCTGCTAGATGGGCAGAAAATTGCTACTTTATAAAAATGAATGAAGAAGGATATGAAGATAAATCTATAGCTGAGATAGCTAAAGAAATGTTCTCATATTGTGATGGTTTTAC
>JASBZD010000060.1 GCA_029983595.1 Peptoniphilaceae bacterium
ACTTTATTAGTCTTTACAGTATTTTCATAAGATGTAGAGCTAGCTTTATTTTTAGCATTTTGAGCCTGAGTCTGACTAGATACGATTACACGATTTTCTAATGTAGAACCTATCTTAGCATTATCGTCAAGGTTAGCATTAAATCTAACTTTAAAACTATTTTTGTCTAGAGCTTTCATATCAGTAAGTTTAATATTTACAAACCCAAATCGGCCGCTATTATTGGCACGAGATGAAATCTCAAAAACTCCAGGTATCTCAGATGCATCAACAACCTCGCCATTTACATAATTTAATTTATCATCTAATTTAATAGTAATAAATAAACTATTCATCTTAGATATAGGCGTGTTAAACTTAACATCTAAATCAAACCCAACCATTTCCCCTTTTACAATTGATGTAGACTCTTTTAAAGTAATATCTACATCTTTTGCCGCAAAAGAAACACTCGGCAGAAATAATGAAATAATTAATATAAATAATAAAAATCTCTTTTTCATAATTCACTCCTTTTATTTATTATAATATATTTTAAAAATTAATGGTTAAAATATAAAAATGTAACCAAGATTTAATATAATACGAAAAATAGGGTATAAAAGTAATGTTAGATAAGTTAGGAGGAGATTATGGAAACAAATAATATAAAAAGAATTATAAAAATTAATGGTATGTCATGCGATCACTGTAAAAAAGCAGTAGAAAACGCATTATCTGAACTTGGCGATTATAATGAACTAAGTGTAAATCTAGAAACTAAGACAGCAGAAGTATCTTATAAAGAAGACGTATCAGTAGAAGCAATAAAAAAAGCTATAGCTGATGAAGGTTATGAAGTAGAAGATATTTATTAAAATTTAAATTTTGATGACAAACCTCGTTTAAGGCGAGGTTTTTTAATTCTATAAAAAAAGTCCAACGAAATAATATTCATTGGACTTTTACGATTATTTTACAAGTTGAAGAAGAGTCTCAGTTAAAGAAAATGGTTTTTTATTATTAACTAAATCTTCATCTAGTTTTTTATCTCTTATAAGAGTTGGCTTTTCATTAGGATTGATAGTATCTATATTATTGATTGAATTTTCAATATTAGGCTCTTTATTAACTCGTCCCTCTTCATTTAGATTATTTGGATTATTTTCATTATCTATAGATGGAATTAAATCTGATTCTTTTAATCCCTTTGCTTCTTCTAAGACTTTATTTATATCATCAATTGAAGTCTGATTATTTATTTTTTCCTTAAATGCTGTTTTTTGTTCGTCGCTTAAATTAACTAGGTTTTTAACCGATATAACAGAGTCTTCTTTAAAAGCTTTTAAAGTTATTTCGCTTACACCTTCTGATATTACCTGTTTATTTATTTCATCTATATAATTAGCCTTAGATTCATTAGATAAATTTTGATAAGTGTTAATTTGGTTAACACCTGCTTGTCTCATATCTTTTCTATCTTTATTTAACTTATTAGCTTCATTAACTATATCTTGAATATTAGGTAAATATGCTTGAGAGTCTATTCTAGATTCTAAACTTTTAATCTCGTCTTCTGTAAGTCCATCTAATTTTTTTATCTCATTTTTAGATTGTGTCTTTTTACTTTTTACTTCTTCGGAATTAAAAGACTCTATAGCTTTATTATATTCATCTAAAATAAATTTTATTTCTTCTTCTGTTTTAGCGTTATCTATTCTATTTATAAACTCATCTTTTGTAGATAATATACTATCTTTTAGTCTATTTATTACGTTTTCTTTAGACTTCTTTAAAGAATCAGTAGGTTCATCTACCGAATTATATTCATTAGCTAATTTATTTTTTATATCTCCATCTTTTAAGCTAGTTATAGCGTCATATGCAGCTTGTCTTAATTCATTTGATGATGGATTATTTTTATAGTCATCTAGTGCCTTTTTTGCTTTAGCAATTTTTTCTTCTTCATTCGGATCTTTCTCTGTAATTTTATCATTTACAGGAATGCTTTTTAATTCTTTAAATAGCTCATTTTTTATATTAGAAGAAATAATTTTTTCAATAGCTGTCTTAGCTGCTTCTCTATTAAATGAAGTTGGAGTTTGTTTAAATTTAGATAGTGCGATTTTTGCGTTATCTATATTTATTCCTTCATTTAAAATATCTTGTAATCTAGTTTTTTTGTTAGAGTCTGCTAATTTTTTAAGCGCATTTTCAGCTCTTTGTCTATTACTTGTTGAGTTATCTTTTCTATAGGCATTTATTGCATTTTCAGCATCTTTATATAAGTCAGTCTCAGATTTTTCTACCTTTGCACTAAATACTAAAACGATAGCGTTATTTCTGTTATTTTCATTTTCAAAAGCACCATATACGCGTATTTTAGAAGGATCTAGTTTTGGTAAGTTATTTTTCTTATCATTTTCAGTGCGAAGGTTATATACTTTATCACCTTGTAAGATATAAACTTTTGTATTTTCGGTAAGCTCTACTTCAGTGTTTGAGCTAGAATTATTATTTACTAACTCTAGACGTAGACCATCTCCAGTTATTTTATATGAGTCAAATACTGATACATTATCATTTGTTCCTTCATAATCGTTAGTTTCAAATGCTGTACCATTAGATATTATTTTAAATAATGTATTAAATCTATCTTTAGATATTACACCATTTAGATCATTACCAAGCTCTACTAAGTGAGATACTCGATTATCTTCATCTAATACATATTTAGTAAGAATCCCATATTTTACTACATCATCTACCTGATTACGAGCTACTTTATCCCACTCTGCTCCTGATGTAACTTTAAACTCATCACTTACGCGATAAGATGTAGAATTATCGTCATCAAATCTGATAGTTTGGTTAGCTAAAATCCCCCAACCTGATACTTTTCTAACGATTCCGATATTGTCTGTATAAGTTTTAGGAACTGTACCTAGTTTTACATATGCGTTATAAACCATTTCAAACGCTTCTGATCTTACTACTGGTTTATTTACAGTTACTTTACTTATCCCTTTAAAAATTCCTTCTCGCTCTGCCGCTTCTACATAGTCTTTTGGATAGATCATACCAGTTTCGTTTATATTAGGTCTTACTGCACGAAGTAGTGTCGTCGCTAGTTCGCCATAAGTTATCTGTTGTTCTGGCATAAACATTCCATTCTCATCACCAATTACCAGTCTATATTGGCCTTTTTGGATATCTGTAGTTGCTGCAGCAGAAATAAATCCATTCGCCCAGTGACCTAGTTCTACGTCAGGGAATGGCTTAGTCACTCCATCTAGAGTTTTAGCAAGCTCTTCACGACCTATAGTATAAACTAAAAGTTTTGTAATTTCTGATCTAGTTATTTCATCTGTTAAAGATAAACTATCGCTAGAATCTTTATTAAACTTTTTACCTAGTAGGATATTTTTATCTTCTAGTACTTGAATTTTTTCTTGTTGGGATAGGACTTTTGTATTTTCACTTGCATATGCTACTGGAGCCACATATCCTGACGCTAAAGTAATAGCTAGCACATATGCTACTAATCTCTTTTTATCCATTTTTATCCCCTTTCTAAAATTTATCATATTATATTATATATATCTTAGTTTTCATTAAATCTAGATATATTCTTTTTTATCATTAATTTTTCAGGAAAACTGACTATTTTTCCATACTTCTCAAGATCTTCAATAATAGTATCCTCAATTCTATCTATAGTCTCTTTTATAGATGTTCTAGAGCTTGGGAAATTTACAATAAGTGTTTTATTTCTTATGCCTGCTACACTTCTAGATAGATGACGTTTAAAAAAGCTTATATGATGCTCTCTTATGCCTTTTTCTATATTATTAATCTGTTCATCTACTACTTCTAAGGTAGCATCCGGCGTCACATCTTGTGGCGAGAATCCAGTTCCCCCAATAGTAATTATTAAATTTATGTCTTTTCTATTAGAGTACTCAATTAATGATTCTTCTATCGCTCTCAGATTATCAGGAAGTAAAACTTTATCTATTACAGAAAATCCTCTTTCCTCTAAAAGCTCCTTTAGATAAAATCCTCCATCGTCCTTTCTATGGCCGCAAAATACACTATCTGAAATTGTCATTATTACTGAATTAATTTTTTTCATTTTTTCTCCCTATCATATAGCACAAATATTATACCACTTTTTAGACTGAATTTAAAATAAAAAAAGTAGCCCTTCGGCTATTAGGACTACTTTTTAAGTTTTAAGCTGACTTTTTATTAAATATTTTCACAAAATTTTAAGAGGTTTATTTTTTAAGAAGGGATAAGTCAGCTAGTTTAATCTATCTCCTAAAGATAAAAAATGTACCCTTCTGGCTTAAGAGTACACAAAAATTCAAACGTTTTATACTCAAACCCAGGAGAAAAGTCATACATATAGGTCTCCCGACTTAGCTTCATTCTGAAGACGCCTTCCCACTAAATCTAGCAGTGGCATATGTCTCTCGTCAGCATCACGGTTACTGGGATAGTTTAAGGATTTCACTTAATTCCCTTGATATGCATGTTTATTAAACTACCTAAACTATATCACAACTGATAACTATTTTCAACTAGTATAGTCAAATTAATTGTTAAATATTTTTAACATTTAATTTTATTTGAACATTTAGACGCTAAGTCCATATAGTTCTAAAACTTCATCTACTACGTCTATTATTTCGCCATCTTTAATATAAACTCTAGGCACTCTTCTAGAAGTATTAGATAAAATATCGATATTATTAGTACTGCATAGCTTAGAAAGTTCGTTAATCGCCATCGCCTCATCTTCATATCCATAAACTATAGCTTCATCTAGCACTTTACAATCTATATCCGTTACATCAACCATCATCTGATCCATGCATAGACTTCCTAAAACTTTAGCTTTTTTTCCATTTATAGATACATATCCCTCACGTATACCTCTTGGCAGTCCATCAGAATATCCTATCGGTAGCGTAGCTACTTTTGTAGTTCGATTCGTTATATATGAGTGGTTATATCCTACTGGAGTACCTTCAGGCACTTCTCTAATACGCACAATTTTAGCTTTCATCTGAGCTACTGGTTTTACTGGTATAGCTTCTCTATTTGCAGTTTCGTCCCATAATCCTGAAAGATTATATCCAAGTCGAACCATATCTTCATGAAACTCTTTAAAATCTGAAGTCCCAGAAGAGTTAGCAATATGTTTTATACCTAGCTCTACTCCACGTGAGCTAAGATCATCTGTAAATTCTTTAAAAATCTTATATTGATTTCTAGTAATAGTCTCATCTATTTCTTCAGCAGATGTAAAATGGCTAAAAATACCATCTATTTTAAGATTTTCAAGCTTTGAAATCTCTATAATCTCTAGCTTTGATTCTTCAGAAGGCGCATAACCTAACCTAATCATTCCAGTATCTAATTTTATATGAATATTTTGGATTTTTCCTGCTTCTCTGGCGATATTATCTAATATTTTAGCATCGTCAATAGAATAAATTGTAGGAATAATATCATATTTTATTATATCTTCATATTGGTATGTAGGTGTGTATCCTAGAATAAGAATATTTTTATCTACTCCCAATTTACGAAGTTCTATAGCTTCAGATAGGCAAGCTACCGCAAACATATAGGCATACTCACCTATATATTTTACTAGTCCTTTTATCCCAAGCCCATACATATTTCCCTTAGCTACTGCGCAATATTTTACATTTTTGCCAATATGTTTTTTTATTAGTTTTGCATTTTCAATTACCTGATCTACATTTACTTCTAGATAAGCAGGTCTAAAATTTTTTTCCATAATCTTCACCTCAATTCATTTAATTATACCACTTTTAACGCATATTTTTAGTCAAAAAAAATAGTAACCAACCTTGTTTTACAAAGTCAGTTACTACTTAATTATATTCCAATACGTATTTTAAACATCCTTCTCCAAAATATTATATTTATAATAATTAACACAAGATACATAATTAGCGTACCTATCGCACTAAAATTAGTAAAACTTTCAAAAATTTCAGCTATAATGTTAGCCGATGTAATTATTGCGATAATTTCTATAATTTTAGAGAAAGTACTATTTAATATCATAAGCCCATTTCTCTCATTTTTAGATATTCTCATTAATAAATATCCTAAGATAAAGAATATTATCGAAGTTATTCCAAATGAGATGGTTTTATCTATGCTATCTCTCATTCCATAAGTTGGATATAATAGCACATTTAAAAATTTTATTTCTCGTATAGACTGACCTATATCGATTATAATCTTACTTATACTATCAAGTCCTAAAAGTCTAAGTGGCGTAGTTAAATTATACTCTACTAGCCATAGACCTAAAATAGCGATAATAAATAGACCGAAATTTCCTAAAAAATTACCAGATATTTCACCTATAGATAAAGCTATTAAAAATAACCCAATCGGCAATATAAAATAGCTTAAAGCATATCTTAGAGAATCTTTTAATATAAATAATGATCCAAAATATTTATTATTTATAATCGTAAAATATGATATTAAAGCTCCAATTATGGAAAAAGCTATAATAAGCAATACGCCATTTATTGCTTTTACGCCATAAGTTTTATTTTTTGTCCACGGAAACATCTTAGTAAACTCAAAATATGGAGTAATATTTTCTAATCCACTAAAAAATAGTGCCAAAAGTACAGCAAATATTATTAAAGCTATATTAATTCCAAATACTTCTTCTGAAATATTTAATTTATATTCATTAGTATTTAAATCTATATAACTTAGAGCATTTTGAACTGCATAAAATGCACCACCTCTTTGGCTATCTTCTTCATAATTCATTTTCTCAAAATACTCGCTATAATAATCGTCTACTTTTTCTGGATCTTTAAGCTTTTCTACATCTATATTATATTTTTTCGCGATTTCTTTGGTATATTCTTTTGAAGACTTGACAATATTTTCTGCCCCATCTTTTTCTATAATGCTCTTATATCCTTTTCTATGAAAATCATCGTAAATATCGTAATCACTATTATTATCTACCACAATTTTTAAATCTAGATAATTAGTTACTATTTTTTGTTCTAGCCTAGTACTTACTGAGCTAGCATAAAGGGCAAAACTTAGAATCAAAAACATCCCCATAAGCGCAATAGCTAGTCTATTTTTATACCATAAAAGTTTTGACGCTCTTTTAAAATCTCTCATTTTCTCCTCCTTTTCTAGTTAGAGGTTTAAATTCCAATTCTTACTTTAAATAATTTTCTATAAAAGATTGTATTAATAACTGCTAAAACTACATACATTACTATAGTAGATAAAGTATTTAGCTCTCCAATCCTGTTAAAGAATAGAGCAAATATATTAGTAGTAGTTATAATACCTAAAACTTCAGCAAAAATATGGATAGGCTTATTTAAAACCATAAGTCCAGTTCTCTCACCTTTAGCTATTTTTATAAATAAGAACCCAACTAATACATAAATCAGAGTAATACCTATAATAG
>JASBZD010000061.1 GCA_029983595.1 Peptoniphilaceae bacterium
TCAAAATATATTCCTCGATCTAAAACTAGACTATTATGAGTTCCTCTTTCGACTATCTCGCCATTTTTAAGAACTATTATTTTATCGGCGTCTTTTATGGTAGATAATCTATGGGCGATTATAAAGGTTGTGCGTCCTTTTTTTAGTCTATCTAGTCCTGTCTGGATAATTCTTTCAGTTTCTGAGTCGACTGATGATGTGGCTTCATCTAGAACTAAGATTTTTGGGTCTCTTATTATCGCTCGGGCGAATGTGATTATTTGTTTTTCGCCATGAGATAGGTTTGAGCCTCCTTCTCTAAATTTATAATCTAGATTTCGATCTAGTGAGTTAAATAAGTTTTCGCCACCTACAAATATCAGTGCATTTATTATTTCTTCGTCTGAATAGTCTTCACCTAGAGTGATATTTTCTCTAAGGCTCGTCTCATAAATATATGTTTCCTGAAGTACAATACTCATATTTGATCTTAAATTCGATAGTGTTATATCATCTGCATTTATTCCATCAAATAGAATTTCGCCCTTTTGTTCACGATAGAATCTAAATAGTAGATTTATTATAGAACTTTTTCCAGATCCAGTTTGGCCGACTATAGCGAGTGTTTCGCCTGCATCTACCTTAAAACTAATATCTTTTAGTACATAATTTTCATCTTTATAATAAAACCAGATATTTTTAAATTCTACATTTCCATTTAATTCTACTTCTTCATAAGATGTGATATGTGCATCTTTTTCCGGCTCTTTATCCATTATCTCAAATATATGCTCTGCTGCTGTATGACTTCTTTCGATATTTCTAAGTCTTTGAAGTATCATCTGCATTGCGGAGTATACGCGCTGAGTATATTCTAAAAGTAGATACATAAGCCCTACTGTAAATCCAGCTCTTCCATGAAAGTTCATATATCCAAATAATAATAGAATAACGAGCGTATTTATATGGTTTAGGGTTTGGGTTACATTAAATGACGCAAACGCATCTAGCCACTCTATTTTTATTCCTGATTCGTAGTTGGCTTGGTTTATTTTTTGAAAGTCTTCTAGAAATTCTTCTTCTGTGTTAGTAGTTTTTATTATCTCGATTCCTCTGATATTCTCATTTATATCAGAGTTTATCTGACTTAGAGTTTTTCTATAGCTTCTATTAAATTCTCTAGAGTAGTTATCGTAAAGATAAATTATTCCTATTACTAATGGAAGTGGTACTAATAAAAATAGCACTGCAAATCGATTCATAAATAATAGTAAGAAAAAACTCACGATTAAATATACTGCAGATACTACCATCTGTCCTAGTATTGTTTGATAAAGTTCTTTTACTGAGTTTGTGTCGTTTGAAACTCTTGATACAATTTTTCCTACTGCTATATTATCAAAAAAGCTTTGTGGAAGTTTTAAAATATGGGAGAATAAATCTTCTCTCATATTTATTGCTATTTCGTTAGAGGTCTCCATAAATGCCATATTGGAGATATATCTAAATAGTCCAGATAAAAGTCCAACTGATAGATACCCTAAAATTAGATAAAGTACTGATTTAGGTTCTATATAGTTAGAGCCAGCTATAAGTCTTTCATCTATGATTTTTCCTATTATTATAGGAGATAAAACCTGAAGTCCTGTCATTATGAGTAGAAGAAATATTCCTTTAAAGAGTTTTTTCTTCGAACGAAGTGCATAATCTAGAAGTCGTCTTGTAGTTTTATTCATTTTCGACCTCCATAAATTGTCTATCATATTGCTCTTTATACCAGCCACCGGATTTATATACTTCTTCATGGGTTCCGATTGCTGCTATCTCGCCATTTTCCATTACTACCACTTTATCTGTTGGTTTTATAACTGAGAAGCGGTGAGTGGCGATTATATTAGTTTTTCCTTTTCGAGATTTTTCAAGATTCTCTATAATATTAGTTTCAGTTTTTGTATCAACTGCTGAAAATACATCATCTAATATTAAGATCTCTGGCTTTTCAATTAGTGTTCTAGATAGCGATATACGCTGACGCTGACCACCACTCATTGCGACGCCCTTCTCGCCTGTTAGTGTTTCAAACCTCTCCGGAAATGTCTTTACATCTTTTATAAAATCTGCTGATAGTGAGGCTTCATTAATTTCAATATCTGAAAATCCACGATGTAGATCGATATTTTCGCGAATAGTTTTAGAAAATAGGTAGTTTTGTTGTGGGACGTACCCGATATTTTCTATAAGAGATTCTCTTTTATAATCCTCGATTGGTATTTCGTCAATTAATAGTTTTCCATTTTCATAATTATATATGCGTAAAAATTGTTTTAAAAGTGTGGTTTTACCTGAACCAGTTTTTCCAACGATTATTATTGTATCGCCTTTATTAAATTCTAGATTTATATTTTTTAGCGCTGGATGTAATGCCATCGGATAAGTAAAACTAAAATCTCTAAACTCAAAATGGTCTGGGTTATTTAGTGCTACTGCGTTATCTTTATCCTTAATATCTTCATCATAATTTAAAATTTCATTTATTCTATTTATCGATACCTGTCCTTCCTGACCAATAGTAAAGAAGTCAGATAGTGCCATAGCCGGCCATGCTAGGTTTTGAAGATACATCATATAAGTTATTAGTACGCCTACTGTAAGTCGGCCATCATTTATTAATCGCACTCCTACTGCTAAGGCGACAGTTATGACGATTGTGTTAAATATCGTAGAAAGTGGCATATAAAGCTGTAGAATTTTATTTTTATTCATATCTTTTTCTGCATTATCTACTATTTTAGATTTAAAAATCTCTTTAAAAATTGACTCTGAATTAAAAGAACGTATTACTCTAATAGAGCTGATATTCTCAAGCGTTACGTCATTCATCCTATCAAAAGACTCTTGTAATTTTTCTGCACGTTCATCAAATGTCTTATTCATTTTATATAAAATAAATACTGCCGGTATAAATACTAAAATAGTAAGTAGCGTAAGGATTGGCGATATAAATGCCATTACTGATATAAGGACGATTGGGTATAAAACTGCATCAAAAACTAGCATAATCCCATATCCTACGACATCACTCATTACCTGAACGTCATTTGTCGCACGTCCCATTAAAGTCCCGGTAGAATTTTTTTCAAAAAACTCTGGATATTGTGCCAGAAATTTTTTCATTAAATCATATCTAGTATCACGAGAAATACGGTGGACGTTAGAATATAGATTAAAGCTCCATCCTACATTTATAAAATAATTTATAAATATTAAAAATCCAAAAAGTAGTAAATATTTATATAAAATCTCTAGCGTATAGTCGCCAGTTATTATTAAATCAGAAACTTTTCCTATTATATATGGTTTATAAAATGTTACAAAATATGAAAGTAGCAGAAATAAAATAGCCAGAAACTGCTCTTTTTTATATTTTTTTAGAAAAGCTCTTAGTTTATAAAGTGATCCAAACATAAAAACCTCCATTTTTCATTATATCTTAATTATAGGTGGCTAACAATAAGTACAGTGGTGGACAACGCTCCCAAATAAAATATTTGTAATAAAAATTTTACATTCCAAAATTAGACTAAATATAATGATATAATTATATAAAAGAATATTTAATGAGGATAAAAATGATTAGTATAGAAAATCTTAGAAAAGTTTATGATAATGGATATGAGGCCTTAAAGGATATCGATTTAGAAATTCCAAAAGGGGCACTAGTATGCCTTCTGGGGCCATCAGGCTGTGGAAAATCTACGATCCTTAATATAATCGCGGGGCTTTTAGATCCTACATCAGGCGATATAAAATTTAATGGAGAGTCTGTAGTAAATCTTCACCCAAAAGATAGAAATATCGGCATGGTTTTCCAAAACTACGCCTTATATCCCCATATGAGCGTATTAGAGAATGTTATATTTCCACTTACTGTAGGGAAAAATAAGATCTCTAAAGCTGAAGCTAGTAAAGTAGCGGAAAAATATATGGAGCTTACTTCTATTATGGATATTAAAGATAAGATGCCAGGTGCTCTTTCTGGTGGCCAACAACAACGTGTGGCGATTACACGTGCGTTAGTTCAAAATCCTTCGATACTTCTACTTGATGAGCCACTTTCTAACCTAGATGCTAGACTTAGGCTTCGCATACGTGAAGAGATTAGAAATATAGTAAAATCTGTCGGAGTTACTACTGTTTTTGTAACTCATGACCAGGAAGAGGCTCTTTCTATCAGTGATTATATTGCGATAATGGACGAGGGAGTTATTCAGCAATATGATATACCACAAAATCTATATTTAGAACCTGCTAACTTATTTGTGGCGAAATTTATAGGTTCTCCTGAAATTAATATTTATAATGCGACTTATAATGATAAAAAACTAAATTCAAAAGGCTTTAGCATATCTTGTGAGAATCTTTTAGAATCTAGAATTTGTGATAATTTTATAGAAGATGAAAATTATTTAATTGGGATCAGACCAGAAAATTTTATTCTAGATAATAATGGCGAAATCGAGACTATTATTGAGTCTGTGGAGGTAATAGGCAGATATTTAGTTTTACATTTTAATCTAGGTGATATTTCATCTAGAGCTGTAGTAGATAGTAAGGTAGTTTTAAAAGAAGGGGATAAAGCTAGATTTAAGATTGATTTAGATAATTCATATATTTTTGAAACTTCAGGAAGGAGAGTATATTAATGGAAAAATACAAAGCTGAAAATAGCCCTAAGGCGTGGCTTTTTCTACTTCCTGCTCTGATTTTTATTATTTTATTTAATGTCTATCCACTTATTAGAACTTTTATAATGTCTTTACAATCTAACTCAATTTTAAATCCACAATTTGTGGGAATTGAGAATTTTAGGTTTGTATTATCTGATCCGAAGTTTCATCTAGCGCTTAAAAATACTTTTTTCTACGCAATAGTTGTAGTTCCGGTTTCTCTTATTATCTCAATGGTGATAGCCCTAATTTTAAATAATAAACTGCCGGGAGAGAAATTTTTTGAAACTATATTTTTTATTCCATATCTGACTTCAATTATCGCAATAGGTATAGTTTTTAGATATATGTTTCATGGCCAATATGGATTTATAAATTATATCCTTGGGATATTTAATATTGGGCCTATTGATTTTCTTGAAAGTGCTAAATATAACATGACTGCTCTTATTATATTTGGGATATGGATGGGACTTGCGTTTAATATAATCGTTATATTATCAGGGCTTCGAGGTATTGATGATAATTATTATAAGGTGGCGGAGATGTTTGGGGCGACTAGATGGGAGCAATTTAGAAAAGTCACACTTCCTTCATTATCTGAAATAATTACATTTTTATTTTTAACAAACTTTATATCTGCTTTTAAGATTTATAGTCAGGTTTTTGCCTTATTTAATGGGAAAGCTGGGATAGGCGATAGGCTAGTTACTGCAGTATTTTATATCTATAACAAGTTCTATGTAGAAAATAGATATGGTCATGCCATGGCAGCTGCTGTAATTTTATTTATTTTATTACTTATGCTTACATTTATTCAGCGAAAAATCCTTAAAAAAATTACGAAATAGGAGGTAGGATATAGAATGAAGAAATTTTTAAGAAGCTTACAATTTATTTTTATAGTTTTTATGGCGATAGTTACGCTATTTCCATTTTTATATATGCTATCTTCTAGCTTAATGACGCTTCCAGAGGTACTTTCTATTCCTCCTAAGCTTCTACCAGCTAGTCCGCAGTGGGCTAATTATAAAGAGGCTCTTAAAGTGGCACCATTTTCTAGATATTTTTTAAATACGGTTTTTGTAACGACTTGCACCACTTTTGGTACTCTTCTTACGACAATTCTTGCCGGATTTTCGCTTAATTTTCTAAATTTTAAATATAAGAGAGTTCTCGAAGGGTTTTTACTTTCTCTTTTAATGATACCTTTTGAGATAGTTGTATTTACTAATTTTAGAACTATTGCTAATTTGGGACTTCTTGATAGCTATACAGCGCTTATTATCCCATTTTTGGCTAGTGTATATTATATTTTTTATCTAAAACAATTTTTATCCGGCATTCCTAAAGCTTTTTATAACGCGGCTAAAGTCGATGGGGCTTCAGATTTTGAGTTTATTACTAGAATTATGGTGCCGATGAGTAAATCTAGTCTATTTACGATAGGTCTTTTAAGTTTTATAGCTGGCTGGAACTCATTTTTATGGCCAATACTTGTGACTAACTCTAAATATATGCGACTTATATCTAATGGTTTATCAATGTTTTCTTCAGAAGCTGGTAGCCTTATCCATCTACAAATGGCAGCGAGTACGATAACTATAGTGCCAATTCTCATTTTATATTTTGTATTTAGAAAGAGAATTCTCGCTGGAGTTTCTTATGGAGGTATAAAAGGATAAGTTAAATTTTGCGTCTACATATGTGGACGCTTTTTTATTTTAAATTTTTTAGAAAAATATTTTAAAATCTGCTATAATTAGAATCTTGCTTAAATTTAGAAATGAGGTTTTAAGTATATTATGGAAGATTTTTTAAATAAAACTAATATAATTTATCATAAGGGTACGCATAATATAGGCGGTACTTTTATTGAAATTAGATATAACGATAGCAGAGTATTTTTTGATATGGGTGATGTTACAGATTTTTATGAAGAGTCTATAGATTTTAAAGATTTATATAATAAGGGATATTTAGCGAAAGTAGAAGGAATTTATGACCCGATACTATTAGATACCAATTCTAGATTTTCACATCAGGCTGGATTTATATCCCATGGACATCTAGACCACACGACTATTTTAAATTTTACGAACCCAAAGATTCCGATTTATACTTCAAAAAAGACAAAATCGATAATTGATTCATTTAATATTATGGGGGATAAGTTATATCCTTTTACTGATTCTCAAATTAAAAGTTATAAACATAAGTCTTATACGCGCCCTATTACTGGTGTAGAAGAAGGAGAAATAATTTCAGTAGGTGAGATCAATGTAGTTTTCTTTCCTGTTGATCACGACTGTTATGGAGCTTGTGGAATGATTATAAATACTCCAGATTTAAAAATCGCATATACTGGGGATATTAGACTCCATGGATATAGAAAAAATGACACAATTGATTTTATAAATAAGGCTCGTGGCTGCGATGTCCTTATTTCAGAAGGCGTGAATTTTTCATTTCCAGAAAAGGAAGAAAAAAGACCATTTAAGTCTGAAAAGGACGTAATAGAAGATATTAAAAAGTTAGTTATTAAAAACCCTAATAGAAATATCTCATTTAGTTATTATGAGTTAAATATAGAGAGAATTATGGCTATAATAGACTCTATTTCGCCATATAGAGAGGTAGTTCTTTCTGATTACTCAGCTTATATTTTAAAATCTGTGACTAATAAAGAAGTAAAATATTATAAA
>JASBZD010000062.1 GCA_029983595.1 Peptoniphilaceae bacterium
ATAAAAATTCTGAAAAAGAAAATAATTCAGATTCTAAAAAACCAGAACAACCTTCTGCACCTTCAAATGAAGCTCCTTCTAAAAAACTAGTAAATTATAATATGAAATTTGATTTACCTACTGATAGAGAATCTGTAAATATTAAAATTGATAAGGTAGAAAATAGAACTACTACGGAAGTTTATAATAAACAGCACTCTTCAGGTGAGGGAAGTATAAAAGTTCCTATCCAAGCTTCTGAAGATGCGACATTCCTTATATATGTAGATGGAAGTCTATATCAACAATATCCATAATGAATAATACTGGAAGAATTATAAAAGGAGTCGGTGGCTTTTACTATATTGCATTTGAGGGCGATATTTATGAGTCAAAGGCCACTGCATTATTTAGAAAAAATAATATAAAACTAGCTGTAGGCGATTATGTTGAGTTTTTTATAAATGATGATGGAACGGCGTATATTAAAGATATTATCTTAAGAGAAAATATCTTTTTACGCCCGCCTGTAGCTAATGTAGATGATGTTTTTATTGTCATCTCATCTAAAGAGCCCAATATTAATTTACAGCTTGTAGATAGGATGATTTTATTATCTTTCTATAATGGGATAAAACCTACTATTATTGTCAATAAAACTGATATTGACATGGATGGTTCTAGAAAAATAAAAGAAAAATATGAAAATAGTGGGTTTGAAGTACATCTATCTTCGATAATTGATGAAGGATCTGTAAGTGAAATCCATAGTCTTACTACTGGGAAAACTATAATGTTTATGGGAGTTAGTGGGGTAGGAAAATCATCTTTAATCTCAAAACTTATTGGTAAGGATTTAGAGACTGGTGATATTTCTAAAAAGACATCACGTGGAAAACATACCACACGCCATGTAGAGCTTCTTTCTTATGAAGATAACTCATATATAGTAGATACTCCTGGATTTAGCTCACTTTCTCTAGATTTTCTAGAAAATGATAGAGAGCTTGAGTCATATTATCCAGAGTTTAAAAATTATGAGTGTAAATTTAATAATTGTAAGCATATTGACGAGCCAAAATGTGGCGTAAAAGATGCGCTAGAAAATAAAGAGATAGAAAAATTTAGATATGAAAATTATCTATATTTTGTAAATGAATTAAAAAATAGGAGATTTTAATGAATATTTTATCGCCATCAATAATGACGGCAGACTTTTTAAACTTAGGTAGAGATTTAGAAGAAATAAAAAAAGCTGGGGTAAAAAATCTGCATCTAGATGTAATGGATGGGAATTTTGTGCCAAATATTTCTTATGGTCCAAAAATCATATCTGACATAAAAAAGGGAACAGATTTTATTTTAGATGCACATCTAATGATAAATGAGCCAGAAAATCTAATAGAAGAATTTTCTAAAGCTGGTTGTGATTATATTACTATCCACCCAGAATCTACAATTCATCTTCATAGACAGATAAGTTTAATAAAATCATTTGGTAAAAAAGCTGGAGTTTCATTAAATCCTTCTACTCCTTTATCCTATTTAGATTATGTTATTGATGATATTGATCTAATTTTGATAATGAGTGTCAATCCTGGGTTTGGGGGACAGTCATTTATTCCTAAGATTTTAGATAAAATTAGAGAAACTAAAGAATTAATTGGGGATAGAGATATTATTTTAGAAGTTGACGGCGGTGTAAAACTAGATAACCTTAAAGATATTATAGATGCTGGAGCAGATATGGTTGTAGTTGGTTCTGCTGTTTTTGATGGCAAAGATCCTAGAAAAAATGCAGAGGAGTTTTTAGAAATTTTAAATGATTAATACGTTGATAGTAGGTGGCGGATTTAAGCTTAAGGATACTTCAAAAATATTTTTTAATACGTATGACTATATAATTGCTGCTGATTCGGGGTTTGATTTTTTAGAAGAGCATGGGATAAAGCCTGATTATTTAGTAGGTGATCTCGATTCGATTAAATCAAGCGTTGAAGATATAGATGGAGTAGAGATAATTAAATATCCGACTGAAAAAAATGCGACAGATATGGAAATAGCGATAGATAAAGCGATCGATCTAGAATCTGATAGTGTAACTATTCTTTCTGCTATAGGTACTAGATTAGACCATACGTTAGCAAATCTTACTTTACTTAAAAAGCTTTTAGAATCTGGAGCAGAGTCAGAGATCATCTCAAACTATAATAAAGTAATACCACTTATTGGTAAAGGAATGATATTAAAAGATGATTTTAAATATTTTTCTATTATGACTTTTGAAGATACAATAGTTTCAATTGATGGAGTAAAATATCCTATAGAAAATTTTAAAGTCGAGTTTGGCACTTCAAGACTTATAAGTAACGAGATAACGGAAGAATATGCGACTATTTATACTGATAAATTTGTTTTATTAATACAAAGTAGAGACTAGATAGGACTAGTCTCTTTTATTTTATAATAATTGGGGATTTTAAATAGTCCTGATTAATATTTTCTTTTTTTAGTAGTGAATAGAGATTTGTAGTTTTAATCTCTATTTTGGCTATATTTTTTATATTATCTGACATTTTATAATATTCTGAAAATTTATTTATATATGGGTTTTCTAAATTTTTTAATATACTAGCGCCATTATTATTAAAGCCTAAAATGCGAATATATGAATCTTTATTAAGCGCTCTAAATATATCTTCTTTTTCAATTTCTAGAAGGCTAGATATTATAAATCTTCTAACTCTCGAAGTGGTAATTCTTTTATTAGACACATTTTCATAAAAAGTATCGAGATCCTCTGAGTCTAGGTATTTTATTATTCTATTTTCTAGTCCTTTTTCATAATCTAAAATATTTTCATAATCTATTTTATCAATTAAGAATTTATATTTAATAAACTCATAAAGTAAATTTTTATCTGGAAGATTATCAAAGCTTATATCTTTATAGATATCTGGTATTAGATGATTATATTTTTTATTATTATATAATTTATTTCTTATATTAGTAGATGATGTAAAATTCTCCAATTCTGATATATCATCATGGGTAGAGTTTAGTCTATATATTGGATTTATATTTATATTATAATTATTTTCTAAAATGGCTTTTGTATATTCAATTCCTAAGATATTATTAGGCTTTTCTATAAAATTTATTTCGTCTTTATCTAATATATTTAATGATTCTAAAGCCATATTTCTAGATCTAATATAGCTATTTCCAAGGTTTAAGTTAGACTTTATTAATGACTCTAAATTCTCATCTTTAATATTTAGTGAATTAGATATCTTAATAAATCTTTCTTTATCTGCAATTTCAGACCCAAATGCTAGATCAGTAATCCCTACACCATTTAAGATTTTAAGCGCACCTTTTGAAAATACTTCTGCATTTTGGCAAGAAAATACAGCGGGAAGTTCGAGCACCAAATCGGCTCCAGCGCGAAGTGCTAAAGTCGCTCTATCCCATTTTGATAAAATAGATGGTTCTCCTCGCTGCACAAAACTTCCAGATAAAACTACTATGATTTTACTTTCTGGATATGTATTTTTGATATTATTTATAATATACTCATGACCCTTATGTAAGGGATTAAATTCTGCTACTAAGCCAAAAATCCTCATTTTAATTCCTATTTTCATTTTTGATTATTTAACTATTTTCGTTTATAATATCATATAGTAATTTAAATTTTAATATATGGAGGCTATCAATGAAAGTATTAGTAATTAACTGTGGGAGTTCTTCTCTTAAATTTCAAATAATAGATACTGAAACTGAAGAAGTAAAAGCAAAAGGATTAGTTGAAAGAATTGGGATTGATAATTCTAGACTAAAATATGAGCCAGCTGGAATGGATGAAGTAGAAATATTTAATGACATTCCTGACCATAAAGTAGCTATAAAAATGGTTCTAGATGCATTAGTTGATGAAAACCACGGCGTTTTAGAATCACTTGATGAGATAGAAGCTGCAGGTCATAGAGTAGTAAATGGTGGGGAAGAGTTTAATAAATCTGTACTTATCAATGATGAAGCATTAGAAGGAATTAAAAGATATATCCCTCTTGCACCACTTCACAACCCAGCTAATATCGAAGGAATCCTTGCTACTAAAGAATTAATGCCAAATACTCCAATGGTTGCTGTATTTGATACTTCATTCCATACTACTATGGAGCCTGTTAACTATATTTATTCAATTCCTTATGAATATTACGAAAAATATAATATCAGAAGATATGGAGCTCATGGTACTTCTCACAGATATGTAGCTATGAGAACTGCTGAAATCCTAGGTAAAAAAGATATTAATGTTATCGTATGTCACTTAGGTAATGGTTCTTCTATTACTGCAGTAAAGGAAGGAAAATCAATAGATACTTCTATGGGTATGACTCCACTTGAAGGCGTAACTATGGGTACTAGGTCAGGAAATATCGACCCAGCTATTATCCCATTCTTAGGCCAAAAAGAAAATCTTTCTTACGAAGAAATGGATAATCTTTTAAATAAAAAATCTGGTGTTTTAGGAATTTCTGGAATTTCTTCTGACTTTAGAGATTTAGAAGATGCAGCAGCTAAAGGTAATGAGAGAGCAAAACTAGCTTTAGATATTTTTGCATCTGATGTAGCTAAATATATCGGTATGTATATGACTGAGTTTGAAGATCTTGATGCTATTGCTTTTACAGCTGGTGTAGGTGAAAACTCTGCTTCTATGAGAGAAGCTATCGTAGAAAAACTAGCTATCGCTGGTATAAAAATCGATAAACAAGAAAATGATATGAGAGGAAAAGAAAAAATCGTATCTACAGATGATTCTAGCGTAAAAGTTTTAGTTGTTCCTACTAATGAAGAGCTAATGATCGCTTTAGATACTGTAGAATTAGCTAAATAATTTAATTATTAAATATTCTTGACATTTAAGATTTAAAATATTATAATGTTAAAGTTATTAAAAAAGGGGAACTATGTATATTAACATTTCAGAATTTATTCAGAATGAAAATGAGCTTATATACAAAGACTCAGGCACTTGTGATATTTCTGGTGCTTTTCCAGACCAAGATTTTAGTGGCTCTGCAAGTTTTGATGTTTTAATCAGTAAAGTAGATAATAAAGAACTTATTCTAGATTTAGACATTGATTATACTTATACTAAGCCATGTGATAGATGTCTAAAAAAAGTAGAGAATACTGAGAATACTAAATATCAAGCTAAACTTTCTAACACTGAATATAAAGATGATTACGATGAGATAGAAGATATAGATGTTGTATCACTTTATCAAAATGAGTTTGATGTATGCAAACTTATAAACGACGTTATCGTTGTTTCAATCCCCATGAAAACCCTTTGTGAAGAGTCTTGCGCTGGATTATGTCCAAAGTGTGGCAAGGATCTTAATAAAGGCGAATGTAACTGTGATACAGATGTTATTGATGAGAGATTTTCTGTATTAAAAGATTTTAAAATCGATGAGGAGGTGTAGTAATGGCTGTTCCAAAGAGAAAAACTTCAAAACAAAGAAGAAACAAAAGAAGAGCTTCTGCTTATAGATTTAATAAACCTACTGTAACTACATGTCCAAATTGCTCAGAACCAGTTATGCCACATAGGGTTTGTAGAGCATGTGGATACTACGACGGTAAACAAATTATTGAAGAAGCGTAAAAAAACTAAAATGATTGCCTATTTTTTGGCAGTCATTTTTTTTATTGATTTTTAAAAGTCTATACTATAATATGAGTAAAGGAGGAGTCTATGAGAATTATTTATGATTGTTTAGGCGGGGATAACGCTCCAGATGCGATTATCGATGGCGCTATTAAATCTTATGAAAAATATAATATTACTCCAATTTTATGTGGAAAACCTGATGAGATAAAAGAATATCTTTCTTCTAAAAATATAGAGAATAATTTTGAAATCCTAGAAGCTAATTCAAAAATAGAAAATGACGAAAAACCAGTTGTAGCTTTAAGAAGGAAAAAAGATTCTTCTATCGTAGTGGGGTTAAAATATCTTAAAGATGATAAAGCTGATGCATTTATTTCTGCAGGTAGCACAGGAGCTATTTTAGCTGGGGGATTATTTATAGTAAAAAAATTAGATAATGTGGATAGATCTCCAATTGCCACTTCTATACCGACTAAGTCTAATCCATTTTTACTTTTGGATGCTGGCGCTAATGTAGATATTGATGCTAAAACTATTAATCAGTTTGCTACTTTAGGTACGATTTATCTAGAAAATGTAGAGAGTATAGAAAATCCTAAGGTTGGTCTTTTAAATAATGGCTCTGAAGAAGGAAAGGGAAATAAGCTTACTCTTGAGGCTTATAATCTCTTAAAAGAAAATAAAAATATTAATTTTATTGGAAATGTTGAGCCTACTACTATGCCTTTTGGTGGAGTGGATATAGTTGTAGCTGATGGTTTTGATGGAAATATTTTTATAAAAACTTATGAGGCTACTGGTGCTATGTTTATGAGTTCTATTAAAGAGATCTTAGGGTCTATTAAGGATGAAGAAGTAGTGGCGAAAATCCTACCATATATAAAAGAATATGGTTCTAGATTTGCGTCGTCTAGTGTAGGCGGTGCTCCGCTTTTAGGGCTTAATAAACCTGTTTTTAAAGCGCATGGTAGCTCTAGCGCAGAAGATATAGTTGGCGCTACTAACCAAGCTATAAAATATATTAAAAATAATGTAACTAATATTATGGATGAAAAATTAAAGGAGATTTAAGAATGAAAAATAGAATTATGCAAATTATTGCTGAACAGTTTGAAATAGATTTAGAAGATTTAAATGAAGATATGAGCTTTTCTGATGATTTAGAAGCTGATTCAATTCAAATTATGGAACTTATTATGGAATTAGAAGAAGAGTTTGACACTGAGTTTGATGAAGAGGATATTGAGTCGATAGAAACTATAGGTGATGTAATTGGTTACATCGAAAATATGTAATAATTCTTTAGAGGCTCATAAAGAAAATATTATAAATACTTTGGGATATGAGTTTAAAGATGAGAGTTTTTTACTTTTATCTTTAATTCATAGCTCATATCGCAGAGAAAACCAAGTAAATATTGACAATGAAAAATTAGAGTTTATTGGAGATGCTGTGCTGGATTTAATAGTCTCTAATTTTTTATTTAAAAATACTGAGTACTCTAAAAATGAAGGGGATCTGACAGTTTTTCGCTCTAAAATAGTAAAAGAGGAGTCTCTATATAAATTTGCTAAAAAGATTAATCTTTCAGATTTTATAATTGTCTCAGCATCTGGAAGATATATGAAAATTGAAGAGAATGTCTCTGTGCTAGCTGATTCTTTTGAGGCTCTTGTGGGCGCTATTTATCT
>JASBZD010000063.1 GCA_029983595.1 Peptoniphilaceae bacterium
ACAAATTTTTAGAATGAGTATAAAATTTATCTTTAATTTCATCTATTGTAATGTTATAATAGTTGATGTTGAAGAAATTAAAGATAGATCCAATTTGATTAGATTAGTATATCAACACTATTTCAGCATTGAAATTATCTAGGATAAAAATTTACATAAAGTCTTAGATTGATATTAATTTAATTTGCATATTTTAGGTTTTCTATCTATAATTATTCTAAAGAGAGTTTAATACTTATTTATAAAATTCAGGGGGTATTTATGACAAAATTAATGAAGAGTATGTCAGGTAATGAGGCTGCTGCTTATATTAGTTATGCATTCACTGATGTTGCTGCTATTTATCCGATTACACCATCTTCAGACATGGCTGAGTATGTAGATAAATGGTCTGCTCAAGGTAGACTAAACGTATATGGCCAAAAAGTAAAAGTTACAGAAATGCAATCAGAAGCCGGAGCTGCTGCTGCGGTTCATGGATCTTTACAAGCTGGAGCTTTAACTACTACTTATACAGCTTCTCAAGGTCTACTACTTATGATTCCTAACATGTATAAAATTGCAGGGGAATTACTTCCAGGAGTAATCCACGTTTCAGCTAGAGCTATTGCTACTCACGCTCTTTCTATCTTTGGTGACCACCAAGACGTTATGGCTACAAGACAAACTGGCTTTGCTATACTAGCTTCTGGTTCAGTACAAGAAGTTATGGACCTTGGTTCTGTAGCTCACTTAACAGCTATCGACACTAGAGTTCCATTCGTACACTTCTTTGACGGATTTAGAACTTCTCACGAAATTCAAAAAATCGAAATCTTAGATTATGATGATTTAAATAAACTACTAGATAGAAAGAAAGTTATGGAATTTAGAGAAAGATCTCTAAACCCATCTAACCCAAAAACTCGTGGTACTGCTCAAAACCCAGACGTTTACTTCCAACAAGCTGAAGGAGCTAACCCATATTATGAAGCAGTTCCTGCAGTAGTTGAAAAATACATGAATGAAATGTCTAGACTTACAGGAAGAGAATATAAACCATTTGTATACTATGGTGCTCCTGATGCAGATAAAGTAATTATGGCTATGGGTTCTGTAACTGAAACTATAGAAGAAACTGTAGATTACTTAGTAGAACAAGGCGAAAAAGTTGGTTTAGTAAAAGTTCACCTATTCAGACCTTGGGCTAAAGAATACATGTTTGATGTATTACCAAAATCTGTAGAAAAAATCGCAGTATTAGACAGAACTAAAGAAAAAGGATCTAATGGAGAACCTTTATATCTAGACGTAGTAAACTCATTCTACGATAGAGAAGAAAAACCAGTTATCACAAGAGGTAGATTTGGATTAGGTTCTAAAAACACTACTCCATCTGATATCTTAGCAGTATATGAAAACTTAAAACAAGATGCACCACAATGGGAATTCACAATCGGAATCGTAGATGATGTAAATAACATCTCACTTGATGCATCTAATAGAATCCACACTTCACCTGAAGGAACTATCCAATGTAAATTCTGGGGATTCGGATCTGATGGTACAGTAGGAGCTAACAAACAAGCTATAGCAATTATCGGGGATAACACAGACATGTATGCTCAAGGTTACTTCGATTATGACTCTAAAAAATCTGGTGGTATTACAATATCTCACTTAAGATTTGGTAATACTCCAATTAAATCTACTTACTTAGTAGAAAATCCTGACTTTGTATCTTGCTCAATGCAATCATACTTAGACAAATATGATATCCTAAAAGGAATCAAAAAAGGTGGTACATTCTTACTAAACACACTATGGGATGAAAAAGACCTAGAAGAAAACGTACCAGCTTCAATGAAGAGATTTATATACGAAAACGAAATCAACTTCTATACAATCAACGCTACAAAAATAGCTGCTGAAATAGGACTTGGTGGTAGAACTAACATGATTATGCAAGCTGCATTCTTCGCATTATCAAAAGTATTACCAATCGATTTCGCTACAGAAAAATTAAAAGAATCTATCGTAAAAGCATACGGATCTAAAGGTGAAGAAGTAGTAAACATGAACTACAAAGCTGTAGAACGTGGTTTAGATGGATTTACTAAAATAGAAGTTCCAGAATCTTGGAAAGACGCAAAAGAACAACCAAAAGAAGAAAAAGACAGACCTGAATTTGTTAAATACATTCTAGATGCAATGACTAAACAAGAAGGTAACGAACTTCCAGTATCTGCATTCGTAGGAATGGAAGACGGTACATTCCCACAAGGTACATCAGCATATGAAAAACGTGGTATTGCAGTAAATGTACCAATGTGGATTCCAGAAAATTGTATCCAATGTAACCAATGTTCATATGTATGTCCACACGCAGTAATTAGACCATTCTTACTAGACGAAGAAGAAGAAGCTAATAAACCAGAAAACTTCCCAACACTAGAAGCTAAAGGTAAAGGATTAGAAGGATTAACTTACAAAATCCAAGTATCTACTCTAGACTGTACAGGATGCGGTAACTGTGTAGACGTATGTCCAGCTAAAGAAAAAGCTATCGTAATGCAACCATTTGAAGAACAATACGAAGCTCAAAAAGGTAACTGGGACTATGCAATGAGCTTAAGAAATAAAGCTGAAGAAAGAAACCTAGAACCTACAAACGTTAAAAACTCACAATTCAGACAACCATTACTTGAATTCTCAGGTGCTTGTGCTGGATGTGGTGAAACTCCATACGCTAAAATCATTACTCAACTTTATGGAGATAGAATGATGATAGCTAATGCTACAGGTTGTTCATCAATCTGGGGTGGTTCAGCTCCTTCAACAGTATTCTGTACTAACCAAGATGGATATGGTCCAACATGGGCTAATTCATTATTCGAAGATAACGCTGAATATGGATATGGTTTCTTACTAGGAGTTAACCAACGACGTACTAGACTTAGAAACTTAATGGAAAGACACCTAGATTTAGGAATCGATTCAGAACTTAACGATATCTACAGAAAATGGTTAGATAATGAAAGAGATGCTAGAATCACTAAAGAAGTATATGGCGAACTTGCTTCTAGATATGGTAAAAAATCTGGAAATGATGAAGTTGACGGCATCTTAGAAGAAGTAGAAGAATTAAAAGAATATATAATTAAGAGATCTATCTGGGTATTTGGTGGAGACGGATGGGCTTATGACATCGGATTCGGTGGATTAGACCACGTATTAGCTTCTGGTGAAGACATCAACATGTTAGTATTCGATACAGAAGTTTACTCAAACACAGGTGGACAATCTTCTAAAGCTACTCCAGCTGCAGCAATAGCTAAATTCGCTGCTGGTGGTAAAGACGTAAGAAAGAAAGACTTAGGTCTAATGATGACTACTTACGGATATGTATATGTAGCACAAGTAGCAATGGGAGCTAACCAAGCTCATACTCTAAAAGCTATCCAAGAAGCTGAAAGCTATGATGGACCATCACTAATCATCGCTTACGCTCCATGTATCAACCACGGAATTAAAAAAGTTGGTATGGGTAGAACTCAAACTAGAGAAAAAGATGCAGTAGCATCAGGTTACTGGCACCTATTCAGATATAACCCAACTTTAGAAGAAGAAGGTAAAAACCCATTCACACTAGATTCTAAAGAACCAACTGAAAGCTTCAGAGAATTTATTTTAAAAGAAAATAGATTTAAATCTCTTGAAAAAATCCAACCTCAAAAAGCTGAAGAGTTATATGAAAAAGCTGAAAGAGATGCTAAGAGAAGATACCAAAACTACGTTAGAATGGCAAACATGGAATTCTAATTAGAATAAAATTTAAAAAGCGCCCTTAGGGGTGCTTTTTTTATGGAGATATTTAGATCTTTATTATATTTTATGTTAAAATTATAATAAGGTATATTTTTAAAAATTTAGGGAGGTATATAATATGGATGTTTTTGACGTACTTAATAGTAAGATACTTTTTATTATAGTTGGAATTGGGATTTTGATGTTTACTCTTATTTGCGTTTTCTTTTTTAGAAGAGCAGTTAAAAGAGCTAAAGAGATGGGAATAGCTGAGGATAAAATAAAATCTACTATTAAATCTTCTGTTATCTTTTCGATTGTTCCATCAATTTCTGTAATTATTGGACTTATTACTCTTGTACCTATTTTAGGTGTTCCATGGCCTTGGTTTAGATTATCAGTTGTTGGTTCATTATCTTATGAGCTTATTTCTGCCGATCTTGCTGTAAAAGGTGTAGGATATGAGGATTTATCGGCTTTTACTACTTCTGGCGATATTAATGCTATTGGTATTATTATGTTCGTTATGAGTATATGTATTATGACTGGTATGGTTATTAATATCTTTTTCTTAGAGCCATATCATAAAAAAATAGCTAGTGGTGAGGGAACTAAAGAATCTCCATTTAGAGATTTAGCTTTATCAGTTTTAATTATTGGTATGATGTCAGTTTTCTTAACTGGTCAACTATTTAATTCTAGAGTTCATGCGGCTGTTGCTATTATCTCGGCTTTTGTTACGGTTTTATTATCTTGGATGAGCAAGAAGTTTAACCAAAAATGGCTTGGAGATTTTGTTATGAGTTTTGCGCTAATTATTGGTATGGCAGCTGCGGTATTCTTAGTAGGGAAAATGTAGGAGGTAAAAAATGGATAATTCTGTAAAAAAGACATCAGGCGTTAGTGCCTATATGAATAATACATATAAATATGGTAGATATGCGACGATTTTTGCTATACTTGTGATGTTAGGTGTTCCTTCTATTGTATGTACAGTATTTGGGATTTGGCCAAGTTTTGCAACTGTAGCAGCAGCTGCTGGTCCACTTCTTGCTTTATATGTACCAACTACAATTTCTGAGCAGATGACTATGATTCCGGTAGCTGGAAATACTTGTTATATAAACTCTATTATGGGAAATGTAATGAATCTTAAATTCCCATGCTATCTTAATGCGATAGATTCTATTGGGGCGACACCGGGAACTGAAGAGGCTGACGTTATGGGGATGATTGCTGTAACTATTTCTAGTATTACAACAGTTATTATAATCTTTGTAGGGCTTTTACTTCTTACTCCTCTTCAACCGATTTTAGAAAGTCCAGTAGTTACTACTGCTACATCATATATTTTACCAGCACTTTATGGTTCTATGGCGATTTCAGCATTTATTAGTACAACAGCTGGACCTTATAAAGCTAGTAAGAAACCTCTAGTTGCGGTAATTTGTATGATTATTACTATAGTTTTATATCAATTTATAGATTTTGGTAAAAACCAAGGCTATGTAATGCTAGGTATGTTAGCTGTTGCGATTTTAGTGGCATATCTTTTATGGAAATCTAATATTATTAAATTAGAGAAGAAAGATTAGATTATGATTTAAGCAGATCCTTAATGGGTCTGTTTTTTTGTTGATAAATAAAGTTTAATTATAAATCATTTTAGCTTTCATTAGAGTTTCGCCCAAGTTATTTGCTTTCGACACGCTCAGGCCGCTCGGCCAAGATAACCATGATCTCAAGCTAAATAATTTGGGCTTTTTTAGTATTTAATTTTAATGTACTTATGATTTATTTAATATACAAACCCATTGGCGCAGAAGTCAAGTATCTTAATTAAGTAATTAGCTATTATAAAGTTACGCCCAAATTATTTTAAAAAATATTAACAATAATTCAAACCCTAACCTCCAAAGAAGGTCACGAAAGGACATTAGAAGTTAGACGCGAAAATGACGACTCGGAAATCCTCGCTGTTTGAGGACTTGCAAAATATAATTTTAAAATTATGGTAATACTTTTATAAATTTAAAAATCTAATAGACATTATTTAATTTATCTCCGAGTTCGAGGATTTCAAGTCATTGAGCGTAACTAACTTCAATGTACTGGAGAAAGCTTCGTGGAGGTGGGTTTGATATTTCAAACTTATTTAATTCAAAGATTTTTAAGGTGTCTTTTTCCTTAGTTAATCGGCTATTATAAAGTTACGCCCAAATTATTTGCTTTCGATACGCTAAGTCCGCTCGGCCAAGATAACCATGGTTTCAAGCTAAATAATTTGGAATATTTTATTAGAATCTAATTTCGGTACAATTATGATTTCTTAATTATGCTAAAATATATCTAGGTGATAAAAATAGAAAGATATTTAAGTTTAAATAGATATTTTAAAGATAAATATGGAGAAAAAATTGGTAAATTAAGCCTTGATGCGCATTTTTCATGCCCAAACCGTGATGGTACTTTATCTCATAAAGGTTGTATTTTTTGTAGCGAAAAAGGTGCAGGCGATTTTACCGATGGGGATAAAAATTTAAAAGAGCAGATAAAAACCCAAAAAGAAATCGCCAAAAGAAAATGGGACGTAAATAAGTTTATGGGATATTTTCAAAATTTTACCAATACTTATGGCGATATAAATTATTTAAAAAGAATTTATGAATTAGTATTAGATGATCCTGATATTATTGGGATTTCTATCGCGACTAGGGCAGACTGTCTAGATGATGAAATCCTAGATTATCTAGAAGACTTATCAAAAATTAAGGAAGTATGGTTAGAAATAGGCATGCAATCTATAAATGAAAATACCATAGATTATATAAATCGCGGATATTCTCATAAATTCCTAGATAATATTTTAGATGATTTAAATAAAAGAGGCATAAAATATATTCTTCATGTAATCTTTGGTCTACCTGGTGAGTCGCATAAAGATATGCTAGATTCTATAAAATATGTAAGAGAAAAAGATGCATTTGGGATAAAAATCCATAATTTATATATCCAAAATGACTCTCCTATATATAATGAATATCTTAAAGGGAATATAGACCTTCTTTCTAAAGATGAATATACTGATCTAGTGGTAGAAGCTATAAAAATTCTAGACGGAAAGGTGGTTATTCATCGCATTACCGGTGATGGGGAGAAGTCTAAACTTGTGGCTCCATTATGGGCTGCCGATAAATTATCAGTTATCGGTGAGATAAATCATAAATTAAAATTAGAAAATATAAAAATTTAATAAGATATTTAAATGAGTTCTAATTAAGTATAAATTGCTTAATTAGAACTTATTTTTTTATAAATATGAGTTTGTGTAAATTTTATGTAAAAATAGCGAAATTAATCTGGTATTTTCATTGACTTAATAAAAGTTATTAACTATTATTAGATTAATTTAACTTTAGGGAGGTTGAATTATGGAAAAAAATGTAAAAAGAAAGCCTAC
>JASBZD010000064.1 GCA_029983595.1 Peptoniphilaceae bacterium
ATAACATCATCTTTTTCATAATCTACATCAAATTCCTGATCTTCAGTTATGGTAGATTTAGAAATTTTCACCTCGCCAGTTTTAACTCTATCTTTACTAACTCTAAGTCTTTCCTCATGTAAAATCATCGTAGGATTATCTTCTATATAATCTTTATCGTGAATATTATCTAAAGAATCATCTTCTCCATAATAATCTTCATAATAATTTAAGCGATTTACATGAAGAATATATCTCCCAGCCTCAATATCGCCACGAGCCTCCTCTAGATCACCTCTAGTAAGGTTATATCTATCTAGCTCCTCTACACTAGGCTCTTTAGTAAAAAGTGGCACAAATCCATCGTCCTCGCGATAAATTTCAAGACCCAGGCCACGTAGATATTCTTGCTCTTCTTCACTAGAATTAAAAACTTCAATCTCAGCCTCGCTAATCCCTTCAGATTTAAGCTCTTCAAGTCTTTCTAAAATAGCTTCCCTATTATTAAATACTTCATAATTTCTCAAAATTATAAATCCCCCTTCTCAATTATTAGCACATAATTTCCATTATTTAACTCATTTTCATAATCAATTCTATCTTTTTCGTCAATTCCATATCTTTCTAAATCTGGAGTAGGATATCCACCACTAAATATTTTAGCTATACCACTCTTTACATTTGCTTTTTCAATCTTTCCACTAAAAGTATTAAAAAAATCATCGGTTATTTCTTTTTTCGCGATAATTTTAAGCTGGTCTTCTGTAATTCCCTCAATTTTTAGATCAGTTATTTTATCAATTAAGATATCTTCAGTTTTAAAAGTAAGTATTTCTTTCATTTTAACCTCCAAAACTTCTCCTACTAATTTATACCCTCTATAAAATTTAGCTAACTAAATATCAATAATAAAAAAAATATGCTAAAATAACTCTTATGAAAGATTTAGAATTTGCAAAAAATAGTTTATTACAAAGTGAAAATACATTTATACTAGTAAAAAGTGGAGAGATATTAAAAAAATCAGATAATCGTGGCCTAAAGCCTATTTTAGAAATATATAATAAAGAAAAAAATCTTCTAAAAAATGCCACGATAGCCGATAGAGTAATTGGAAAAGCTGCAGCTATGCTACTTATAGATGCTGAGATAAAATCTCTTTATGCTGAAGTTATCTCTAATCATGCGTTAGAAATTCTTAAGAAAACTCAGATAGAATTTGATTATTCTATTTTAGTAGATGAGATAAAAAATCGTGATAGAAGTGATACTTGTCCAATGGAGAAACTTGCATTAGATTCTTATAATACTGATGAGTTAATATTAAAAATAGAGGAGTTTTTTAGAAAATGAAATCAAAAAAATTAGTTTATACTGCATTATTTATAGCACTTGGAATAATTTTTCCATCAATTTTTCATTTATCAGGTCTATCTGGAAAAATATTCTTACCAATGCATATACCAGTTATTTTAGGAGGTATGATATTAGGCCCAATTTCTGGGATGATTATAGGAATTATAACTCCAATCTTATCTTCAATTCTAACTGGAATGCCACCAGCTTTCCCAATGCTTCCTATAATGATAGCTGAGCTTTTAGTGTATGGTTTAGTCTCTGGATATATTTCTTATATTTTAGGGCTTAATACTTATGTATCGTTAATTATTTCAATGATTCTCGGGAGAGTAGCAGCAGGATTTATAGCCTTTATATTATCAAATTTATTTAACCTAGATCTGGGGTTTATAAATTATATAAAGGGCTCTATAATTACTGGTTTTCCTGGGATAATTTTACAGATTATTCTCATTCCACTAATTGTAAAACTTATATCAAAAAAAGCTAGGATCGGCGCATAAGTCTTTCCTAGCTATTTTTATAATTATTTTGTGAATTTTTTTAGAAGTGAATATTTAGTATCACCATAAGGAGGATATTTTATATCTGGGTCTATATTAGTATTTCTAACCATTACTGATTTTCGATTAGAAAAAGTGATAAAGCTATATTTTCCATGATATCCTCCCATTCCGCTATTTCCCACACCGCCAAACTCTAGATATGAGCTAGCCACATGAGATAGCGTATCATTAATACATCCTCCACCAAATGAGATAGAGTCTATAACTTTCTTATAACTATCTTGATCTTTCGTAAAATAATATAATGCTAGAGGTTTTTCCATACGTTTTAAGGTATAAATAAGACCATCTAACTCATTAAAAGTAAGAATTGGAAATATCGGCCCAAAAATCTCCTCTTTCATAAGTTTATTTTCAATATTTACATTATCTATAATTGTTGGAGAAATCTTTAGTTTTTCGCTATCATAATTTCCACCAAATACTATTTCTTGATCTCTAATAAGTTCTACTAGCTTATCAAAGTGTTTTCTATCAATTATTTTAGGGTATTCTGGATTTTCTAGTGGATTATCACCATAAAACTCATTTATAGTATCTTTTAAAATCTCAATAAACTCTTCTTTAATGCTATTTTTTAAAGCTAGATAATCTGGTGCAATACAAGTCTGTCCAGAATTAGTAAGTTTTCCCCATACGATTCTCTTTGCAGCTACTTTAAGATTAGCAGTTTCATCTACAATACATGGACTTTTTCCACCTAGCTCTAAAGTAACTTTAATAAGGTTTTTGGCTGCTGCCTCCATAATATTTCGCCCAGACTTTGGACTTCCAGTAAAAAATATATGGTCATATTTTTCATATAAGAGCTCTTCTCTAGATATTTCTTCTGGATCAACTACATAAATAAATTCATTTGGAAAATTATTATTAATCATTTCTATCAAAAGTTCTGTAGAATTTTTTGATTTGCTAGATGGTTTAATAATTGAAGTATTACCAGCTGCAATAGAGCCTACTAGAGGAGTTAATGCAAGCTGTATAGGATAATTCCATGGAGAAATTATTAAATTTACTCCTAGAGGCTCATAATATGTAAAACTCTCAGCAGGCATAGAAATAATTGGTGTTTTTTCTCTTTCAGGTTCCATCCAGTATTTTAGATTTCTTTTTATATATCTAATTTCTTCTTTTATCATAAAAATTTCTGTAGAATACGCTTCAAAACCAGACTTTCCTAGATCTAAATACAGCGCTTCTATAACATCTTCTTCATAAAGATCTACTATTTCTTCTAGCTTATTTAACATAAAAAGCCTAAATGATAGATCTTTAGTTTCATCTTTATAAAAATACTCTCTTTGAGCCTCTACTAAATTATGTAAATTCATAATAACCTCTTTTATATTTTATTGCTTTAATATTATTATACATAAAAAATTAGATAAGTTTAAAATTTTTACGCAATTTAAAAGGAGCTATTAAAATAGCCCCTAATTTAGTCAAAAATAGTTTATTTGCAATTATATTTATTGACTAACTCTACTTATTTATCTAAGTTTAGTCTTTCTTCTTCAGTAAGACCTTCTGAATCATCTACAATGTGAGCTCTTTCTTTTCTTACTTCACCAGAAACTTTTTCAGTTTCAGTATAAACGTCTCTATTAATTGATAATTCTTCTGTAGCTACAGTATCTTTTTCTACTGATACTCTTTCTTCAGTAATTGGTACAGAGATAGTTTCAGAATCTGAACCGAATTCATATCCTTTAGCGTCATCGTTAAGCTCTCTTCTCTCTACAGTAACTCTTTCTTTTTCTAGTGGTACATCAAATTCTTGAGTTTCAGTAACTACTTCTTTATCAATTCTAACTTCACCAGTTTGAACTTTTTCTTTATTAACTCTTAATCTTTCTTCGTGAAGAACGATTTTTTGTTCAGCAGTTAAGTCATCTCTAGTTCTGATATCTTCGTCTACATATCCTAATCTGCTTTCATATAATTCTGGATTATCATAGTAATCATCTCTATTTACTTCAAGAAGATAATATCCATTTTCTAAAGCAGTAAGTGCTTCTTCTCTAGTAGCATCGTCAAATCCATATCTATCTAAATGATAAACTGGTTCTTCGCCAGTAAAGAAAGTTCTAACTTTATCTCCAAAAGTTTCAGGTTCTTCAATTTTTCCATAGTTAGCATAGTTTACATCTTCGATTTTGTTGTTAGATAAAACTTCAATTTCAGAGTCTGCATATCCAGCTGCTCTAAGTTCTTCTATTCTGTCGATAAGTTCTTGCTCAGTTCTAAACGTTTCAAAATTTCTTGCCATGTGATTATACCTTCCTTTTTTCGTTTTTAATCTTTAGTATTTTAGTTGCAATTTATCTTACTAATTCTATATTACCCCCCAAAATATTTTAATAACCATATTTTTAGAAATATTTTTATCATTTAACAATTTTATTCTTAGTGTATAATTTTATATAGTATTATTTTTAAAAAAGTGGATAGTAATTATTATGGAAAATAGAAATAAAATAGGCTATATGCCAGTAAATAAATTATTTATTAAATTTGCAACACCAGCTATTATCGCAAACGTGACCAACGCTTTATATAATATAGTCGACCAGATTTTTATCGGCTGGGGTATGGGATATAAGGGAAATGCAGCTACTAGTATAGCTTTCCCATTTTTTACTATATGCCTATCTTTTGGGCTTATGTTAGGGGTGGGTGGTGCTGCTGGATTTAATCTAAATCTTGGAGCAAGAAGAGAAAAAGTCGCTAGAAGTATTATAGGTACTGCTATATCGTCATTATTTATAGCTGGTTTAATTATTTCCATCGTCTTTAGTTTTAACATTTCTAGAGCTTTAAAATTTTTTGGCGCAACAGATGATATTTTTAATCTAGCTACAGAATATTTAAGTATTGCAGTTTTAGGTACGCCATTTTCAATATGGGCTATAGGCCTTAACCATCTAGTCCGCGCAGATGGAGCTGCAAAATATAGTATGCGCGCTATATTATTTGGAGCGATTTTAAATACTATTTTAGATCCATTATTTATTTTTATATTTAAGTGGGGTATGAAAGGTGCTGCAATAGCTACAGTAATTAGTCAAAGTTTATCAGGTATTATTTTACTATTATATTTTAAAGATTTTAAATCAGTGGAACTTAGATTATCTGATCTAAAACCTAAACTTACAGATTTAAGATTAATTATGTCTCTTGGGTTTGGTACTCTCGCCTTCCAATTATCAAATGTGTTTGTCCAAGTAGTTTTTAATAATGAACTAAAAAAATATGGCGAGTTATCAATTTATGGAAGCTCTATACCTATTGCGATATTTGGCATAGTAATGAAAATTACAGTTTTATTTACATCATTTAATATCGGCCTAATTAATGGTTCTCAGCCAATTATCAGTTATAACTATGGAGCTAGAAATTTTGCTAGAGTAAGAGAAACTGCAAAATTATTACTTAAATCGTCTTTTATAGTTTCAGTAATATTTTTTATAATTTTCCAACTATTCCCTCGCCAGATAATTGGGATCTTTGGAGAAGGATCAGATCTATATTTTGAATATGGAATAAGATATATGAGGATATTTTTATCACTAATGTTTTTAAATGGAGTTCAATATTCTGGAGGTACTTTCTTTAATACTATCGGGAAACCAAAAATCGGTGCGACTATTTCTCTTTCAAAAAATGTATTATTCTTAATTCCTCTTTTAATGATCTATCCAAAAATATTTGGACTAAATGGAATAGCATATGCCGCCCCTACTGCTGATTTGCTATCTTTTTTACTAGTAGTATTTTTCTTAAATCGTGAATTTAAAAAAATGCCTAAAGAGAATTTAACACTAACAGAAGAATCTGATATAATCGAGTAAATAAGAAATCTCTGATAAAAAGAAAGGAAGAAAAAATGTTAGCAATAGTTAACGGAAAAATCTATACAATGGCTGATGAGCCTATTGAAAATGGCAGTGTACTTATAGAAGATGGAAAAATTAAAGAAATCGGAACTGATTTAAATATCCCAGATGGGTGTGAAGTAATTGATGCAAAAGGCAATATGGTAACTCCAGGTCTAGTTGATGCACATTCTCATATCGGTCTAGATGAAGAAGGCATCAGATTTGAGGGAGCTGATTATAACGAAATGACTGATCCTATCACTCCACAAATGAGAGCGATAGATGGCATTTATCCAGAAGATAAAGGATTTTTAATAGCTCGCCAAGCTGGTGTTACATCTGTAGTAACTGGGCCAGGTAGCGCAAACCCAATAGGCGGAACATTTGTAGCTATAAAAACTTATGGAAATCGCGTAGATGATATGATTATTAAAAACCCTGTTGCGATGAAGATAGCTTTTGGTGAAAATCCTAAGAGAGTTTATAGCGAGAGAAATCAGACTCCGATAACTAGAATGGGTACTATGGCTTTAATGAGAGAATTTATCTCTAAAGCTAAAGAATATCTAGAAAAAAAAGAATCTGGAAAAGAAGTAGAATGGAATGCTAAATATGAAGCATTTATTCCAGTTCTAAAAAAAGAAATCCCACTTAAAGCTCACGCACATAGATCAGACGATATATTCTCTGCTATTCGTCTAGCTAAAGAGTTTGATCTAGAGATGACTCTTGATCATGTTACTGAAGGTCATCTAATCGCAGAAGAGCTAGCAAATGAAAAATATGAGCTAATTGTTGGGCCAAATCTTTCTAATGCAGCAAAATATGAGCTTAAAAATAGAAATTATAAAACTCCAGCAGCTTTATATAATGCTGGTAAAAATGTAGCTATTATGACTGACAATCCAGTTATCCCTACATCTCAAATTAATATTTGCGCAGGACTTGCACATCGCTCTGGACTTCCAGAATATGAAGCTTTAAGAGCAATTACTATAAATGCAGCAAATATCACTGGAATCTCTGACAGAGTAGGAAGTTTAGAAGTTGGAAAAGATGCTGATTTAGTAGTTTGGTCAGATAACCCAATTTTATCTACTAGTGCAGAATCCCTTTATACAATAATTAATGGTGAAGTAGTTTATAAATCTACTGACGAAAAATACGGATTTTAATATTAAAGCCAATTAGAATTTTATTTCGGTTT